>DASXKY010000037.1:0-20850 GCA_036496555.1 Burkholderiales bacterium | reverse complement strand
GTGATGCCCAATCTTCTGGGCAGCCTCGCCGTCTACCGCTGCGCCGCCGCTTGAAAAGCGGCAACCCGCTCCGCGAAGGGCTGCGCGCGGTCGCGGTATTCGAGGCGTTCAAGGGAGCGCTCGCGCTGCTCGCCGCCGGCGGCCTCTTCTACCTCATTCCGCACGACTTTCGGCACCTCGCCGTGGAGCTGGTGGGCCGGCTGCACCTCAATGCCGGCAAAAGCTATCCGAACGTCTTCGTCCGCATCCTCGAGGACACGAGCAACGCCCAGCTCTGGCTGATCGCCTGCCTGGTGGTGGCGTATGCGGCGGTGCGCTTCGCCGAGGCTTACGGCTTGTGGCGCTCGCGCGGCTGGGCTGAGTGGCTCGCCGCCGCGAGCGGCGCGATCTACGTGCCGGTCGAGGTCTACGAGCTCTCGCGCGGCTTTTCCTGGATCAAAGTCACCGCGCTCGCGCTCAACCTCGGCGTCGTCGCGCTGATGATCTACGCGCTGCGGGTACGGAAACTGCACCGCTTCTCGCAAAAGGAGGCAGGATGAGCACCGCGAGACAGAGAACCGCAGCCCGAAGGAATATCCGCAAGGCGGCGCAGGCCGCCCGCCGCAAGCGCACCATCGCGCACCTGCCGAAGCGCACGCGCAGCGCGCTCGGCAAGCAGGCGTCGAAGGTGGCGCGCCAAAGGCGCCGCCACCGCTAGCCGCGGCGCTACAGGTCGGGGCGCTTGCCCGGCGGCGCGTAGTTGACCGGAACTTCGCCGCTGAGCGACTCGAGGAAGGCGACGATCGCACCCGCGGTCGCGTCGTCGAGCGTCTTGCCAAGCTGGAGGGTCGCCATGACGCGGACCGCCCGGTCGAGCGTGTCCACCGAGCCGTCGTGGAAGTACGGCGCGGTCCTCGCGATGTTGCGCAGCATCGCCACGCGGAATACGTAGCGATCCTCTTCCTTCTTCGTGAACGCGACGCGGCCAACGTCGACTTTGGCCGAGCCGGTTTCGAGCCAGTAGTCCTTGACCACGCCGAACCGCTGCATGGACGCGCCGCCGAGCAGCGCGCCGCTATGGCAGCCGGCGCATCCGGTCGCCATGAACGCGCGCAGGCCGGCCTGTTGCCGCTCGTTCAGCGCGCCGTCGTCGCCCGCGAGAAAACGGTCGAACGGCGCCGGCGTGACGAGCGTCGCCTCGTAGGCCTCCACCGCCCGCCCATAGTTCGCGGTGGTCATCGGTTCAGCCTGCTGCGGATACGCCGTGCGGAACGCCGCCAGGTAGTCGAGCGCACGCAGCTTCTCCAGCGCCGCGGGCTTCGAAGTGAAGCCGAGCGAGCCGGTAAGCGATCCTTCCGCCTGGTCGGCGGCGGTCTTGCGGTCGCCGAGCCAGCGCAGCGCGGGCTGCCGGGTGGAATTGAAGACGGTGGGCGAATGGCGCGAAGTGAGCTCGCCGCGCGCGTCGGGCGAGAAGCGGCGCCGGTCGGCGCCCCCGTCGCGCGCGGGATGGCAGCTGCCGCAGGAGGTCTTGCCGTCGAGCGAGACGCGCTGGTCCCAGAAAAGCGCCCGGCCGAGCTCGGCTTCGGGCCCGGGCGCCGCCGGCGCCTCCAGGCGGCCGAACAGTCCGAGCGCGTCGCGGCGCAACGATTCATCGGCGTGAGCGCTGGTGGCGGCCAGCGCCGCCATCAACAACAACGTGCGAGATTTCATGCGGTCCCCTTTTGCGCGCACTCTAAGGCCAACGCGGGGATCGATGTGTTATCGGCTTGTATCCTGCCCGGCAGAGCCGATCGAAACGTCGGCGAGTCCCGACCGGATCATGAGCCAGAACAGCAGCACCCCGGGCAGCGCCACCAGCGTCGTCAACAGATAGAAGTTGACGTAGCCGATCGCCTCGATCAGCGCGCCGGCGGTGGTTCCGGTGAAGAGGCGGCCGGCGATGCTGGCGAGCGCCGAAAGCAGCGCGTACTGCGTCGCGGTGAAGCGCAGGTTGCACAGCGCCGAGAGATAGGCGACGACCGTGACGCCGCCGATGCCGCTCGCGAAGTTCTCGAAGCCGACTGCCGCCGCCATGCCGAGGTTGCTGTGGCCCGCCGCCGCGAGCGCGGCGAAGCTCAGGTTCGACACCGCCATCAGGATCAGGCTGATCAGCACCGAGCGCTTCATGCCGAGGCGCGCGTACAGCACGCCGCCGACGAAGATGCCGACGAGCAGCGCGACGAAGCCGACGCCGACGTCATAGAAGGCGACCTCGTCGTTGCTGAAGCCGAGATCCTTGAACAGCAGCCGCAGCGTCAGGTTGGCGAGGGTGTCGCCGATCTTGTGGATCAGCACGAAGAGCAGGACGACCAGCGCGCCCTGCCGCTTGAGGAACTCGACGAGCGGGCTGAGATACGCGACTAGCGCCGCCGGCACCCCGCGGGACTTTTGCGGCTCCCGGTGACGGGGGGGCTCGCCCATCACCGCGCCGACCAGCATCGCCGGCAGCGCGAACACAGCGCAGGCGGCGTAGGCCGCCGCCCAGCCGACGCGCGCGGCGAGCACGAGCGCGAGCGCGCCGGCGGCCGCGGCGCCGATGCGCCAGCCGTATTGCGACATGCCGGAGCCCACCCCGAGCTGCCGCGGCTCGAGCAGCTCGATGCGGTAGGCGTCGATGATGATGTCGTAGGTCGCGCCGGCAACGCCGAGCGCGATGGCGCCCGCGGCAACGACCGCGAGTGAGTCCGCCGGGTCGGCGAGGCCGAGCAGCGCGACCGCCAGCATCACCGCGGCGCCGGCGAGCCAGAGCCAGCTGCGTCGCTGCCCGAAGCGGCCGAGGACCGGCAGGCGCGCGTTGTCGACCAGCGGCGCCCACAGGAACTTCAGGTTGTAGGCGAGGATGGTGAGCGCGAAGGCGGTGACGGCGCTCTTGTTGATGCCGTACTGCGCGAGCCGCGTGGTGAGCGTCGCGCCGAGCATGGCGAAGGTGAAGCCGGAGGAGACGCCGAGGAACAGCGCCGCGAGCGGACCCGCCTCGAGATACGGCCGCAGGCCCTCCGGCAGCCTCGCCGCGAGCGCGCTAGGCGACCGAGTGGTCATAGTCGATCGTCAAGGGCGCGTGGTCGGAGAACCGCTTCGCCTTGTAGATCGACTCCCTGCGCGCCTTGACCGCGATGCCGGCGGTGGCGATCTGGTAGTCGATGCGCCAGCCGACGTTCTTCTTCCACGCCTGGCCGCGGTTCGACCACCAGGTGTACTGCTCGGACTTGGCGTTCAGCTTGCGGAACACGTCGACGAAGCCCAGCTCGGTGAAGACGCGCGTCAGCCACTCGCGCTCCGCCGGCAGGAAGCCGGAGTTCTTCTGGTTCGACTTCCAGTTCCTGAGGTCGATCTCCTTGTGCGCGATGTTCCAGTCGCCGCACAGGATGATCTCGTGCCCCCTGCTTTTGATCTTTTCCAAATGAACTAGGAATTTTTTCAAAAAGCGAAACTTGGACGCCTGCCGATGCGGACCGGCCGAGCCGGAAGGCAGGTAGACCGAAATCACCCAGAGCTTGCCGAAGCGCGCCTCGACGTATCGCCCTTCGCTGTCGAACTCCCGCACGGCGAAGCCCTGCTTCACCTCGTCGGGCGCATGCCGGCTGTAGATCGCGACGCCGCTGTAGCCCTTTTTTTCGGCGAAGGCGTAGCAGCTCTCGAAGGCCTTGAGACCGTGCAGCTTGGCGTCGAGGTCGGCCTGGTGGCACTTCAGCTCCTGCAGGCACACCACGTCGGCGCGCTGCGCGGCGAGCCAGCGGAACACGCCCTTCTTCGCCGCCGACCGGATACCGTTGACGTTGAGGGTGATGACGCGGAAGCCCATCAGCCGCTCGGGAAGCTGGACGCTCCGCCGTGCGCGGCCGACCACTTGGCCGGCTCGTGCAGGAATTTCTCGACCTCCGCGACCTTCGCCGTTTCCAGGTAGCCGCCCTTCTTCACCGCGGCGAGCACGTCCCACCAGGTGGCGAGGTAGTGCAGCCGCACCTGCAGCTCGGCGAGCGTCTTCTTCGACTCCGGGAAGATGTCGTAGTAGAAGTTGACGAAGACGTGCTCGACCACCGCGCCCGCCGTGCGCAGCGCCTGGCAGAAATTGATTTTCGAGCGCCCGTCGGTGGTGAGATCCTCGACCAGCAGCGTGCGCGCGCCCTCGCGGATGTCGCCCTCGATCTGCGCGTTGCGGCCGAAGCCCTTCGCCTTCTTGCGCACGTACTGCATCGGCAGGCCGAGCCGCTCGGCTATCCACGCCGCGTACGGGATGCCGGCGGTCTCGCCGCCGGCGATCACGTCGAACTGCTCGAAACCGACCTCGCGCTCGAGGGTGTCGGTGGCGAAGTCGACCAGCTGGCCGCGGATGCGCGGGTAGAAGATCAGCTTGCGGCAGTCGATGTAGACCGGGCTCGCCCAGCCGGAAGTGAAGATGAAGGGCTGGTCCGTGAAAAACAGCACGGCCTTCACCTCGAGCAGCATCTTGGCGGTGGTCTCGGCGATGAAAGCCCGGTCGGCGGAGTGCATGGGCGCGCGGATTCTAACAGGTTAGAATTGTCCGAAGATCCGACTCGCACCTAGGGAGTGTGACGATGTCGCCGCGAATCCTGACCATTTGTGCCGCCGCGCTCGCGCTCGCGCCGTTCGCGGCCGGCGCGCAGCAGCCCACCACCTTCCGCTGCCAGGGCAAGGACGGCAAGAAGTACTACGGCAACACCGTCCCGCCGCAGTGCTACGGCCGCCTGGTCGAGCAGATCAACACGCAGGGCTTCGTCGTCAAGCGCATCGAGCCCGAGGCGAGCGAGAAGGAGGTGGAGGCGAAGGAGGCGGAGAAGGCGCAGAAGGCGAAGCTCGACGCGGCCGCCAGGGAGCAGAGCCGCCGCGACCGCGCGCTGCTCGCCACCTACACCAGCGAAAAGGACATCGAGAACCAGCGCCATCGCGCGCTCGCCGACAACGAGAAGACCGTGGGCGAAATCGGCCGGCGCATCGAAGACCTGAAGAAAAAGCGGGCGGCCTACGACAAGGAGCTCGAGTTCTACGAGGACAAGTCGGGCAAGTCAAAGCCGCCGCCGCGCATGCTGGAGGAGATCCGCCAGGTCGAGTTCGACCTCAAGGTGCAGCAGGAGTCGCTCGAGAACAAGAAGAAGGAAGTGAACACCATCAACGCGAAGTACGACGACGACAAGAAGCGCTACCTCTCGCTGCGGCGCTAGCCGCCAAGCTTGCGGCGCAGGATCTCGTTGACCTGCGCCGGATTGGCCTTCCCCCGGCTCGCTTTCATCACCTGCCCCACCAGCGACTGCAGCGCCTTCTCCTTGCCGGCGCGGTAGTCCGCCACCTGCTTCGCCCCCGCCGCGATCGCCGCGTCGACCAGCTTCTCGAGCTCGCCCGCGTCGCTGATTTGTTTTAGTCCTCGCCTCTCGATAATTGCGTCCACTTCGCCCTCACCCGCCCAGACCGCGTCGAAGACTTCTTTTGCCATCTTTCCGGACAAAACTCCTTCGTCCATGCGAATCGCGAGCGTACGAAGCTGATCTGGTGAGATACGACGTTTCTCAATATCAATGCTCTCGTCGTTCAACTTTGCCGCCAACGGCCCATTGATCCAGTTCGTGATGGTGGGCCAGCTCGTATTTGGAGCGCCCGCAAACGCCGATAGCGCAAACGTCGACGTCGCACGATTGACTGTGAGTTGATTCGCCTGTGCTGAGGTTAGCCCGTAAAGACTGATCAATTCCTTCCGCTGCATCTCTGGCAGAGGAGGCATCTGTTTCTTGACTCGTTCGATCATTTCGTCAGTCACGACGAGTGGGAGCAAGTCAGGATCCGGAAAGTAGCGGTAGTCGTGCGCGTCTTCCTTGCTGCGCATGGAGCGCGTTTCGTTCTTGTCGGGGTCGTAGAGGCGCGTTTCCTGATCGACCTTCTTGCCGTCTTCGAGCAGATCGATCTGGCGCCGCGCTTCGAATTCGATCGCCTGCTCCATGAAGCGGAAGGAGTTGAGGTTCTTCAGCTCGCAACGCGTGCCGAGCTTGGTGTCGCCGGTCTTCCGTACGGAAACGTTCGCGTCGCAGCGGAAGGAGCCCTCCTGCATGTTGCCGTCGCAGATGCCGATCCAGGTGACGAGTGAGTGCAGCGCACGGGCGTACGCGATTGCCTCCTTCGCACCGCGCAGCTCCGGCTCGCTCACGATCTCAAGGAGCGGCGTGCCGGCGCGATTGAGGTCGATGCCGGTCATGCCGTGAAAGCCTTCGTGCAGCGACTTGCCGGCGTCCTCTTCCAGGTGGGCGCGGGTCAGGCGAACGGTTTTTGGCGATTCCCCGACAAAAAAAGTGAGCTCGCCGCCCTGCACCACGGGCGTCTCGTACTGGCTGATCTGGTAGCCCTTCGGCAGGTCGGGGTAGAAGTAGTTCTTGCGCGCGAAGATGGAGCGACGGTTGATATTGCCCTTCACCGCGAGGCCGAAGCGGATGGCGTGCTCCACCGCGGCGCGGTTGGCGACTGGCAGCGTTCCGGGCAGCGCGATGTCGACGGCCGAGGCCTGCGTGTTCGGCGCAGCGCCGAAGGCGGTCGAAGCGCCCGAGAACATCTTGCTGTTGGTGAGGAGCTGAGTGTGCGTCTCGATGCCGACCACGATTTCCCAGGCCATGGCGCTCACTTCACCTCGGCGCGCAGCAACTGGCAGTTGCCGCGCTTGTCGACGAGCAGCGGCTCGAGGTAGGCCTCCGAGCCGCAGACCTGGGTGCAACCTTCGGCGGCAACCTTTACGCGCTCGCCGACTTCGCGCAGCGTGACGGTGCAGCCGCCGGTGTCGAGCTTCAGCCCGCCGGACAGCGGCTGCTGCGCGGGGTTGACGATCAGGCACTGATGACCGCCCGGCGCGAGCTTCGAGCGCCATTCGAAGGACTTGATGCGACCGGCCTCGACGGCGTAGGCGAGCGAGGAGGTATAGCGCCCGTCGCTCGCCTGGCAGCGCGCCGTGCCGGTGTACGCCTCCATCGGCGGAAATTCCTCGCTGAACTCGAAATCCTCGCGCGCCTGTCCGCCGGGGCCGTAGCGCGTGCCCTTGAAGACGCCGCCGCCCCAGGTGCCGCGCAGCTCGCCGCTCGCGGGACGGCCGAAGAGGATCGCGCTGGTGCCCTCCTTCAGGGTGGTGACGCCCATCTGCGGGCTGCGCTCGCCTTCGAGGAAGCGGCGAGTGAGCGTCGGCAGCAACAGGTATTCGCCCGCGACCTGCCAGCCGCTGTCGGGGCGCTGCGCGGCATGCAGCACGAGCAGCGCATCACGGCTGCCGATGTGGCCGACCAGCTCGCGCGACTCGGTTTTGTCCTGCGCGACGCCAGGCGCGCAAACAAGGGCCAGCAACAGGAGCGCCGCATGCCTCACAGCGGCGTCTCCTTGGGCACGCGCCGGTGCCAGTCGCTCGCCTGCTGGTAGCGATGCGCCACCCCGAGCAGGTGCGCCTCGGAAAAGTGCGGCCCCATCATCTGCAGGCCGACGGGCAGGCCTCTGCCGTCGAACCCGCACGGAACCGACAGCGCGGGCAGGCCGGCGAGCGGCGCCGGGATGGTGAAGATGTCGTTCAGGTACATCTGCACCGGATCGTCGGCCTTCTCGCCGATCGCAAATGCGGTGGTCGGCGCAGTGGGCCCGAAAATCACGTCGCAGCGCTCAAAAGCGCGGGCAAAGTCGCGCGCGATGAGCCGTCGCACCTTCTGCGCCTGCAGGTAATAGGCATCGTAGTAGCCATGCGAGAGCACGTAGGTGCCGACGAGGATGCGCTGCTTCACCTCGGCGCCGAAACCCTCGGCACGCGAGCGGCAGTACATGTCGAGGAGATCCTTGTATTCCTTCGCGCGATGGCCGTAGCGCGCGCCGTCATAGCGCGAGAGATTGGACGAAGCCTCGGCCGAGGCGATTACGTAGTAGACCGGCACGCCGAGCTTCGCGTTCGGCAGCTCGATCGGGACCGTCTTGGCGCCCTGTGACTGGTACCACTTGATTGCCTCTTCGAGGGCGCTCCGCACGCCCGGCTCGATGCCGTCGCCGAAGTATTCCTTTGGCAGACCGATGCGAATACCTGAAAGGGCGAGGCGAAGATCCCGCGAGTAATCCTCTTTCGGCCGCTCGAGGCTGGTCGAATCGCGCGGGTCGAACCCGGCCATGACATTCATCATCAGCGCCAGGTCCTCGGCGCTCTTGCCGATCGGGCCAGCCTGGTCGAGCGAGGAGGCGAAGGCGACGATGCCGTAGCGGGACACGGCGCCGTAGGTCGGCTTGAGGCCGGAGACGCCGGAAAAAGAAGCCGGCTGGCGGATCGAGCCGCCGGTATCGGTGCCGGTGGCGGCGGGCGCGAGGCGCGCCGCCACTGCGGCGGCGGATCCACCGGAGGACCCGCCGGGTACGGCGCGCTGGTCCCAAGGGTTGCGCACCGGGCCGAAGTGCGAGGTCTCGCTGGAGGAGCCCATGGCGTACTCGTCCATGTTGCACTTGCCGAGCATCACCGCGCCGGCCGCATCGAAGCGCTCGATGACGTGCGCGTCGTACGGGCTGACGAAGTTGGCCAGCATCTTCGAGCCGCAGGTCGTGAGCAGGCCGCGGGTGCAGAAGATGTCCTTATGCGCAACCGGGATGCCGAGGAGCGGTCCGGCCTCGCCTTTCGAACGGCGCGCGTCGGCCTTGCGCGCGTCGGCGAGCGCGCGCGCTTCGTCGACCGTGATGAACGCGTTCAAGTCCTTGTCGAGACGCCTGATTCGCTCGAGGTGGAGCTGCGTCAGCTCGACCGAGGAGAGGTTCTTTTTCTGGAGCGCGGTCGAGAGCTCGGAGAGGGTAGCGCCCAGCACGCTACTCGATCACTTTCGGGACTAGGTAGAGGCCATCCTGGGTGGCGGGCGCAACGGCTTGGTAATCCTCGCGCCGGTCCTTTTCGGTCACCTCGTCCGGGCGCAGCCTCTGACCTTCGGGCAGTTGGACGTCGAGGGGGTGCGCCATCGGCTCGATGCCCGCGGTATCGACCGCCCGCATCTCTTCGATCAGGCCGAGGATGCGGTTGAGGCGATCGACCACCGGCTTCACCTCGGCGGGCGCGATTTCGAGCCGCGCGAGGCGGGCGATGCGGCGGACTTGGTCGTCGGAAAGCGACATGAAAATCGGGTCAGACCTACGGGCCGGGACCCGCGGTGGCGGGACTTTTCCCTTCACCCGCAGCGTTGTTAGCGTATCATATCGCCGTTCTCGCCCGGGGCTTAGGCCCTGAATCTAAGGCAAAATAGTAGAAAGACGTCAAAAGCGGAAAGGCGCTCACAGCTTGCCCATGTTCGGATTCCTGCGCAGCTACTTCTCGAACGATCTGGCGATCGACCTCGGGACTGCGAATACCCTCATTTACGTGCGCGGCAAAGGCATCGTGCTCGACGAGCCTTCCGTGGTCGCCATCCGCCAGGAAGCCGGCCCCAACGGCAAGAAGACCATCCAGGCGGTGGGCAAGGAAGCAAAACAGATGCTCGGCAAGACGCCGGGCAACATCATCGCCATCCGCCCGATGAAGGACGGCGTGATCGCCGACTTCACCGTCACCGAGCAGATGCTCAAGCAGTTCATCAAGAAGGTGCACGACAACAAGCTGTTCTCGCCCTCGCCGCGCATCATTATCTGCGTGCCGTGCGGCTCGACCCAGGTCGAGCGCCGCGCCATACGGGAAAGCGCCATCGGCGCCGGCGCGGGACAGGTCTACCTGATCGAAGAGCCGATGGCGGCCGCCATCGGCGCGGACTTGCCGGTCGCGGACGCGACGGGCTCGATGGTCGTCGACATCGGCGGCGGCACGACGGAGGTCGGCGTGATCTCGCTTGGCGGCATGGTTTACTCCGGCTCGGTGCGCGTCGGCGGCGACAAGTTCGACGAGGCGATCATCAACTACATCCGCCGCAACTACGGCATGCTGATCGGCGAGACCACCGCCGAGATGATCAAGAAGGAGATCGGCTCGGCGTTCCCGGGCAGCGAGGTGCGCGAGATGGAAGTGAAGGGCCGCAACCTCGCCGAGGGCATTCCGCGCAGCTTCACCATCTCCTCCAACGAGATCCTCGAGGCGCTCACCGAGCCGCTCAACCAGATCGTCTCGGCGGTGAAATCCGCCCTCGAGCAGACTCCGCCCGAGCTCGGCGCCGACATCGCCGAGAAGGGCATGGTGCTCACCGGCGGCGGCGCGCTGCTGCGCGACCTCGACCGGCTGCTGATGGAAGAGACCGGCCTGCCGGTGATCGTGGCCGACGACCCGCTGACCTGCGTGGTGCGCGGCTCGGGCAAGGCGCTCGAGAAGATGGAGCACTTCGGCCCGATCTTCACCAACGACTGAGGTGAGGGGGCATGGAGCATAGCCCCCCGCCGTTCTTCAAACGGGGCCCGGCCCCGCTCGTCCGGCTGTTCTTTTTCGCTTCGCTCTCGCTCGCGCTGCTGGTCCTCGACGCGCGCTTCCAGTACGGCCAGGGTCTGCGCTCGGTGATCGAGCTGGTCGCCTACCCGCTGCAGGTCGTCGCCACCGCGCCGATCGATCTCGCCAAAGGCATCGGCGGCTACTTCTCCAATCAGTCGCAGCTCATCGACGAGAACGAGCGCCTGAAGGGGCAGGCTCTCGCCAACTTGCGCGACGCGCAGCGCTATCAGGCGGCGGAAGCGGAAGCGGCGCAGCTGCGCCGCCTGATCGGCGCCAGCGAGCGCATCAGCGTGCGCACGCAGCCTGCGGAAATCCTCTACGCCGGGCGCGATCCGTACTCGCAAAAGGTCTACATCGATCACGGCTCCACGCACGACGTGCGCCCGGGCAGCCCGGTCGCCGACGAAGCGGGCATCGTCGGCCAGGTGACGCGCGTCTATCCGCTCGTCTCGGTGGTGACTCTCATCACCGACCGCGACCAGGCGACGCCGGTCCAGGTCTTGCGCAACGGCCTGCGCGCGGTCGCCTTCGGCGCCGGCGGCTCGGGCATGCTCGAGCTGCGCTTCATGGCGGCGATCGCCGACATCCAGGAGGGCGACTCGCTGGTGACCTCTGGCATCGACGGCACCTATCCTGCCGGTGTGCCCGTCGCCACGGTGGTGCGCGTCGAGCGCGATCCCGAGCAAGGCTTCGCTCGCGTCGTGTGCAAACCGGCTGCGGGCGTCGATCGCGGCCGCTATGTGCTCGTGCTGAGCGACGAACAGGTGCGCCCGCCGCGGCCCGAGGAGGCCCAGGCCGGCAAGGACCGCCGCGAGAAAGGCCGCCGCATGCAGAAGAAGGACGAAGGCACGCGCCAAAAGGACGCCGATGGGCCCCGATAGCTCGCGCGCAATCCTGGTGCCGGCGAAGCTGAGCACGGTGGTGTTCTCCTTCGCCGCCGCCCTGGTGCTCGACTTCCTGCCATGGCCGGATCTGCGCCTGGTGCCGGAGTTTGCGGCGCTGGTGCTCACTTTCTGGTGCGTGCGCCAGCCACGCCTCGTCGGCATCGGCGCAGGCTGGACCGTCGGCCTGATCAGCGACGTCGGCAACGACGTGCTGCTCGGCCAGCACGCGCTCGCCTATTCGGTGCTCGCCTTCCTCGCTTTGTGGCTCTCCCGGCGCATCCTGTGGTTCGGCACGGGCTTGCAGGCGGTGCACGTCGCGATCATGCTGCTGATCACGGAGGGCGTGACGGTCGTCGTGCGTCTCGTGGCCGGCGATCAGCCGCCGGGATGGCCGGTCATCGTCGGCCCGCTTGTCGCCGCGGTGCTCTGGCCGACGGTGAGCTGGGTGCTGCTCCTGCCGCAGCGCCGCCTCCAACGCGAGCAGACGATCTAGAGACTATGAGCTTCCAGGAACTGCGCAACTACGAGCGCGAACTGCACCAGTTCCACCTGCGTCTGGCGGTGGCCGGCGCGGCGGTGCTGATCGCCTTTACTCTGCTCGCCGGGCGCTTCGTGTTCCTGCAGGTGGTGCAGCACGACGTCTATGCCTCCAAGGCCGAGGACAACCGCATCTCGATCGTGCCGATCCCGCCCAACCGCGGCCTGGTCGTCGACCGCAACGGCATCGTCATCGCGCGCAACTACTCCGGCTACACGCTCGATATCTTCCCGCGCCGCGTGAAGAGCGTTGAGCACACCATCAACGAGCTCTCGGAGCTGATCGAGATCACGCCGCGCGACCGCGCTCGCTTCAGGAAGGTGATGATCGAGACCCGCAATCCCGAGAGCGTGCCGATCCGCAGTCGCCTGACCGACGAGGAGGTGGCGAAGTTCGCCGTGAACCGCTACCGCTACGAGGGCGTCGAGATCAAGGCGCGCCTGTTCCGCCAGTATCCGTACGCCGAGGTCGCCTCGCACGCGATCGGCTACATGGGACGCATCGACACGCGCGACCAGACGCGCCTGGAGGAAGAAGGCGTCGACGCCAACTACCGCGGCACCGACTTCATCGGCCGCACCGGCGTCGAGGGCAGCTACGAAGACGACCTCCACGGCACTACCGGTTTCGAGCAGGTGGAGATCGACGCCGCGGGCCGCGGCATCCGCACGCTTTCGCGCACCCCGTCCAAGTCGGGCAACAACGTCGCCCTGACCCTCGACATCCGGCTGCAGCAGGTGGCCGAGGCCGCCTTCGGCGAGCGCCGCGGCGCGCTGGTGGCGATCGAGCCGAGCACCGGCGGCGTGCTCGCCCTCGTCTCCAAGCCCGGCTTCGACCCGAACCTTTTCGTCGACGGCATCGACCCGCAGAGCTGGGGCGAGCTGAACAGCAATCCCGACCTGCCGCTCAACAACCGCGCCCTGGCCGGCGTCTATCCGCCGGGATCCACTTTCAAGCCCTTCATGGCGATGGCGGCGCTGGAGACCGGCAAGCGCACGCCGCGCTACACCATCAACGACCCTGGCTACTACGTGTTCGGCGACCGGCGCTTCCGCGACTCCAAGCCCGGCGGCAACGGCGTCGTCGACCTGTTCAAGTCGATCGTCGTGTCCTCCGACACGTACTACTACCAGCTCGCCAACGACATGGGCATCGAGGCCATCGCCGCTTTCATGAAGAACTTCGGCTTCGGCTCGCGCACCGGCATCGACGTGCAGGGCGAAGCGACGGGCGTCCTGCCCTCGCCGGAGTGGAAGCAGGCGCGCTTCCGCGACCCGCGTCAGCAGAAGTGGTTCCCTGGCGAGACCATCTCCATCGGCATCGGCCAGGGTTACAACGCCTACACCCCGATTCAGCTCGCGCAGGCGATCGCCACGCTCGCCGCCGGCGGCACCACCTTCCGTCCCCACCTGGTCGCCCACATCGAGAACCCGCGCGACGGCGAGCGGCGCTACATCGAGCCCGAGCTGGTGCGCCAGACCGCCTTCAAGAAGGACAACGTCGAGCTCATCAAGCGGGCGATGGCCGGCGTCAACAAGGAGGGCACCGGCGCGCGCGCGTTCGCCGGCGCGCAGTACACGAGCGGGGGCAAGACCGGCACCGCGCAGGTCGTGGCGATGAAGCAGAACGAGAAATACGACGAGGCGAAGGTAAGCGAGCGCCACCGCGACCATTCGCTGTTCATCGCCTTCGCGCCGATCGAGAGCCCGAAGATCGCGCTCGCGGTGGTCGTCGAGAACGGCGGCTTCGGCGCGCGCGCGGCGGCGCCGATCGCGCGCACCGTGCTCGACTATTTCCTCCTCGGCAAGACGCCGAAGGGGCTGGCGCTGCCGCAGACCGACGACGAAGTCGAAGACGACAGGGAAAGCGATTGATGGCGCTGGAATCGTCCTTCACGTTCCGGCGCGTCGGCGTGCGCCTGTCTGAGGGAATCGACCAGACGCTGCTGCTCGCCATCGTCACGCTGTCCATCCTCGGGCTGGCGGCGCTCTACTCCGCCTCGTACGAGAGCCCGGTGCGCGTGCTGAACCAGCTCGTAAACCTCGCCGTTGCGTTCGCCGCGATGTGGGTCGCCGCGCAGATCCCGCCGCAGACGCTGATGCGCTTCGCCGTGCCCGCGTACGTCGTAGGCCTCGCCTTCCTCGTCGCGGTCGCGCTGTTCGGCGACGTGGTGAACGGCGCGCGGCGCTGGCTGCACGTCGGCGTCACGCGCTTCCAGCCCTCCGAGATGATGAAGCTCGCGCTGCCGCTGATGCTCGCCTGGTATTTCCACCGCAAGGAGTCGGCGGTGCTCCTGCGCGATTTCGTGCTCGGCGCGCTGCTAGTGGCCGTTCCAGTCGCGCTCATCGCGCGCCAGCCTGACCTGGGCACCGCGGCGCTCGTCGCCGCGGCCGGGTTCTACGTGATCTTCTTCGCCGGCATCAGCTGGCGCGTGTTGGTCGTGGTTGCGGTCCTTGGCGCGGCGAGCGTCTATCCGCTGTGGACCCACCTGCACGACTACCAGAAGAAGCGCGTCCTAACGCTCCTCGACCCGACGACCGATCCGCTTGGCGCCGGGTACCACATCATCCAGTCGACCATCGCGGTGGGCTCGGGTGGCCTCTCCGGCAAGGGCTGGCTGAACGGCACGCAGTCGCACCTCGAGTTCATTCCCGAGCGCCATACCGACTTCATCTTCGCCGTCTTCTCCGAGGAGTTCGGCCTGATCGGCAACGTGGTGCTGCTGATCCTCTACGCGCTGCTGATCGGCCGCGGCCTGGTCATCGCTTCGGGCGCGGCAACCATCTTCGCGCGGCTGATGGCGGGCGCAATCGCGCTCATGTTCTTCACCTACGCCTTCGTCAACATGGGCATGGTCTCGGGCATCCTGCCGGTCGTCGGCGTGCCGCTACCCTTCCTGTCCTACGGCGGCACGGCGCTGCTCACGCTGTTCATCGGCGCCGGCATTCTCATGAGCGTCCAGCGCCACCGGAAGCTCGTTCAGACCTAGTTGGTGCGCAGCAACAAGTTTTTGAAAATCTCTACCGTATCGTGAAACTGCAAAGGCCTAAGACACTGTAAAGGCTTGTTTTGCGGGAAGGCCAGATAGGCCGGATGGGATGTTGCTGCGCCGCAAAAGTCTCCGCACACTCCAGTCATCTTCTTTTCACTCACTGGAGGACATCGTGGAGCAGCGAAAAAAAGAAGCAGCGGCGCTGGAGAGGGACTGGGCCGAGAACCCGCGCTGGAAGGGCGTCAAGCGCGGCTACGGCGGCGAAGACGTGGTGCGGCTGCGCGGCAGCCTGAAGATCGAGCACACGCTCGCGAAAGCGGGCGCCGAGAAATTGTGGAAGCTGTGCCAGGCGAGGCCGTTCGTCAATTCGCTCGGCGCGCTGACCGGCAACCAGGCGATGCAGCAGGTGAAGGCGGGCGTGCCGGCTATTTATCTCTCGGGCTGGCAGGTCGCCGCCGACGCGAACGACTCGCTCTCGATGTACCCGGACCAGTCGCTTTACGCGACCACCTCTGTGCCGACGGTAGTGAAGCGGATCAACAACGCCCTCATGCGCGCCGACCAGATCCAGCACATGGAAGCCGCGGACGGAAAAGCAGCCGGCTCCATCGACTGGTTCGCGCCGATCGTCGCCGACGCTGAATCGGGCTTTGGCGGCGTCCTCAATGCGTTCGAGCTGATGAAGGCGATGATCGAGGCCGGCGCCGCCGGCGTGCACTTCGAGGACCAGCTCGCCTCCGTCAAGAAGTGCGGCCACATGGGCGGCAAGGTCCTCGTGCCGACGCAGGAGGCGGTGCAGAAGTTGATTTCGGCGCGCCTGGCTGCCGATGTATTGGGCGTGCCGACCGTGCTCCTCGCGCGCACCGACGCCGAGGCCGCGGACATCGTCACCTCGGACGTCGACGAGAACGACAAGCCGTTCGTCACCGGCGAGCGCACCGCCGAGGGCTTCTACAAGACGCGCAAGGGCTTCGACCAGGCGCTGTCGCGCGGCCTCGCCTACGCCGAATACGCCGACATGGTGTGGTGCGAGACCGGCACGCCGGACCTCGCGTTCGCGAGGAAATTCGCCGAGGGCATCCGCAAGCGCTACCCGGACAAGATGCTCGCCTACAACTGCTCGCCGTCCTTCAACTGGAAGCGCAACCTGGACGACGCAACGATCGCCAGGTTCCAGCGCGAGCTCGGCGCGATGGGCTACAAGTTCCAGTTCATCACGCTCGCCGGCTTCCACTCGCTCAACTACTCGATGTTCGAGCTCGCTTACGGCTATGCGCGCGAGAACATGAGCGCCTTCGTCGAGCTGCAGCAGAAGGAGTTCGCGGCGGCGGAGAAGGGCTTCACCGCGGTCAAGCACCAGCGCGAGGTGGGCACGGGCTACTTCGACGCGATCACGCAGGTGGTGACCGCCGGCAAGGCCTCCACCACCGCTCTGCACGGCTCGACCGAGGACGAGCAGTTCTTCGAGGAGAACGCGGAGCATTCTGGCGACTCAAAGAAAAAGGCCAAGCTCGCCGCCGCATAGCGCGCCGCCGCGCGGCGGTCAGAGACTTGCTACCGCCGCGCGCAACGGCCAGACCAGCATCAGCGCGATCTGCACGATGATGAGGAGCACGGCCGGCGATAAGTCCACCCCGCCGACCAGCGGAACGATGCGCTGGATCGGCCCCAGGAACGGCCGCGTCACGGCGTCGAAAAAGGGCGCCAGCGGGGCATGCGGGTTCACCCAGGAAAACAGCACCTGCATGAGGACCGCGAACACCAGGATGTAGAGGCTATAGCGCAGCAGGTCCACGGCTGCGACCGCCAGGATGCCGCCGACGTTCGGCTCGCCGCCGGCGACGGCGACGATGGCCCAGAGGCCCACAGCCTGCAGCGACCAGGCGACGAACAGCGTCGCGAGGTCGAGGCCGGCGAGGCCGGGTATCACGCGGCGCACCGGCAGGACCAGCCAGCTCGTGGTCGCCACCACGAACGACCCGACGGGATTGCGGAAGCCCACGCGCAGCCACTGGAAGTGGAAACGCGCGAGCAACAGGACTACGAAAAACGCGACGACGGTGTCGACCAGGAACGTCGCAATCTGCGTGAACACCTAGTCCTTGCCTCCCCACTCCTTGCCCATTTCCTCGCCACGCTTGCTCGCCGCCTCGACTGCGCGGATGAAGCGCTCGGCCAGCTTCTCCTGGTCGAAAACGTTGAGCGCCGCCTCGGTCGTACCGCCTTTCGAAGTGACGTTCTTGCGCAGCGTTTCCGGCGAATCGCTGCTTTCCACGGCGAGCTTCGCAGCACCGAGCACGGTCTGCTTGGCGAGCTTCATCGCGTCGTCGCGCGGGATGCCCAGCTTGACCGCGGCGGCGGCGAGCTGCTCGATGAACCAGAAGACGTAAGCGGGGCCGCTCGCTGAAACAGCGGTGACCGGGTCGATCAGACGCTCCTCGGACAGCCAGACCACGTCGCCCACCGCGCGCAGGATGCTCTCGGCCTTCTGTCTCTCGGCGGAGCTCACGTCTGGAGAAGCGAACAGGCCGGTGATCCCGGCGCCGATCAGTCCCGGGGTGTTCGGCATGCAGCGCACGATCTTGCGGTGCCCGCCGAGCCAGCGCGACAGCGTCTCGAGCGTGATGCCGGCGGCGACGCTGATCACCAGCGCCCCGCGCACCTCGCTGCCGAGCGAGGCGAGGGCGCGCTTCATGTCCTGCGGCTTCACCGCGAGCACCATCGTGTCGGCGCCCTTCATCGCGTCGTCGGGCGCGGTGGTGATCCGCACCGGGTAGCGCGCGCCGAGCTTCTCGCGCGCCGCCGGGCTCATCTCGATCACCGAGATGCGGGTGGCGTCGTGGCCCTTCGCGATCAGGCCGCCGATCAGCGCGGTCGCCATGTTGCCGCCGCCGAGGAAGGCAATTTTCATGGCTCGCGGGAGCGCTCGGTCATGCAGCGCTCTTGTGTCTTTCGCGCTGACCGAAGATGGCGGTGCCGATGCGCACCATCGTCGCGCCTTCCGCGATGGCGATCTCCATGTCGTCGGTCATGCCCATGGAGAGGGTGTCGAAGGCGAATTCGCCCTTGAGCCGCTGGTACAGCAGGTTTATTTCATTGAATCGCGCGCGCGGCGCGCCGGGCTCGGGGATCGCCATCAGGCCTCTGAGCTTCAGCCCCTTCAGAAAAAGTATCTTTTGCGAAAGGTCTCGAGCCTGATCGGGCGCAACCCCGGACTTGGATGCCTCCCCGGACGCGTTGACCTGGATCAGCACGTTGAGCGGTGCCTTGCTGGCCGGCCGCTGCTCCGACAGTCGGCGTGCAATTTTTTCACTCGCCACGGTCTGCACCCAGTCGAAGCGCTCGGCGGCGAGGCGGGTCTTGTTGCTCTGGAGCGGCCCGATAAGGTGCCATTCCAGCCCCGCCACGGTGTCGATTTTCTCCAGCGCTTCCTGCACATAGTTCTCGCCGAAGGCGCGCTGCCCCGCCGCGGCGGCCTCGCGTACGCGGGCCGCGGCATGCGTCTTGGTGACTGCCAACAAAGTCACTCCGCGCGGATCGCGGCCCGCGGCGCGCGCCGCGTCCTCGATGCGCTTTCTCACGGCTTGCAGATTGTCGGCAATTGCAGCCATAATCCCCTGAAACAGCGACACATTTTCTCGCTGGGAGGATTGTAATGGATCTCACCGAACTGCTCGCCTTCGTCGTCAAGAACAAGGCGTCCGACCTGCACCTGTCTTCCGGCCTGCCGCCGATGATCCGCGTGCACGGCGACGTGCGCCGAATCAACGTCCCGCCGATGGAGCACAAGGAAGTGCACGGGATGATCTACGACATCATGAACGACGGGCAGCGCAAGTTCTACGAGGAAAACCTCGAGTGCGACTTCTCCTTCGCGGTGCCCAACCTGGCCCGTTTCCGCGTCAACGCCTTCGTGCAGCAGCGCGGCGCCGCCGCGGTGATGCGGACCATTCCCTCCAAGATCATGTCGCTCGAGGATCTCAAGTGCCCGAAGATCTTCGCCGAGATCGCCGACCAGCCGCGCGGCATCGTGCTGGTCACCGGCCCCACCGGCTCGGGCAAGTCGACCACCCTCGCGGCAATGGTCAACCACAAGAACGAGACCGAGCAGGGCCACATCCTCACCATCGAGGACCCGATCGAGTTCGTGCACGAGTCGAAGAAGTGCCTGATCAACCAGCGCGAGGTCGGCCCGCACACGCTGTCGTTCTCCAATGCCCTGCGCTCGGCGCTGCGCGAAGACCCGGACGTGATCCTGGTCGGCGAGATGCGCGACCTTGAGACCATCCGCCTGGCGCTGTCGGGCGCGGAAACCGGCCACTTGGTGTTCGGCACGCTGCACACCTCGTCGGCCGCCAAGACCATCGACCGCATCGTCGACGTGTTCCCGGCGGCGGAAAAGGAGATGGTGCGCTCGATGCTTTCGGAATCGATCCGCGCCGTGATCTCGCAGACGCTGCTGAAAACCAAGGACGGCCAGGGGCGCTGCGCGGCGCACGAGATCATGATCGGCACCCCCGCGATCCGCAACCTGATCCGCGAGAACAAGATCGCGCAGATGTACTCGGCGATCCAGACCGGCCGCAACATCGGCATGCAGACGCTCGACCAGAACCTGCAGGAGCTGGTGGCGCGCAACCTCATCTCGAGCGCCGAGGCGCGCGGCAAAGCCATGAACAAAGACAACTTCGCGGGGGCGTAACCGAATGGAACGCGAGCAGGCAACCAAATTCATCTACGACCTTCTGCGCGCCCTGATCGCGAAGAAGGGCTCCGACCTCTTCATCACTGCCGGCTTTCCGCCGGCGATGAAGATCGACAGCAAGATGACGCCGGTTTCGCAGCAGGTGCTCACCGCCGGCCACTCGGCGATGCTGTGCCGCGCGGTGATGAACGACAAGCAGGCGGCGGAGTTCGAGGCGAAGAAGGAGTGCAACTTCGCCATCGCGCCGGCCGGCATCGGCCGCTTCCGCGTCAACTGCTTCGTGCAGATGGGCTGCGTCGGCATGGTGCTGCGGGTCATCACGACCACCATCCCTGCGTTCGACGACCTCAAGCTGCCGCAAGTGCTGAAGGACGTGGCGATGACCAAGCGCGGCCTGGTGCTGTTCGTCGGCGGCACCGGCTCGGGCAAATCGACCTCGCTCGCGGCGCTGATCGGTTACCGCAACGAGAACTCGCACGGCCACATCATTACCATCGAGGACCCGGTCGAGTACGTGCATCCCCACAAGAACTGCCTGATCACGCAGCGCGAGGTCGGCGTCGACACCGATTCCTGGGAAGCAGCGCTGAAGAACACGCTGCGCCAGGCGCCCGACGTGATCCTGATCGGCGAGATCCGCGACATGGAGGTGATGGAGCACGCCGTGGCCTTCGCCGAGACCGGTCACCTCTGCCTCGGCACGCTGCACGCGAACAACTCCAACCAGGCGATGGACCGCATCATCAACTTCTTCCCCGAGTCGCGCCGCCACCAGCTGCTGATGGACCTGTCGCTCAACCTGAAGGCGGTGGTGTCGCAGCGCCTGATCCCGTTGCGCGAAGGCAGGGGCCGCGCGGCGGCGGTGGAAGTGCTGCTCAACTCGCCGCTGATCTCGGACCTGATCTTCAAGGGCGAGATCCACGAGATCAAGGAGATCATGAAGAAGTCGCGCGAGCTCGGCATGCAGACCTTCGACCAGGCCCTCTTCGACCTGTACGAGGCCGGCCGCATCAGCTACGAGGACGCGCTGCGCTTCGCCGACTCCACCAACGAGGTGCGCCTCAACATCAAGCTGCACGGCAAGGAATCGAAGGACAAGGACATGACCAAGGGCATCGAGCACCTGGACATCGTGTAGTCCCGGACGACGCTCCAAGAAAGGGCCGCGCAAGCGGCCCTTTTCTTTTCAGCAGACGCTCACCCGACATACGACACGGCGCACCCAGGGAGCGACGAGCGTCACCGTCGGGAATGCGACGGGCCACGTCGTCGCGCAGCTCTTCATCCATTGCGCAACGAACCCGCCGTGGAATC
>DASXKY010000036.1:0-9629 GCA_036496555.1 Burkholderiales bacterium | reverse complement strand
CCCGACACCATCGCCAAGTTCCTCTTCACCTCGGGCTCGACCGGCCAGCCGAAGGCGGTGATCAACACGCAGCGCATGTGGTGCTCGAACCAGGCGATGATCCGCCACATGTTCGCCTTCTTCGAGGAGGAGCCGCCGGTCGTCGTCGACTGGGCGCCGTGGCACCACACCGCCGCGGGCAACCACGATTTCGGCCTGGTGCTCTACAACGGCGGCTCGTACTACATCGACGAGGGCAAGCCGCTGCCGGGCGCGATCGAGGCCACGGTGCGCAACCTGCGCGAGATCGCGCCGACCTGGTACTTCAACGTGCCGAAAGGCTACGAAGCCCTGCTGCCATTTCTAAAAAATGATTTCGATCTAAGAAAAAAGTTCTTCAGCCGTCTCAAGCTTCTGTGGTTCGCCGGCGCCGGCCTCGCGCAGCAGGCGTTCGACGAGATGAAAGCGCTCGCCTACGACACCTGCGGCGAGGAGATCCTGTTTCTCACCGGCCTGGGCTCGACCGAGACCGCGCCGTTTGCCATGGGACGGATGTGGGAGACGCACGACGTCACCAACATGGGCCTGCCGCCCCCGGGCGTCGAGATCAAGCTGGTGCCGGTGCAGGACAAGCTCGAGGCGCGTCTCAAGGGCCCTAACATCACGCCAGGCTACTGGCGCGAGCCGGAGCTGACCGCGCAGGCGTTCGACGAGGAGGGCTACTACCGCCTGGGCGACTCTTTTGTTCTTGCGGATGGAAAACCAGAAAACGGCCTGCTGTTCCGCGGGCGTCTGGCCGAGGACTTCAAACTAGCCACCGGCACCTGGGTCCAGGTCGGGCCGCTGCGCGCGCGCTTCATCGCCCATTTCGCGCCATACGTTCGTGACGTAGTGATCGCTGGCGAAGGAAGGGACGAGGTGGCTGCCTTGGTTTTCCCAGCCATGCCTTTCCCTCCGGGAACATTAGAATCCATGATGAAGACTTTCGAGAGCACGGGAAGCTCCAACCGCATCGCGCGCGCCGTCGTGCTGGAGGAACCGCCGTCGCTCGACGCAGGCGAGCTGACCGACAAGGGCACCATCAACCAGAAGGCCGTGCTGAAGCACCGGTGCAAGCTGGTGGAAGAGCTCTATGGATCTTGAGAAGCTGGTCGCGATCGACGTCCACACCCACGCCTGGAAGTCGGCGCTGGCGGTGAACGAAGGACCGACCGAGCAGCAGGAGGCGATGGGGCGCTACTTCCGCTATCAGCCGCAGCACGCGACGGTGCCGGAGATGGCCGAGTACTACCGCAAGCTGAAGATGGCCTTCGTCGTTTTCACTGTGGATGTTTCTTCCAAAAAGGCGAACATCACCAGCGAGGAGATCGCGGAGCTAGCTCACAAGCACTCTGACGTCGCCGTCCCATTCGCCAGCGTCGACCCGCACCGCGGCGCCGAAGGGGTTCGCCTGGCGAGAAAATTGGTCAGCGAGTACGGCGTCAAGGGTTTCAAGTTCCACCCGTCGACGCAGGGTTTCTACCCGAACGACCGCATGGCGTATCCGCTCTACGAAGTCATCGCCGAGGCGAAGCTGCCTGCGCTGTTCCACACCGGCCAGACCGGTGTCGGCGCCGGCACGCCGGGCGGCGGCGGGATCCGCCTGAAGTACTCCAACCCGATGCTGCTCGACGATGTCGCCGCGGACTTCCCCGACATGCCGATCGTGCTCGCCCATCCTTCATTCCCGTGGCAGGAAGAGGCGCTGTCGGTGGCGACGCACAAGCCGCAGGTCTACATCGACCTCTCCGGCTGGTCGCCGAAGTACTTTCCGCCGATCCTCGTGCAGTACGCCAACACGCTCCTCAAGGACAAGATCCTGTTCGGCTCCGACTACCCGGTGATCGCGCCGGAGAAGTGGATGGAGGAGTTCGACAAACTGCCGATCAAGCCCGAGGTGCGGCCGCTGATCCTGAAGCAGAACGCCATTCGCCTGCTGGGCCTTACATGAAATGTCTTTTGTGTTTTCTCTGCGCGCTCCTGCTCTCCATAGGGGCTGCTGCGCAGCCGTACCCCTCCAAACCCGTGAAGATCATCGTGGCGTTTCCGCCGGGTGGCGGGAACGACTTCATCGCGCGCTTCGTCGCGGCGCGGCTTTCGTCGAGCACCGGCCAGCAGTTCATCGTCGAGAACCGGCCGGGCGCAGGCGGAACGCTGGGCACCGAGCTCGGGCTGAGGGCGGCGCCCGACGGCTACACGCTGCTGCTCGTCTCGAACAGCTACACCGCGAACGCCAGCCTGTACAAGCTGCGCTTCGACCCGCTGACGGACATGACTCCGATCATCCAGGTCTCGCAGGGACCGTACATCGTGGTGGTCCATCCATCGCTGCCGGCGCAGACCTTCGGCGACCTCCTGGCGCTGGCGAAACGCGAGCCCGACCGGCTGAACTTCGCGTCGTCGGGCACCGGCAGCGTGAACCACCTCGCCACCGCGCTCCTCGCCAGCATGGCGGGGTTCAAGCTCAACCACGTCCCGTACAAAGGCACCGGACCCGCCCTGTCGGACACGATCGGCGGCCAGACCAACGTTCTCCTCGGCAGCCCGTCGACTACGCTGCCGCAGGTGCGCGCCGGACGCCTGCGCGCGCTCGCCGTGACCAGCGCGCGGCGTATTCAGGCCGAGCCGGACCTGCCGACGGTGGCGGAGGCGGGCGTACCCGGCTACGAAACGACGCTCTGGCACGGGCTGATCGGGCCGAAGGGATTGCCGGCGGCGGTGGTCGAGAAGATCCATGCCGAAGTCGCGCGCGTGCTGAGCCTGCGCGAGGCAACCGAGCAGCTGCAGACCGACGGCGTGTCGCCCGCCGGCGGCTCTGCCGAGCAGTTCCGCGACATCATCCGCGCGGAGATCGAGGTATGGCGCAAAGTAGTCGCCGACGCCGGCGTCAAGGTGGAGTGAGCCTACCGCGGCATAGAATCGGGGGATGCCCGTCAGGCAGGAAATCAGCGAAGGGCTGGTACCGGTCAAGGTCTATACCGCAGAGGTCGAGCCGGAGGCCCGGTTGCAACTCGTCAACGTTTCGCGACTGCCGGTCGTCCACCACCACGTGGCCGCCATGCCCGACGTGCACCTCGGCATCGGCGCGACGGTCGGCTCGGTGATCCCGACGAAGCGCGCCATCATTCCGGCGGCTGTCGGCGTCGACATCGGCTGCGGCATGATGGCCGCGCGTCTCTCTCTCACCGGGAACGATTTTTCCGAGAAAGAATTGAAGAGAGTATTCGGACAGATCGAGCGGGACGTGCCGGTCGGTTTTTCCCAACACTCCGACGCGCGTGAGTGTGCGAAGCGCTTCCGGAAGGACTTGTCAAAAATACTGGAAAAGCATCCCGGTATCGACAAGCGCAGGGGAAAGAAGTCGAGCTGGGCGCATCAGATGGGGACGCTCGGCGGCGGCAACCACTTCATCGAGGTCTGCTTGGACGAGTCGGGCCGCGTCTGGGCGATGCTGCACTCCGGCAGCCGCGGCATCGGCAACGCCATCGGCACCTACTTCATCGAGCTCGCCAAGAAGGATTTCCAGAAAAACAACCTCCATTTGCCGGATGCGAATCTCGCGTATTTCCCGGAGGGCGCCGCGCACTTCGACGACTACGTCGAGGCGGTCGGCTGGGCGCAGGACTACGCGCGCGCCAACCGCGAGGAGATGATGGACCTCGTGCTCGAAGCGATGCGCCGCCACCTGCCCGCGTTCGAGGTCACCGGCGCCGCGGTGAACTGCCACCACAATTACGTCGAGCGCGAGACACACTACGGCGAGGACGTATGGCTCACGCGCAAGGGCGCGATCCGCGCGCGCGAGGGAGAGCTCGGCATCATTCCGGGCAGCATGGGCGCGCGCAGCTACATCGTGCGCGGCAAGGGCGCCGCCGAGAGCTTCCACTCCTGCGCCCATGGCGCCGGCCGCCGGATGAGCCGGAACCATGCTCGCAGGCTTTTTTCTGTTGAAGAATTGATTGAACAAACCAAAGGGGTGCTGTGCAGGAAGGATCGCGGTGTACTGGACGAGATACCCGGCGCCTACAAGGACATCGACGACGTCATGGCGAACCAGTCGGACCTCGTCGAGGTGGTGCACACTCTCAAGCAGGTGCTATGCGTCAAGGGCTGATTCTCTCCTGCCTCCTCGCTTTGGCCGGCTGCAGCATCACGCCGACCAAGGCCTATCAAGGCCCGTCGCGCCCTTCGGGCGAGCTCTCCGTGCTGAAGGGCGGCGGCTCCGGCGAGGCTTACGGCTACCAGTCGAGCGTAAGCCTGCTGGCCGTCGACGGCGTGGAGTTGCGCAGGGACGTCTACCTGGCGAGCTTCCTGCCCGGCCGGCGCCGCGTCGAGTTGAGCGAAACCGTGCGTCTGTTCCGGGGTGTCAGCACACAGTACTGCGTGTTCGACCTCGAGAGCGCGGCGGCCTGCCTCTATTCGCCCAAGCCGCCCAGCCCGCCGTCGGACCGGAGCGAGACTTGGGACTGGAACGTCGACATGCCGGTCGCTGTCGAATGCAACGACGGCGCCGCGTTCCAGCTGCGCGTCCCTGCGCGCTGCGGCTCGTCGCTTCCGGCGGCGCAAAAAGGCAGGCTGTGATCTAGGCGGCGAGGCGCGCGCGCAGCAACGGCTCGAGGTCGGCGGCAGAGCCCGCCGCGCCGAACAGATCGCCCTGGCCGATGCGGCAGCCGCTCTCGACGAGGAAGTCGCGCTGCGGCTGGGTTTCCACGCCCTTCGCCACCACCTCGAAATCGAGCCCGCGCGCGAGCGCGATGAGGGCGCGGGCGAGGGCGGCGCGCTCGCCGTCAGCCGGCACGCCGGCGATCAGCCGCCGGTCGATGCAGACCGCGCTCACGTCGAGCCGCTGCAGCATCGGCAGCGACGCGTAGCCGGTGCCGAAATCGTCCACTCCCAGCCGCGCGCCGCACGCCCGCACGCCGCCGAGCGCCTGGCTGAGGGCCTCGGGCAGCTGGCGCAGCGCCGCCTCGGGCAGCTCGATGAGCAGCGCCTCCGCCGGCAGACCGCTCGCCTCGAGCGCCGCGCGCACCTGCTCGGGTAGGCCGCCGTGGCGCAGCTGCCGCGCGGTGATGTTGACCGCGAGGCGGAAAGGCCGAACGCCGGCATCGAGCCAGCGCCGCGCCTGCGCGCCGGCCTCGCGTAGCACCCAGGCGCCGATCGGCACCAGCAGGCCGCTGTCGTCGGCGAGCGGCAGGAACGACTCGGGCAGCAGGACGCCGCGGCTCGGGTGCCGCCAGCGCAGTAGTGCCTCGGCGCCGACCACCTGGCGCGTGGCGATGTCGACGCGCGGCTGGTAGGCGAGGAACAGCTCGCCGCGCGCGATTCCGGTCTCCAGCTCCTCGGCCAGCGCCGCCGCCGCGGCGGCGTCCTCGTTCAGCATCGCCGAGAAGAACTCGTAGCCGTTGCGGCCGCGCTCCTTGGCGCGGTACATCGCCGCATCGGCTAGCCTGAGCAGCGTGGCGATGTCCTCGCCGTCGTGCGGCACGCAGGCGACGCCGATGCTCGCGCCCGAGACGAGCTGGTGCTCGGCGACCTGGTAGGGCCGGCCGAGCTCGTGCACCAGCTTCTGCGCCACCGCCGCCGCCTCGCGCGGCTCGGCGATGTCCTGCAGCAGCACGCAGAACTCGTCGCCGCCGATGCGCGCGACGAAGTCGTCGCCGCGCACCGCCGCGCGCAGCCGTGCGGCGATCAGCTCGAGCAGGCGGTCGCCCACCTCGTGGCCGAGGCTGTCGTTGATCTGCTTGAAGTTGTCGAGGTCGAGGAACAGCAGCGCCGCGGTCTTGTCGTGGCGGCGCGCGTGCGCCACCGCCTCGCGCGCGCGCTCGGCGAACATGGCGCGGTTCGGCAGGCCGGTGAGCGCGTCGTGGTGGGCGAGGAACTCCAGCCGCCGCGCGTCGTGCTGCAGCTGCAGCGCGGCGAAGCGCAGGTCTTCCTGCGCGCGCTTGAGCGCGGTGACGTCGCTCGCCAGCATGTAGAAGCCGAGCACTGCGGCGCTGCCGCGCTCACCGTCGGCGAAGTGCGGCACGCAGGCGACCTGCAGCGTGCGCCGGCGCCCGCCCTCCGCGGTGGTGAACTCGAATTCCACTTGCTCGCCGGCGAGCACGCGCTCGAAGTTGCCGCGCATGCGCTCATAGGCCTCCTCGCCGAACACCTCGGCCACCGTGTGGCCCTGCATGCGCTCGTGCGCGATGCCGAACCAGTCTTCGTAGGTGCGGTTGCTGAAGCGGTAGCGCTGCTCGCGGTCGACGTAGGAGATGAGCGCCGGCACGCTGTGGGCGACCAAGCGCAGGCGCGCCTCGCTTTCGCGCAGCGCCTCCTCGGCGACCTCCATGCGGCGGCCCGAGCGCCGCATCACCAGCACGGCCGCCGCCAGCAGCAGCGCGGCCGCCGCGACCAGCGCGTGCAGGATCAGCTCGCGCGGCAGCGCCGCGCCGTCGACCATCCAGGCGTGCAACGCCGGCGCGATCTCGCCGACGGCGGCGGCAAAGAGCAGCAGCGCGCCGAGCGCGATGATCAGCGGCGCGGTGGCGGAAGCGGGGCGCGATTGCGGCATGCTGGAGGTTGGCGAAACGAGCATCTTGAGGCTCGCCGCGTGGCGTAGCAATGGACGCGTCTGCTACTTGCGTGTAGCGCTACGCCTACATTTTTGACTTTCCGTACTACGCGCGCTTTTTTCCCTGCTTTGTCCCCGCTAAGCCGCGCGGCGGGTGTGCAGGAGCCGCTCCACCTCCGGAGCGGCGGCCGGCGTGGCGAGGAACGCCCCCTGGCCGACCAGGCCGCCCGCCTCGACCACGAAGTTGCAGTGCGCGGCGGTATCGAGGCCCTTCACCACTACGCCGATGTCGAGGCCGCGGGCGAGCGCAATCAGGCCGCGCACCACGGCCATCGCGTCGGGATCGCCGGGGATGCCGGAGACCAGCAGGCGGTCGACGCCGAGCGAGGCGATGCGCAGCCGTCGCAGGAGCGGCAGCGAGGCGAAGCCGGCGCCGAAGTCCTCGACGCCGAGCCGCGCGCCGGTCTCGGCGAGCGCGCGCAGCGTGGCCTGCACCGGCTCGGCCGGCGGCTGTAGCGCGCCCTCCGGCACCTCGAGCAGCAGTGCCTGAGCCGGCAGCCCGCTCGCCGCGAGCGCGGCGGCCACCTGCCCCGGCAAGCCCGCCTGGCGCAGCTGGCGCATGGAGACGGCGATCGCCAGCGTGAAGTCGCGCGCGCCGCCGTCGCGCCAGCGCTTCGCATCGGCGCAGGCGTAGCGCAGGAGCTTCGCGGCCAGCGCCGTGGCGATTTCCGCGTCTTCGGCAAGGGGCAGGAAGGACTCGGGCGGAAGCAGGCCGAAGCGTCGGTGCGGCCAGCGCAGCATCGCCTCGGCGCCCACCGCGCGGCCGCTGGCGAGGTCGACGCGCAGCTGGTAGGCGACGAGCAGCTCGTCGCGCGCGAGGCTCGCGCGCAGCTCCTCGACCAGCGCGGCCGAGGCGAGCGCCTGGCGGTTGAGATCGGCGGAGGCGAAGCGGAAGTCGTTGCGGCCCGCCTCCTTGGCGCGGTACATGGCCGCATCGGCGGCGCGCAGGAGGGCCGGCGTGTCCTCGCCGTCGCGCGGCAGGCAGGCGATGCCGATGCTCGCGCCGATCCCCGCCTGGTGGGCGCCGATGCGGCAGGGCGGCGCGAGCGCGGCGAGCAGCTTCTGGGCCACGCTCGCCGCCTCGCGCGGCTCGGCGAGGTCCTGCAGCAGCACGCAGAACTCATCGCCGCCGATGCGCGCGACGAAGTCCTCGCCGCGCAGGCAGCCGCGCAGGCGCGCCGCGGCGGTTTTCAGCAGCACGTCGCCGGCCTCATGGCCCAAGCCGTCGTTGACCTCCTTCAGCTGGTCGAGGTCGAGGAGGAGCAGCGCCACCGTTTCGCGGCGCCGGCGCGCCCGCGCGATCGCCTCGGCCGCGCGCTCCTCGAACATCGCCCGGTTCGGCAGCCCGGTGAGCGCGTCGTGGTGTGCGAGATATTGCAGGCGCTGCAACTCCCGGGCGCCCGTCAGGCGCCGCCAGGCTGCGGCCAGCCGTTTCAGATCCATGGCACGCCATCTTCGGAGCAGCGCCGGCGGACGCCAATGGCGTACGTCACACGTGCATCCGTCACGCAAAAGGCCGTCGCCAAACCCCTACGCGCGGTAGGTTTGACGCTACGCCTATAATTGCGCCTCCTTCAAAGACCGCCCGAAGCCGAATGACTTACGTCGTCACTGAAGACTGCATCAAGTGCAAGTACATGGACTGCGTCGAGGTGTGCCCCGTCGACTGCTTCTATGAAGGCGCCAATATGCTCGTCATCCACCCCGACGAGTGCATCGACTGCGGCGTTTGCGAGCCGGAGTGCCCGCCGAAGGCGATCCTGCCCGACTCCGATCCCAAGGCTGACAAGTGGCTGAAGCTGAATGCCGACCAGTCGGTGAAATGGCCGAATATCGCCCGCAAGGGCACCGCGCCCGGGGACGCCGACCAGTTCAAGGACGTCCCCGGCAAGTTCGACCAATACTTCGATCCCGAGCCCGGCAAGGGCGAGTAGCAGCGGAAGCGGACGGAACAAACCCCTTCGCCCAGACGTTCACCTCGGCGAAGGAGGGACAAGAATGATGCGCACCGTGTACCCCGTGCTCTTCCTGCTCGCAGCGGGATGCGCGGCGGATGGAGCCACGGACCGGCGTCCGACCAGCGCGAACATCGAGCGCGTACGCCCTGGCGTCTCGCGCGAGGCCGATGTGCGCGAGTTGCTCGGCCAGCCGAAGCAGATCCAGTCCTTTCCGCTGCAGCAGCGCGTGACCTGGACCTATCCGGCGCCGGAGGTGCAGTCGTCGCTGTTCGTCGTGCAGTTCTCGAGCGATGGGGTAGTGCGGGAGGTCTACAAGCTCGACGATCCCGACTTCTCCGCGGGAGACTGAAACGCGCCTCGCCGCCTTCGCGCTTCTGCTCCTCGCCGGCTGCGCCGGCTACGACGGCCGCACGCTCTTGCCGCAGCGCTCGACCGCGGACGACGTCGAGCGCGTGATGGGGCGGCCAGCGGAGAAGCGCGCGGGCGCGAACGGCGAGACGGTGTTCTGGTACCCGCGCCTGCCGGCGGGCCGCGTGAGCTACGCCGCCCGCATCGGCGCCGACGGCACCCTGATCGCGGTCGAGCAGCGCCTGACGCGAGAAAACTTCGACGCGCTCAGGCCCGACGAATCGCGCGCGAGCGAGGTGCGCGACCGGCTCGGGCCGCCCTCGCGCGTCGACCCGTTCCCGCGCAGCGAGCGTGAGGTTTGGAGCTACCACGCGCAGGGTATGGCGCCGCAGCTGATCGTCGTGCAGTTCTCGCGCGACGGCGTGCTGCGCGAGAAGTACATGATCGACGATCCCGACCAGGTTTCCAGAGACGGCCCGATGTGAAAGCCGGCCGCCAAGCCTTCGTCAGCGAAGGCGGCCGAAAATGTGAGAGGGTGACTGCCATGAGATGCTGCGTCGCACTAGTCCTGCTGTTTCTCGCCGGCTGCGCCGGCTACGACGGCCGCACGCTGGTGCCGGGCCAGTCGACCGCGGCGGAGGTCGAGCACTTGATGGGTCCGGCGGCCGACAAGCGCGCCGGGCCGAACGGCG
>DASXKY010000035.1:0-56458 GCA_036496555.1 Burkholderiales bacterium | reverse complement strand
TATGGCGCCGCTGATCCTGATCTGCACGCCGATCCTGCTGCCGGTGGTGACCACCTTCGGCGTCGACCCGGTGCATTTCGGCATGATCATGATGATCAACCTCGGCATCGGCCTGGTGACGCCGCCGGTGGGCAGCACGCTGTTCGTCGGCTGCGCAGTCGGCAAGGTGACCATCGAGCAGGTCATGCGCGAGATCTGGCCGTTCTACGGCGCGATGCTGGTGACCCTTGCGCTCGTCACCTACATTCCCGCGATCTCGCTCTGGCTACCGCACGTCTTTAAGTTCTAGCGCTAGCCCTCGTATTGCAGCACGTTCAGGCCGGCGTTCCAGTCGGTCACGTACATGAGGCCGTCGGGCATGACGTAGATGTCGGCGGTCTTCGCCGCCAGCGTCACTTTCGGCCGCGGGTCGATCATCTTCTTCGGCGCCGGCGGCACCCAGTAGGCCAGCTCCTTCGGCGCGTACTGGTCCTTGATGTCGAAGACGCGCACGCCGGCGTTGTTGTAGGTGGCGAAGATCGTTTCTTCGCTCTGGAAGGTGCCGGGGCGGTTCTCGTGCAGGTTGTGCGGCCCGAAGGTGCCGGGCGCGGCGCAGTAGTCGCGGTCGCGCGGCGAGGGCAGCGTCGCGATCGGCACCGGATTGTTCGGCGCGCGCATGTCGAGGACGAAAGTGGTGAAGAGACCCTTGGCGCACTTCTCCGCGTTCGCCTCGTCGGCCACCACGGCGAGCTTGCGCCCGTTGAGCGGCAGCGAGGTGTGGGTGCCGCCCGGGTAAGGCGGCGACCAGTTGATATGCCCGATCGGCTTCGGGTTGCGCGGATCTTTGAGGTCATGCACCGTCAGGCCGCCGTCGCGCCACGACGCGAGCCCCAGCTCGCCTGAAGTGAGCATGTGGTGCAGCGCGTAGCGCTTGCCTTGCGGCGCGGTGGACTTCTCCCCCGCCGCGCGGTTCATTCCGGGCAGCCACCAGCGCGAGACGACCTCCGGCTTGGTAATGTTGTTCAGGTCGACGACGCACAGGATGTGGTCGGTGAAGCCTTCGAAGTGCGCCGAAACGTAGCAATAGCGCCCGCCGGTCCAGTGTGTGCGGTTGACGCCCAGACCGGGGATTTCCAGGAACCCGATCTCGCGCATCTCGGGCTTGGAGATATCGTGGATCGAGATGCCGGAGCGGAACTTCCCCTTCTTGGTGATGCTGTCGGCGAGGTTGTTCTCGAAATAGCCGCGCTGGCTGTCGTAGGACTGCAGCGCGACGATGTTGGCGCCGTTGGCGGCGATGAGCAGGTCGTTCGCGGCCTGCAGCTGATGCGTGCGGGTGAGGTCGCCCTGGCCAAGGCTCCAGTACTGGATCGGCTTGAGCTCGCGCGGGTCGCGCGCGTCGAGCACCGTAATGCCGTTGCTGAACATGTGGCCGACGTAGACATGCTGCCGGTTCACCATCACCTGCACCGCGTCGGGCCTGCCGCCCTGGTCGCTGTAGGAGATGTGCTTGATGCGGTGACCGATGCCGCTCGGCGGCACAGGTTCGGTGCTCGAGGTTTGCGTCGAAGGCGTCGTGCAAGCGCCAAGGCCTGAGACCGCCGCCATGCCGGCCAATCCCTTGAGGTGTTCCCTGCGATTCATGTTCCCCTCCCCTTTCGTTCAGCAGCAGCTATTGTGCCTCTCCTTGCAGACGCGCAGCACCTCGTCGGGATCGCGCTTCCACCAGTCGAGCTCGGAGAAGATCTCCACCTCCTGGAAGCCGACGTAGCCAGCATCTTCCATCCACGAGCGGATCAGCGGCAGGTCGATCACGCCGTCGCCCATCATGCCGCGGTCGCTCACGAGGTCCTTCGTCGGCGAGAGCCAGTCGCAGATGTGGTGGGCGAGCAAGCGGTTCTTCTTTCCGGCCCGTTCTATCTGTGCCTTGAGCTTTGGATCCCACCATACGTGATAGACGTCGACCGCCACGCCCATGCCCTCGCCCAGCTCGTCGCACATGTCCAGAGCCTGCTCGAGCGTATTGATGCACGCCCGCTCGGCCGCCTGCATGGGATGCAGCGGCTCGATGGCGAGGGGAATCTTCGCCTTCCTGGCAACCGGAAGAATTTCAGCGATGCAATCGCGAATTTTCTTTCGCGAAAGAATCAGGTCTTTCGATCCAGGTAGCAGCCCGCCGACGACGAGCACCAAGCACTGCGCCTGCAGCTCGTGCGCTTCCTCGATCGCGCGCAGGTTGTCGTCCTTCCAGTCCTTCTGCGTGAAGAAGCCGCCACGGCAAAGGCCGGTAACGGTGAGCTGATTGCTCTTTACAAGAGAAACGGCTTTTTTCAGACCGAGGGCGGCCACCTGATCGCGCCATGGGTCGATGCCGCGGATGCCTTGGCGCACGCAGCCATCGATCATCTGCGCGAGGTTCCACTGCTTGCGCACCGTCGCCGTATTGAGCGAAAGCTTCACTTCAGCAGTTCGGGCGCGAGCAACCTCGGCAGCAGCAGCGGGATCTGCGGCCATATGATGATGGCGGCGAGCATCAGCAGCATCGGCACCAGCATGATCACGGTGTCCTTCAGCGCGAACTTCAGCGGCACCTTCGCCACCGCGCACGAGATCATCAGGCACAAGCCGTAAGGCGGGGTCACCAGCCCGAAGGCGAGCGAGACGATGCCGATGATGGCGAAGTGGATCGGATGCATGTTCACCGATTGCGCGAGCGGCTGCAGGATGGTGCCGACGATGATGATGGCCGGAATCGCGTCGAGGAAGCAACCCACCACCAGGAACACGAAAGCGATGAAGAAGCCGACCCCGGTGATGCCCATGTGCCAGCTGGTCACGTTCGCGAGCAGGGCTTTCGGGATCTGGTAATAGGCGAGCAGCCAGCCGAAGGCGGATGCCGTCCCGACGCAAAACAGCGCGATGGCCGAAAGGCGCCCGGTCTCGAGCAGCGAGTGATAGAGCTTCGCCCAGCCCATCTCACGGTAAAAGAAGGTGGAAAGGATCGCCGCATAGATCACCGCGATCGCGGCCGACTCGGTGGCGGTGAACCAGCCGAGCAGGATGCCGCCGACGATGATGAAGGGCGTGAAGAGAGCCGGCAGCGACTGCCAGCCGGAGAGGAAGAATTCCTTCAGCGTGGAGCGCGGGTACACCGGGTACTTGTAGATCTTCGAATACACGTGGACCGTAACCATCTGCGCCGCGGCGATCAGCAACCCAGGCAGGATGCCCGCCAGGTACATGGCGCCGATCGAGGTCGAGATCACGCCGCCCCAGACGATCATCAGGATCGACGGCGGGATGATGACCGCAAGCACGGCCGAGACCGCCGTAATCGCTATCGAGAAGGAGAGGCCGTAGCCCTCCTTTACCTGCGCGTCGATGAAGATCTTCGACTGGCTTGCTGCGTCCGCGGTGGAGGAGCCGGAGATGCCCGCGAAGAACACCGACAGGAGCACGTTGATCTGCGCGAGCGCGCCCGGAAAGTGCCCGACCATCGTGCGCGACAGGCGCACCAGGCGGTCGGTGATGCCGCCGATGTTCATCAGGTTCGCGGTCAGCAGGAAAAACGGCACCGCCAGCAGGATGAAGGAGTTGTAGGCGTTGAACGTCTCCTGCACCAGGTTCTGCATGGAGAGCCGCTCCTCGAACACCATCATCGGCAGGCAGGCAAGGCCGAGCGCGAAAGCGACCGGCACGCGCAGCACTAGCAGCACGAAGAACACGCCGAACAGGATGATCGCTGCGGTCGAGGGCGCGAGCAGGCCGGTCACGACGCGGCCTCCAGGTGCTTCTCCTCAGCTTTCGGCCTCGCCTTGCCGGCGAGCACCAGCGCGGCATCCCACATGCGCTCGCCCTGGAACACGAGCCAGGTCAGGCCGGTGACCGGCCAGGCGACGTGGATCATCCACAGCGGCAGGTCGGCCAGCTCGGACACGCGGTTGAAAGCGAAGCGCGTGAACTCCCAGCCCGCCCACATGAACACCGCGGCGAAAAGCAGCACAAAAAACCCGGACGCGAGCTGCAGTGCGGCGGTCGCCTTCGCGCCGAGATCGGGCCAGACGTCGACTTCGAAATGCGAGCCCTCGCGCACGCCGACCATCGCGCCGATCATCACCATCCAGATGAACAGGAAGCGCGCCATCTCCTCGGTCCAGATGTAGGCCGGGATGAGCTGCGTGTAGCGCGAGAAGATCTGCAGGCTGACCGGAACCATCAGCACCGCGACCGTGAACACGAGCAGCCACGACAGCACCCGCGCATACCAGGCGGTGAAGGTTCTATACACAAAAAACAGCGGTGGCTCGCGCCGCCGCCGTCCCTTCTCGTTGTTATTTGATGGCGTTGATCTTGGCGTAGATCTGGTCGGCGCCGATTTCCTTCGCGTACTCGGCCATCACCGGATCGGCCAGCTTCTTCATCTGCGCGCGGTCGGTGAACTTCACCCGCGTCAGCTTGCCGGCTTTCTCCAGCGCGATCAGCTTCTGCTCGTCCTCGCTCGACTCGAGCTTGCGGCCGTAGGCGCCGGCTTCCTTGCCGGCCTTGATGATCGCCTGCTGCATGTTCTTGTCGAGTTTGTTGAAGGTCTTGGCGGAGAAGCAGATCGGCCGGATGGTGATCGCGTGCTGCGTCATCGAGAGCTGCGGCGCGACTTCGTAGAACTTCATCTGCTCCACGCCCGCGGCCTCGTTCTCGCCCGCCGAGATGACGTTGTTCTGGATCGCGTTATAGATCTCGTTGTAGGCGATGACCGTGGGCGACATGCCGATCGCGGCGAAGGTCTTCGACCAGATCGGCGCGCCCTGCACGCGCACCTTGAGGCCCTTCATGTCCTGCAGGTTGCGCACCGGCTTGTTGACGAAGATGTTGCGCGTGCCGCCGCCGGCGTAGCCGATCAGCATCACCTCGGCCTTCTGGTTGATCTCGTCGGCGACCGGCTTGAGCAGGTCTGCGTCGAGCACCTTGTTCCAGTGGTTGAGGTCGCGGAACAGGAACGGCGCGTCGATGAACGGCGCCGCCTTTGAGAAGGTCGACATGTGCGCCGGCGAGACGATGCCGTAGTCGACCGCCTTGCCCTGCGCCATGTACTCGAAGTACTGCTTCTCCAGTCCGAGCTCCGAGTTCTTGTGCAGCACCCAGTTGGTCTTCTTGCCGGAGTACTTGTCGACCAGCTCCTGGAACCGTACCAGCGCGCGCGTAAAGACGTGCTCGTCCGGGAACTGCACCGCGCCGTGCAGCGTGACCTCCTGCGCGCCCGCGCTCAGCGAGGCGCACAGCCCGACTACCGCGAAAAGAATTCCCCTCATGACGTTCTCCTCTCCTCTTTGATGGTGACGCGCCACAGCGTGCGCGCATCGTTCGGATCGATCAGCGTCGCCGAGTGCAGCAGCGAAGCATTGTCCCAGATCACTACGTCGCCGACACCGTATTTGAGGCGGTACCGGTACTTCTCCTGCGTCGCATGCTCCTTCAACTCGTCGAGCAGGTCGATCGCCTCGTCTTCTGGCATGCCTTCGATGCCGAACGAGCTGCCCGACACGGCGTAGAGCGCGGTGCGCCCGGTGACGGGATGCTTCCTCGCCACCTTGTGGCGCACCCAGGCCATCTTCTGCTCCTGGTCGTCGCTGAGCACCGAGGCCACCGTGCGCGAGTGCTGGTCGAGATCGTCGCGGTTACCGTAGTGGTGCAGCGCAACCAGGCCTTCGATCCTTTTCTTCATGCTCGAAGGCAGATCATCGTGAGCCGCGTACTGATTGGCGAACAGCGTGTCGCCGCCGACCTTCGGCACCTGGATCGAATAGAGCGTGGTCGCGCGCGCCGGCACGTCGAGGTACGAGTAATCGGTGTGGAAGTACGTCCCCGCATCGGCGAGGCCGGTCGGTTTCCCGTCCTTCACCACATTGGAGAGGATCAGGATGTCGGCGTGCTCGGGATGGTGGAACTGGTCGATGACGTGCGGCTCGGGATCGCCGAGCTGCCGCGCGAAAGCGAGGAATCCGCCCGCGCTGAATTTCTGGTTCCTGAACACCAGCACCTGGGAAGCGAAGAACGTATCCCACACCTCCCGGAAATTCGCCGGGATCCGGTCGGCTTCCGCGCCGAAGCCGGCGCCGAGGCTCCTAGATTCCATGCACCGCGAGAAGCTGCTTCATGCGGCGGCAGGCGAGTTCCGGATCGGCGAGCAGGCCGGCAGCGTCGGCGAGGCGGAACAGCTCGCTCAAGTGCAGGACGTGGCGCGCCGACTGCTGCCCGCCGACCATGACGAAATGCTCCTGGTGGCCGTTCAGCCAGGCCATGAACACGACGCCCGTCTTGTAGAAGCGCGTCGGTGCTTTAAAGATATGCCGGGATAGAGGGACGGTGGGCGCGAGGATTTCGTGATACTGGGAAATATTCTTTTCCGAAAGAAAAGACAAAGCCTGCGAGGCTGCTGGCGCAATCGAATCGAAGATCCCGAGCAGCGCGTCCGAGTATCCCTCCGCGTCGCCTTCGATCAGCTCCGCGAAATTGAAGTCGTCGCCGGTGTACATGCGCACGCCTATGGGCAGCTTGCGGCGCATGACGATCTCCTTTTCCTTGTCGAGCAGGGAGACCTTGATCCCGTCTACTTTGCTTTTATTTTTCTCGATCACTCCCAAGCAAACATCCATGGCGGCGCGGTGATCCTTCTTGCCCCAGTAGCCCGCGAGCGCGGGATCGAACATCTCGCCCAGCCAGTGGATGATCACCGGCTCTTTCACCTGCGAGAGGATGCGGTCGTACACCTTGGCGTAGTCGTCGGGCGATTTCGCCGAGGCCGCGAGCGCGCGGCTCGCCATCAGGATGATCCGTCCGCCGAGCTTCTCGATCGCCGCGCACTGCTCCTCGTAGGCGGCGATGATTTTTTCTACGGAGTGCTTCTCATTGCCTGGCAGATGATCCGTACCTGCGCCGCTCGCCACGACTGCGCCGGGGATACGTTTCGCTTCCTTCACGGATTTCTCCATGAGAAGAAGCGAAGAAGACCAATCGAGACCCATCCCGCGCTGTGCGGTGTCCATCGCCTCGGCGACGCCGAAGCCCCACGACCAGAGGTGCCGCCGGTAGGCGAGCGTCGCGTCCCAGTCGATCGCCGCCTCGAGCCAGGGCTCCTTGGTCGAAAGCGGATCGGCGACGACGTGCGCGGCGGCGAGGGCTTTTCGCGTGAACGATTTCTTGGGCCGATCGAACTTTCCGGGTTCACGTACCGCGTACTCCTGCGGACCCTTGTCGGTCGGCAGGCGGATGGAGAGGATCGTGTCGCGTTTCATGCTTTGAGCTTCGGCACGTCCAGCCACTTCTTCTGCTTCCAGCTTCTAAGGCCGAGCTCGGCGAGCTGCACGCCCTTCACTCCCTCGAGCAGCCCCCAGCGGAACGGGCCCTCGCCGGCGGCGTGGCGCAGGAACAGCTCCCACTCGGCCTTGAAGGCGTTGTCGTAGTTCTCGTCGGGCACTTCTTCCCAGCCCTCGAAGAAATCGATCGGCTGCGCAATGTCCGGGTTCCAGACGGGTTTCGGTGTTTTTGAATAGCTTTGAAAATAACAACGCCGAAGCCCGGCCACCGCGCTGCCTTTGGTGCCGTCGACCTGCAGGGTGAGCAGGTCGTCCCGGCGCACTCGAACCGTCCACGAGGAGTTGAAGTGCGCGATGACGCCCCCTGCGAGCTGGAAGGTCGCATAGGCTGCGTCGTCGGCCGTCGCCTTGTATTTCTTGCCGTTCTCGTCCCAGCGCTGCGGGATGTGGGTGGCACCGAGGCAGGACACCGCCTTCACCTCGCCGAACAGGTTGTCGAGCACGTAGCGCCAGTGGCACAGCATGTCGAGGATGATTCCGCCGCCGTCCCGTTTGCGGTAGTTCCAGGAGGGACGCTGAGCGGCGGGTTGGCCCTTCTCTCGATCGCCTTCGAACACCCAGTAGCCGAACTCGCCCCGGACGGAAAGCAACCTGCCGAAGAAGCCTTCGTCGCGCAGCTTCTTCAGCTTGAGCAGCCCCGGCAGCCAGAGCTTGTCCTGCACGACACCGTGCTTCACCCGCGCCTTCTTGGCCGCGGCATAGAGATCCTTCGCTTCGGCGAGCGTCGTGGCGACCGGCTTCTCGCAATAGATGTGCTTGCCGGCGGCGATGGCCTGCTTCAGCAGCTTCGGCCGCAGCTGGGTGGACGCGGCATCGAAGAAGATTTCGTTGCGCGGATTCCTCAGCGCCCCTTCGAGGTCGGTGGTCCAGCGCGTGACGCCGTGCTGCTTCGCGAGCGCCTCGAGCTTCGCCGCGTTGCGCCCGACCAGGATCGGCTCGGGCATCAGGCGCTCGCCGCTCTTCAGCGCGACGCCGCCCTGCTTGCGGATCTCGAGGATCGAGCGCACCAGGTGCTGGTTGGTGCCCATGCGCCCGGTAACGCCGTTCATGATGATGCCTACTCGCTTCACTTCATCTCCTTCATCGCACTCCAGTCCGGCATCGCCGCGCTCGCGTAGCCCGCGCAGTCCAGGCTCTTGGTGGAAATCATTCCCTGCGCGATCTTCAGGTGCACCGCGCCGTGGCTTTGCTCGTACAGGTCGGAGTGCTTCGACAGAAACGCCTGCTGCTCCGCTGCCGGCAGTCCAGCCATGCCGTTCACGTAGTGGTGGCCGTTGCGCTCGACGTGCTTGAGGCCGAGCAGCGAGACGAGCGCGAGGTCCTGCTGCAGCGCGAGGCCGGCCTGGAGGGTGAGGTCTTCGCCCGACATGAAATAGCGGTCGGACCCTTCCTCGCGGTTCCACATCCGGCAGCGCGCGGCATTGAGGATCGACTTGTAGAGGCCCTTGCAGGTCTTCGACGAGACGCCGGTATAGCCGAGGCGCCGCGCGCGCGGAAACGCTTCCAGGGTATCGTCGGACTCGTCGATGATCACCGGCTTGTCCTCGGCGAGCTCGGAGACGTCGCTGGAGAGCGCCTGGCTGCGCCTGATCGGCTGCTCGACGAATGCAATGCTCGAGTACAGGCGCTTCAGGCGCGCGTCGGCGCGGATCGCCTTAACCAGCGCGACCACCTGATCGGCGTCCGAGAACTGCTCGTTGCCGTCGAGCGTCGCGAAATACGGCTCCTTTATTTCGTTCAGTACCGACGAAATTGCGGCGAGACGATCGACGTCGGCGCGGATCTCGCCGCCCACCTTCAGCTTGAACCAGCGGTGTCCGTAGCGCGCCACCACCTCCTCGAGCGTCTGCGGCAGCCCGTCGTTCAGCTTCTCCTTCACGTCGCTGGACACGATCGGGTCGACGAGGCCGACGGTATGGCGGGCGGCGATGCTCGCCGCCGGCCGGAACTCGAACAGGAACTCGTCCATGTCGAACGCCATCAGGTCCTGCTGCCAGCCGGGCGCGGTGACGCCGGGCACGTTCTTGCGAATCGCGTCGTAGAAGGAGATGCCGAGCGCGCGGCAGAGGGCGTCGAGCACTGCGCGGTCGAGGAGCGCCGGACCGAAGCAGGCGACCAGGTTGTTGAGCCCGCTCAGTGCGCTCAGCGCGAGCTGCGGGCCATAGGCTTCGATCGAATGGCCGAAGGCGTTGTTCGAGGCGCTGGCAAGGTAGGCGTCGCGCGCAAGGCGCAGCGAGGCGCGCAGCTGCTCGAAATTCTGCTCGTTGGAGAGCGCGGGATCCTTGTCGAACCACTTCGGCGCCAGCATCTCCGCGGCGCCGCCCTCGGCTTGCCTGCCGTCTTCGAGCGCGATGCGCACGCGCGCGAAGGCCTGCGGCGCTTCGGTCAGGGTGACCACGCCGAAGCGGAACGGCAGGCGCAGCTTTACTTGCCGCTCGAAGAAATCGACCTGTTTGATGGAGAAACGCATTTCAATCCATCGCCAGCACGCCCTTGGACTTGAAGATCTCGCGGATCCGTCCGGCGTACTCGTTAAACCTGGGCGGCAGCCGGTCCAGGCGCCGCGGCCGCGGCAGGTCGACCTCGATGATCTCGACGATGCGACCCGGGCGCGGCCCCATCACCACCACCCGGTCGGCGAGCAGCACCGCCTCGGGGATGCTGTGGGTGATGTGGAGCGCGGTCTTGCGCTTCTCCATCCAGATGCGCTGAATGTCCATGGAGATCTGCTCGCGCGTCAGCGCGTCGAGCGCGCCGAAGGGCTCGTCCATGAGGAGCAGCGGCGGATCGTGCACCAGGGCCCGGCAGATCGAGACGCGCTGGCGCATGCCGCCGGAAAGCTCGTAGGGCTTCTTCCTCTCGAAGCCGGCGAGGCCGGTGAGCTCGAGGAGGTGGCGCGCCAGCGACTCGTCGCGCGCGAGGCCGCGGATCTCGAGCTGCAGCATGACGTTGGAGAGCACGTCGCGCCAGTCGAGCAGGATCGACTCCTGGAACACGATGCCGACGTCGGTGAGCGGGCGATCGACGCTGTTCCCGCCGACGGTGATGGTGCCGGCGCTGCGCGGCACGAGGCCCGCCGCCATCTTGAGGATGGTGGTCTTGCCGCAGCCGCTCGGCCCGACGACGGCGACGAACTCGGAGCGCCGGATGTCGAGGTCGATGCCGCCGCAAGCTTCGACCGTTCCGTCCCGGGTCTCATAGCTCTTGCCGACGCCCCGCAGGCGAATGTACGGCTCTGGCATCTACTTCTTCGGAAGATACGGCGCTTCCGACAGGTAGCTGTTGGTGAAGTAGACGTTGACGTCGGGCTGCGCCTTCAGCTTGGCGTATTTCGCGAGCAGGTCCTGGCTGTCGGCCCAGTCGCTTGCGTCGGACCAGGCGATCGGCTTGCCCTCGGTGCGCTTGGTGCGGATGATCGTCATCGTGCCGTCGACCTCGAGCTTGGCGATCTCCTGCGTGAACACCGGCGCGCTCTTCCTGAAGATGTCGGCGGCCTCGTCGCGGTGGTCGAAGCTGTACTGCCAGCCGCGCTGCGAGGCGCGCAGGAACTTGCGCAGGAGGTCCTGGTTCTTCGCGTCCTTCATCCAGTCGTTGTTGGCGATGATCGCGCTGGAGAGCGTGGTGACGCCGGCCATGTCGTAGAGGCGCGTCCAGGCCATCTTCACGCCGGTCTGCAGCTGCATGCGCGGCCCCTGGTCCATGAAGTAGCCGAGCAGCGCGTCGGCCTGCTTGTTGAGCACCGCCTGCTCCTTCGCCGCCGGGTTCGCCACCGTGATCATCTGCACGTCCTCCACGCTCATGCCGAGCTTGCCCATGAACGCCGTGAAGATGGCGAGGCTCGCGTCGCCCGCCGTGATGGCGATGCGGCTGCCCTTGATCTCCGAGATCTTGGTCGGCCGCGCCGCGTCGGCGCGGTAGATGAAGGACATCGGGCTCTGCTGCAGCGTCACGCCCACCGCCTTGATCGGCATGCCGGCGCCGACGCCGCGCATCATGGTCGCCGCGTCTACGTAGGCGACCGGGCTGGTGCTGTTGGCGACGAGCTGCGCCACGGTGGTCGAGCCGCTGCCCTCCTGGATCTCGACTTCGAGCCCCTCTTCCTTGTAGAAGCCTTTGTCGCGCGCGACGAAGAACGGTGCGTGCTCGCCGTACAGCGTCCAGTTGAGCCGGAACGGGAACTTGGTCTGCGCCTGCGCCGGAAGCGCGGCGGCGAGCGCGAGCAGTACCCCAACGATCAGTCTGACTTTCATTTGCTCCTCCTCTCCTCTCTAAGGTTACAACGTGGCGGCGTCCTCGCGCACCCGGTGCGTCACGTGCCACGGAATGAGCAGCGCCTCCAGCAATTCGACTGCATAGAAAAACGCCAGGCCGATGATCGTCAGCGCGAACAGCGTGGCGAACATCAGCGCGGTCTCCAGGTTCGAGTTGGTGACCAACAGCAGGTAGCCGAGCCCCTTGTCGGCGCCGACGAACTCGCCGACGACCGCGCCCGCCACGGCGAGCGTCGCCGCTACCTTCAGGCCGCTGAACAGATACGGCAGGCTGGTCGGCAGGCGAAAGCGCGCGAACACCTGCATGCGCGTCGCGCCCATCGAGCGCGCGAGGTCGCGCATCTCGGCCGACATCGAGCGCAAGCCGACCGCGGCGTCGATGACGATGGGGAAGAAGGAGATGAGGAAAGCCACCAGCACCTTGGGCGTGGTGCCGACCCCGAACCACACCAGGAACAGGGGCGCGATCGCCACCTTCGGCACTACCTGGAAGAAGAGCAGCGTGGGCATGGTGAAGCGGTCGAAGCGCTCGGACGAAGTGATGGCGATGGCGAGCGGGATGGCGACCACCACCGCGAGGCCATAGCCGAGCAGCATCTCGTAGAGCGTCACCCAGCCATGCCTGGCTAGCCGCGGGAATTCGCCGATGCCGGTATCGAAGATCGCGCTCGGCGGCGGCAACAGGTAGGCCGGCGCCTTGAACACCTTGACGCCGATCTCCCACACCGCGAGGAACACGAGGATGCCGGCGAAGGGCGTGAGCCGCGTGATCAGCCTAGCCAAAGCGCCGCTCCGCTTGGCGGCCGTTGCCGGCAACCGTGCGCCACTCCGCGCCGTGCACTTCGATGCCCAGTCCCGGCGCCGTCGGCACCTTGATCGAGTCGCCGACCGCGCGCAGCCGCGCGTCGGTCACCCCGCGGCCCTCGAGGAACTGCGGCCCGTTCAGCGCGGCCGGCCTCTTGAGCCCTGCCGCCGCGAACAGATGCACCGACGCGGCGAGCGAGAGGTCCGGATCGGTGAGGCCCGAGGCGAACAACTCGAGGCCGCGCTCCTCCATCACTTCCACGATGCGCGCGGCGCGCCAAAGCCCGCCGCAGCGCGCCACCTTCATGGCGACGCCATCCATCATGCCGAGTGCGGCGAACTCCTCCGCCTCGACCGGCGAGACGATGCCTTCGTCCATCAGGATCGGCAGCGCGCCCTGCTGCTTGAGCCCCTGGTAGTCGCGGATGCGGTTGGGCGGTAGCGGCGACTCGAGCGCGCGGAAGCCGGCGTCGGCGAGCTCGCGCGCCATGCGCAGCGCGTCGGCGAGGCCGTAGCCGGTGTTGGCGTCGGCCCAGTGGAAGCCGCGCGGCGCGAAGTCGCGCACCGCGCGCACCAGCTGGCGGTCGTAGTCCGGCGTCTGCGGCGGGCCGATCTTGACGTTGAAGCTGTCGTAGCCGGCGGCGTGGCCCTTCTCGAGCTGCGCGCGCGCTATTTCGATGCTCGCGGCATTGATGGTCCAGCTCAGCTTGATTTCCTGGACCGAATTCTTCGAAAGAAATTCAACAACCGGGCGGCCGGCCTGCTTGCCCCACAGATCGTGGCAGGCGAGGTCGATGGCGCTCTTCGCGAGCGGCTGGCCGACCGAGAACGACGGCCGGATGGCGCGCTCCATGCGCGCGTGCACGTCCTCGAGGTCGGCGGGGTCCGCGCCGAGTACGGCGCCCGCCAGGTGAAACTCGAGCGTCGAGGCGACCGTCTCCGCCGTCTCGTAGCTCCAGCTCTCCACCGGCACCGCCTGGCCGCAGCCCTGGCGGCCGTCGGCGTCGGTGAGGCGCACGGCAAGCGTCGGCCGCCGCCCCGACTTGAAGAACTTGAAGTCGCCGACCAGGGCGTAGTCGAGGCGCGCGAGCTCGACGCTGCGGATCGCAGGCATTTTATCTTTTAACTATACGGTTACGTCGCGGGGGTGTCGAGGACTCCAGCGCGTGCAGGATCATCTCGGCGTTATGGCGCGCGCGCGCGCCGAGCGCGCGGGTCGACATCAGGTCGCGGCCGAAGATCTGGGACAGCGTGTAGCGGTTGCTGAGGTAGAAATAGCCCTCGCCGGCGATCGAGATGTAGAGCTGCACGGGGTCGACGCCCCTTCGGAACACGCCCTCGCGTTCGCCGCGACGCAGCAGACCGCGCAGGGTCTCGACGATCGGCAGGTTGATCTGCGGCACGCTGCGCGAGCGCCGCACGTGGCGCCCCTTGTGCAGGTTCTCGCTGTTGAGCAGCGTGAGGAACTCGGGATGGCCGAGGAAATAGCGCCAGGTGAACTCGACCAGGCGGCGCAGCGCCTCGCGCGGCGGCAGGTGCTCGAGGTCGAGCGCGCGCTCGGCGGCGCGGATGTGCGAGTAGCAGCGCTCGAGCGCGGCGAGGAACAGGTTGTCCTTGTCGCGGAAGTAGTAGTAGAGCATGCGCTTGTTGGCGCCGGCGCGCGCCGCGATGCGGTCGACGCGCGCGCCGCCGAGGCCGTAGCGCGCGAATTCCGCCGTCGCGGCGTCGAGGATCCGCTGCCGCGTGCGCTCCGGGTCGCGCGAGTTGGCCTTCATCAATTAACTTGTTGGTGAATATAATGCTCCGCGTGAGTATAAAGACCACCGTCGTCGGTTCCTATCCCCTGCCCCACTGGCTGGCGGCGGCGCCCTCCGAGGAGGCGCTCGCCGACGCCATGCGCGTGGTAATCCACACGCAGGAGCAGGCGGGCCTCGACCTGGTCTGCGACGGCGAGCTCTACCGCTTCGACGTCAACCACCCGCAGACCAACGGCATGATCGAGTACTTCGTGCGGCCGCTCGACGGCGTGCGCGCCGACATCGGCTTCTCGGAGTGGGTCGACTACTCGAAGGGCGCGGCGACGCGCTTCCGCACCCGGCCGCCGGGCGTGGTCGAGGGGCCGGTCGGCCCCGGCAGCCTGAACCTGCCGATCGCCTGCGCCAAGGGACGCGCGCTCGCCGCCAAGCCGTTCAAGTTCACGCTCACCGGGCCGCACATGCTCGCAAAGATGCTGCACGACCGGCACTACAAGAGCGCGGAGAAGCTCGCCCACGCGCTCGCCGACGTACTCGCCGAGCAGGTGAAGCGCCTTGAAGCCGACGTCATCCAGGTCGACGAAGCGAACCTGCCCGGACATCCAGACGAGTGGAAATGGGCTGCGGCAGCGATCAACAAGGTGCTACGCGCCGTCCCGAAGAAATCGAAAGCCGCGGTGCATCTGTGCTTCGGCAACTACGGCGGCCAGTCGATCCAGCGGGGCACCTGGGTCAAGCTGATGGACTACCTCAACGCCCTCCAGGTCGACCATGTCGTCATGGAGACCGCGCACCGTCCGCCGCAAGAGCTGGCGGTGTTCAAGGACCTGCGCAAGGACATCGGCTTCGGCCTGGGCGTGGTGGACATCAAGAAGACCGAGATCGAAAGCGCAGACCAGGTCGCGCGGTCCATCGAGCGTGCCGAAAAGGTCCTGGGCAAAGGCAGCGTGAAGTACATCCATCCCGACTGCGGCTTCTGGATGCTCCAGCGCAACATGGCCGACGGCAAGATGCGCGCGCTGGTCGCCGGGCGCGATCTGTACGAAGGACGCGGGAAAAGAAAAGGCCCGGTGCGCTAGCGCCCGGGCCCGTGTCTCAAGAGGAGGAGGAGGAGAGACACTGGCCGCCACTGTGCGCCTCTTCGCCTCCGTTGTCTGTGACGTTGTTTGCGCGCCAACTCGATCGCCGACGGGCGGCGCCTGCGGTCGGACGAACGCGTCCGCGCCCGTCAGCAGCTAGTCAGCGTAGACGCCCGCCTTGCGGATGATCGGCGTCCATTTCTCCACTTCCGACTTCAGCATCGCGCCGAGCGACTGCGGCGTCGCTTTGGACGCGGGCACCGGCTCCGCGCCAAGGTCGGCGAGCCGCGTGCGGAAGGCGCTCGACTGTACAGCCGCCTGCAGCACGGCGACGAGCTTGTCCTGCACCGGCTTGGGCAGGCCTTTGGGCGCATAGAGGCCGTTCCACACCACCAGGTCGAAGTCCTTCACGCCCTGCTCGTCGAGCGTCGGCACGTCGGGCAGCGAGGCGAGGCGCGTCTTCGTCGTCACACCGTAGACCTTGACGTTGCCGGAGCGCGCCTACGGATCATGAACCGACGACCTCCACTTCGAGCGTGTATTTCGGGGAAATCCGCGCGGTGCAGGCCATCGGCGAGTGATCGTCGCCGTACTTGGCCAGCTCGCGAAGCTTTTCTGCGGCGACGCCGCTGGCGCCGATCTTGACGCGGGTGGTGATCGAGCCGAGGCCGGCCGAGATTTTGTCGTCGCCGAGCAGCCCGCGGTTGTCGGAGGTGCTTTCCACGGTCACTTCCAGCGTCGTCAGCTGGCAGCCAAGCTTCGCCGCGCGCATCGCGATTGCGGTCGCGGTGCAGCTCGCGACCGACGCGCGCATCAGCCAGCCCGGCGACGGCGCGGAAGCCGATCCGCCGACCGCCGGCGGCATGTCGGTGTGCGCCGTTTCGCCGTTCGGTCCGCGGATCTCGCACTTCAGATCGCCCAGCAGGCGAGCGGTGGCCGGGACATTCTTCGCCCGGGCTTTTTCGGGCTGCTCGGCGATCGCCTCGCCGAGCTTTTGCATCGCTTCGCGCACGCTCGCTGTCGACATGGCTCCTCCTCGGATTACTCGCTCACCTTGATACCGGCCTGCTTGATCACCCTTCCCCACTGCGGGATCTCGCGCTCGATCACCGCGGCCAGCTCGGCGGGCGAGCCGCCGATCACGTCGAGGCCGAGGTCGGTCATTTTCCTGCGAACGTCCTCCTGCGCGAGGATCTTCACCGTATCGCGATGCAGCCGCTCGATGATCGCGCCCGGCGTTCCCGCCGGCGCCATCAGGCCGAACCACGGCACCGCCTCGAAGCCGGGGTAGCCGGATTCCGCCATCGTCGGCAGCTCCGGCGCGACCGCCGAGCGCTTGACCGAGGTCACCGCGAAGGCGCGCAGCTTTCCCTCGCGCACGAGCGGCAGCATGTTCACCACGTTCGCAAACGAAAGGCTGACCCGGCCGGCGATGAGGTCGGGCATCAGCGCGGTCGAGCCGCGGTAAGCGATCGGGCGGATGTCGACGCCCGCCATGTGCTTGAACAGCTCCGCCGCGAGATGCTGCGAGGTTCCCGCGCCAGCGTGCGCATAGGTGAGCGCGCCGGGCTGCGCCTTGGCGAGCGCGACCAGCTCCGGCAGCGTGCTTGCCGGCACATTGCTCGGCACCACCAGCACGTTGGCGGCGACGAAAACCTGCGAGATCGGCGCGAAGTCCCGGATCGGGTCGTAGCTCAGTTTGTCGTACAGGGCCGGGCTGAAGATCAGCGAGCCGTTGCCGATCATGCCGAGCGTGTAGCCGTTGGGCGGCGCCTTCGCCACGCGATCGGTGGCGATGTTGCCGCCCGCGCCGGTGACGTTCTCCACCACCACCGGCTTGCCCCACGCGCCGGTCAGCCGCTCGGCGAGCAAGCGCGCGGTGACGTCGGGGGCGACGCCGGGCGTGAAGCCGACTAGGATGCGTACGCTCTGCTCGGGATAGGCCTGCGCAGTGGCCGCCGCAGGAAACAGCGCTGCCGCCACGAGGATCGACAGGCTTGCCACGACCCGGCGGAGGGCGTCCACGCGCAGCCTACTTCGCGACTTCACCCCAGGACTGCTGCCAGTCGTTGCCGCCCGCGTCGGTGACGCGGCCGTCGGACTCGAAGAACCTGTTGGGGAGCTGGAAGATGCCGAGGAACAGGCCGCCCTTTGCGCCGGCCCAGGCGTGGTGGCGGCTGCCGGCCGGGCGCCAGACGAACTGGCCGGCGTGGCATTCGCCTTCGGGACAGCACAGGCTGCCTTCGAGGACGAAAGTCTGCTCGATCTTGGCGTGCTCGTGGTCGGGCAGCCGCACGCCCGGCTCCATCCGCATCAGCGCCGTCACCACGCCGGTCGCCTTGTCCATCAACAGGGTTTTCTGCGAGATGCCCGGGAAGCGCGTCTTCTCCCAGGGCATGTTCGCCACATCGACGAATCGCGACGCCAGCTCGGAACGGTTCATGATGTGAGGCGCTCCCCGACCTTGACGATCTTCATTGTATTCGTGCCGCCCGACTTGCCGATCGGCTCGCCGATGGTGAGCACGATCAGGTCGCCCGCCTTCACCACGTTGTTGGCCACCAGCACCTTCTCGGCCTCCTGCAGGAGCTCCTCGCGATCGTGGCCGACGTACTTGACCATCAGCGGGAACACGTCGCGGAACAGGGCGCACTTGTAGCGCGTGCTGGTCTGCGCGGTGAGCGCATAGATCGGCACGCCGCAATTGACGCGGCTCATCCACAGCGCAGTCGAGCCCGACTCGGTGAGCGAGGCGATGCACTTGACCTTGAGGTGGAAGGCGGTGAACAGCGCCGCCATTGCGATCGACTGGTCGACGCGCGTAAACACGCGGTTGAGGAAATCCTGCTCGAGGTTGAGGGGCTGCGTCTGCTCGACCTCGACGCAGATGCGATGCATGGCCTCGATCGTCTCGACCGGGTACTTGCCACTCGCGCTCTCCGCCGAAAGCATCACCGCATCGGTGCCGTCGAGCACCGCGTTGGCGACGTCGGAGACCTCGGCGCGCGTCGGCACCGGGCTCGAGATCATCGACTCCATCATCTGCGTGGCGGTGATGGTGAGCTTGTTGTGCTCGCGCGCGAGGCGGATCATCTTTTTCTGCAGCGCCGGCACCGAGGCGTCGCCCACTTCGACCGCCAGATCGCCACGCGCCACCATGATGCCGTCGGAGCCGCGCATGATGTCGACCAGCGCGGACTCGGCGACCGCCTCGGCGCGCTCGATCTTGGCGATGAGGAATGACTTGCCGCCGGCGGCGCGCATCAGCTCCCTCGCCATGTACATGTCGGCGCCGCTCTTTGGGAACGACACCGCCAGGTAGTCGGCCTGGATCTTCGCCGCGGTCTTGATGTCCTCCATGTCCTTCGAGGTGAGCGCCGGCGCGGTCAGCCCGCCGCCCTGGCGGTTGATGCCCTTGTTGTTCGAGAGCACGCCGCCGTGGCGCACCACGGTATGCACCTCGTCGCCGCGCACGTCGGTCACGTCAAGCACGATCTTGCCGTCGTCGAGGAGCAGCACCGCGCCCGGATGCACGTCGCGCGGCAGCTCCTTGTAGTCGAGGCCAACGCGCTGCGCGTCGCCCACTTCGGTGGTCGCGTCGAGCACGAACTTCTGTCCCTTCTCGAGGTTGACCTTGCCGTCTTTGAACTTGCCGACGCGGATCTTCGGCCCCTGCAGGTCGCACAGGATGGCGACGGTGCGGCCGGTCTTGCTGGCGAGCTCCTTGACGAGCTTCGCGCGCCCGAGATGGTCCTCGGCCGTGCCGTGCGAGAAATTCAGCCGCACCACGTCGACGCCGGCGTGAATCATGCGTTCGAGAACCGCGGCATCGCTCGAGGCGGGGCCGAGGGTGGCGACGATCTTGGTTGAGCGCATGGGTCAGCCTACCTTATCAGCGCTCGGCGCGCGCTTCCAGCGCGGCCACGGCGGGCAGCGTCTTGCCCTCGAGGAACTCGAGGAAGGCGCCGCCCGCGGTCGAAATATAGTCGATGCCGCGTTCGAGCCCGAACTTGTTGATCGCGGCGACGGTGTCGCCGCCGCCGGCGATCGAGAAGGCATCCGACTCGGCGATCGCGCGGCCTACCGCGTGCGTGCCTTTGGCGAAGGCATCGATTTCGAACACACCGACCGGCCCGTTCCAGACGATGGTGCCGGCGCGCTTGAGCTGCTCGCCGAGCGCCGCCGCCGCTTTCGGCCCGATGTCGAGGATCATCTCGTCGGGCTGCACGTCCTGCGGCGACTTGACGGCGCTGCGTGCGCGCGCCGAAGCCTCGACCGCGACGACCACGTCCTCGGGTAGCGGCACCTTGGTGGCCGCAGCGATCTTCCTCGCCTCATCCGCGAGCGACGGCTCGGCGAGCGACTTGCCGATCGGCTTGCCGGCGGCGAGCAGGAAGGTATTGGCAATGCCGCCGCCGACGATCAACGCGTCGACCTTTTTCGCCAGCTCGGCGAGCACAGTGAGCTTGCTCGAGACCTTGGATCCGCCAACTACGGCAACCAATGGTCGCGCAGGGTTCGATAAAGATTTTTTCAAAGCATCCAGTTCCGCGGCCATCAACGGTCCGGCGCAGGCGACCTTGGCGAAGCGCGCTATGCCATGCGTCGTCGCCTCGGCGCGGTGGGCGGTGCCGAAGGCGTCGTTCACGTAGACGTCGCACAGCGCCGCCATTTTCTTCGCCAGATTCTCATCGTCCTTCTTTTCGCCGACGTTGAAGCGGCAGTTCTCCAGCAGCACGGCCTCGCCTGGCGCGACTTTCACGCCGCCGAGCCAGTCGCGCACCAGCGGCACATCGCGCTCGAGCAGTTCGCCGAGCCGCCGCGCGACCGGCGCAAGCGACTCGCTGGGATCGAAAGCGCCTTCCTTCGGGCGGCCGAGGTGCGAGGTAACCATCACCGCCGCGCCCTGCTCGAGCGCGGCCTGGATGCCGGGCACGGAAGCGCGGATGCGCGTGTCGTCGGTGATCCGCCCGCCCTCCATAGGCACGTTGAGGTCGGCGCGGATGAATACCCGCTTGCCGCGGAGGTCGAGCTCCGCCATGCGCCGGAATTTCACGACGCTACTTCGCCTGCGCGAACGCTACCGCCACGTCGAGCATGCGGTTGGAGAAGCCCCACTCGTTGTCGTACCAGGAATAAACCTTGACGAGCGTGCCATCGGACACCTTGGTGATCGAGGCGTCTACGATCGAGCTGGCGGGGTTGTGGTTGAAGTCGGAGGACACCAGAGGCTCCTCGGTGTATTCGAGGATGCCTTTCAGCTCGCCGGCGGCGGCCTTCTTCAGCGCCGCGTTCACTTCCTCCACGGTGGTCTTCTTTTTCGCCACGAAAGTCAGATCGACCAGCGACACGTTGATCGTCGGCACGCGGATCGAGAACCCGTCGAGCTTGCCGTTCAGATGCGGCAGCACCAGACCGACCGCGGCGGCAGCGCCGGTCTTGGTCGGAATCATGTTGTGCGTCGCCGAACGCGCGCGGCGCAGATCCTTGTGGAACACGTCGGTCAGCACCTGATCGTTGGTGTACGAGTGGATGGTGGTCATCAGGCCGGAGACCACGCCGACGCTCTCATCGAGCGCCTTGACGAGCGGCGCCAGGCAGTTCGTGGTGCACGAGGCGTTGGAGATGACGGTGTCCGAGCCCTTCAGGTCCTTGTGGTTGACGCCCATGACGATGGTGCGGTCCACATCCTTTTCGCCGGGCGCGGAAATGACGACCTTGCGCGCCCCGGCCGTAAGGTGCGCACCGGCCTTCGCCTTGCTCGTGAAGAGGCCCGTGCACTCCATCACCACGTCCACGCCGAGCGACTTCCACGGCAGCTTGGCAGGATCGCGCTCGGCGACCACTTTGATGTGGTCGCCGTTGGCAACCAGCGAATCGCCTTCCACCTGCACGGTTCCGCGGAACGGGCCGTGGACGGTGTCGTACTTGAGAAGATGCGCGTTGGTCGCCGCGTCTCCAAGATCATTGATGGCGACAAACTGCAGGCCGTGCTTCTTCTGCGACTCGTAGTTCGCGCGAAGGATGTTGCGGCCGATGCGGCCGAATCCGTTGATCGCTACCTTGATGGTCATGCCTGCTCCTAGACGATGCTGACTTCGCCGAATAGCTTCCTCACCGCCGCGGCGACGTTTTCCGCGGTAAAGCCGAAATGCTTGAAGAGCTCGCCCGCCGGCGCGGACTCGCCGAAGCGATCGAGGCCGACCACGCGACCCTCGAGGCCAACATATTTGCGCCAGTAGTCGCTCACCCCGGCCTCGACGGCGACGCGCGGCACCCCGGGCGGCAGGACGGCTGCCTTGTACGCGTCGGGCTGGCGGTCGAAGACGCTGGTCGATGGCATGGATACCACCCGCACGTTAATACCCTCGCCGGCGAGCACCTTCTGCGCGCCGAGCGCCAGCTGGACCTCCGAGCCGGTGGCAATGATGACCGCGCGCGGCATTGCCGCGTCCGCAAGTACATAGCCGCCCTTGCCGATGTCGCCGAGCGCGTCGCGCTTGCAGAACGGCAGGTTCTGGCGGCTGAGGACCAGCGCGGTCGGCCCGTCGGCACGCTCGAGCGCCGCGCCCCAGGCCACCGCAGTCTCCACCGAGTCGCAGGGCCGCCAAAGCTCCATGTTGGGGATGAGTCGCAGGCTGGATGCATGTTCGACAGGCTGGTGCGTGGGCCCGTCTTCCCCCAGCCCGATGGAGTCGTGGGTGAAGACGTAGACCACGCGGATCTTCATCAGCGCTGCCATACGCAGCGCGTTGCGGGCATAGTCGGAGAAAACAAGAAACGTGCCGCCGTACGGGATGAATCCGCCGTGCAGGCTGATGCCGTTCATGGCGGCGCACATGCCGAATTCGCGCACGCCGTAGAAGATGTTGTTGCCCGACGAAGAGCCCCGCAGGAGGGGTTTGGAAGCCTTCACCATCGTCAGGTTCGAGCCGGCCAGGTCGGCGGAGCCGCCGAGGAGCTCGGGCATGGCCGGGACCAGCACCTCCAGCACATTCTGCGACGCCTTGCGGGTGGCGACGGTTTCGGCTTTCTGGTTCGTCTCCTCAACGAGAGCTTTTAGCTTCCCCGCAAAGCCCTCCGGCAAGCGTCCGGACACCCGCCGCAGGAGCTCGGCAGCTTCGGCCGGAAACTGGGCCGAATACTTCTTGAAGAGCGCATTCCACTTCTTCTCGGCCCGCTTGCCGGCATCCCGGGCGTCCCAGCGGGCGCGCACCACGTCGGGAATCTCGAAGGGCGGATAGGGCCAGCCGATCGCCTGCCGGGTCGCGGCGACCTCCTCGGCACCCAGCGCCGCGCCGTGCGCCGCGCCGGTGTTGGCCTTGTGGGGAGCGCCCTTGGCGATGACTGTCTTGCAGCAGATGAGGGTCGGCCGATCTTTCTCCCGCTTCGCTTTGCGGATCGCCTTGTCCACCGCCTCCACGTCGTGGCCGTCGACTGCCGGGATGACCTGCCAGCCGTACGCGGCGAAGCGCTTCGGCACGTCGTCGGTGAACCAGTTCTTGAGCTCGCCCTTCTCGGAGTCGATCGAGATGCCGTTGTCGTCGTAGAAGGCGACCAGCTTGCCGAGGCCCAAGGTGCCGGCGAGCGAGCAGGCCTCGTGCGAGATGCCCTCCATCATGCAGCCGTCGCCCATGAAGACGTAGGTGTGGTGGTCGACGAGGTCGAAGTCGGAGCGGTTGAACTGCGCCGCCAGCAGCTTCTCGGCGAGCGCCATGCCGACGGCATTGGCGACTCCCTGGCCGAGGGGGCCGGTGGTGGTCTCCACCCCCGGTGTGTAGCCGCGCTCGGGATGGCCGGGGGTCTTCGAGCCGAGTTGCCGGAAGCGCTTCAGCTCCTCCATCGGCAAGGCATAGCCGGTGAGGTGGAGGAGCGCGTACAGGAGCATCGAGCCGTGGCCATTCGAGAGCACGAAGCGGTCGCGGCCGGGCCAGGCTGGGTTACCGGGATTGTGGCGCAGGTGCCGCGTCCAGAGCGCCACCGCGATCTCGGCCATGCCCATCGGCATGCCCGGGTGCCCGGACTTCGCCGCCTCGACCGCATCCATCGCCAGCGCGCGGATGGAATTGGCTAGCTCTGCGTCGGAGGCCTTCGGCAGCGGGGAATCCATCGGAAGCGGCAAATTATACTCAGCGACATGACTGAACTTCCCTTCGCAACGCCGCCGGACTACGAGCCGTCGTGCTTCACCGACTCGCCCGGCGAAGGTCTCTGGTTCGTCTTCAAAGGCGACCAGCTGATGGTCGAGATGGGGCCACCCGACCCGCGCCCGACCGACGACCCGAGGGTGCGCTCGCGCCCCTCGTGGGCCAAGCTGCCGTTGCAGAAAAACCACAATTGGTTGGGTTCGCAAGCTCTTCGAACCCTATATCTAGGGCGCCTAGGGGGGCTGCACGCCTACGCCGCCGAGGCGGCGGGCGAGACGCCGGCGGGCTTCTCCTGGCAGGGCCTGCGCACCCTCTTCTCGGTGCTGGAAGACGCCCACTTCGCGCTCGCCGGGCGGGCGCTGCAGCTCGTCGACTGGGACCGCAGCCATCAGTTCTGCGGCCGCTGCGGTGCCCGCACAGAGGCGAGACGGGACGAGCGGGTGCGGATCTGCCCGGCATGCAAGCTCTCGGCCTATCCGCGGGTGGCGCCCGCGGTGATGGCGCTCGTGCGCCGCGGCCGCGAGCTGCTGCTCGCCCGCGGGCCGCACTTTCCACCCGGGATGTACAGCGCGCTGGCCGGCTTCGTCGAGCCCGGCGAGTCGCTCGAGCAGTGTTTGGCGCGCGAAGTCGCCGAGGAAGTCGGCGTGCAGATAAGCAACACGCGCTACTTCGCCAGCCAGTCGTGGCCGTTCCCGCATTCGATGATGATCGCGTTCGTCTGCGAGTGGTCGAGCGGCGAGATCCGGCCGCAAGCAGGAGAAATCGAAGAAGCAAATTGGTTCGACGTATTGCAATTACCTAAACTTCCAAGCAAAATCTCGATCGCTCGCAGATTGATCGATGCAGTCGTCGAAGAAATCAAGAGCACAAACGTTGTCTAGGAGGTTTTGAACGAATTGAGCGCGATCGAAGAGCGCTGTTTGCGCCGCAAGGCGCGGATGGAAGGCGAGGCTGCCAACGCGGGCCTCGCCTTCGCATTTTGGAGGTGTAAAAAATGAACGGTCTGCATCTCATCGGTGACCTCACCGGCTGCCGCTGCGATCCGCAGCTCCTCCTCGACGGGGAGAGCTTCCGCACAAAATGCCTCGACATGGTGGCCGCTGCCGGCCTTACGACCATGGACGCGACCTTCCGTACGTTCGACGGCGGCGGTTTCACGGGCACGGTGGTGCTCGCGGAGTCGCATCTCGCGCTTCACACCTGGCCCGAGCGCCAGGGGCTGACGCTCGACGTCTACGTCTGCAACTACAGCGCCGACAACTCCGTCAAGGCGCGGAACCTGTTCGAGCAGCTGATCGAGTACTTCCAGCCGACCGAAGTGGCGAAGCACGAGATCGATCGCGGCGAGCACATGCTGATCGAGCCGCTCAACGAGACCACCGGCTTCTACATCAAGGCGACCAAGCAGATCGGCGAGTGGCAGACGCGCTTCCAGAAGATGCAGATCTACGAGACGCCGCACTACGGCAAGCTGTTCCGCCTCGACGGGTTCAACATGACCTCCGAAAAGGAAGAGTTCGTCTACCACGAGAACCTGATCCACCCCGCGCTCACCGCGCATGCGGCGCCGAAGAAAGTGCTGATCGTCGGCGGCGGCGACGGCGGCTCATCGGAAGAGGCGCTGAAGCACCCGAGCGTCGAGCAGGTCACCATGGTTGAGATCGACGGCGACGTCATCCAGGTGGCGAAGGAGCACTTCCGCGCCGTTCACAACGGCGTCTTCGACAACCCGAAGCTGCGCGTCATCGTCGACGACGGCATGAAGTTCGTGCGCGAGACACAGGAGAAGTTCGACCTGATCGCGCTCGACCTGAACGACCCGATGGGGCCGGCCGAGGCGCTCTACTCGGTGGAGTTCTTTCAGCAGCTGCGCGCGGCGCTCGCCGCCGGCGGGGCGCTGGTGCTGCACATCGGCTCGCCGGTGGCGCGCCCCGAGCGCGTGTCGGAGCTCGCCCAGCGCCTCAACAACGTTTTCCGCATCGTGCGGCCGTACACCATGTACATCCCGCTCTACGGCTCGCTGTGGGCCATGGCGGTGTGCTCCGACAAGATCGACCCGAAGGCCTACACCGCCGACGAGATCGACCGGCGCATCGAGGCGCGCAAGATGCAGGAGCTCAAGTACTACAACGGCGAGACGCACGAAGGCGTCTTCGCGCTGCCCAATTTCGTGCGCGATCTGGTCGTGCCGGCCCGCGTCAAGCAGCCGGCGCGCGGCCGTCGCCTCGGCGTAGTGAGAGCCGCGGCCAAGTAACAACAAGAAGAAAGAAGAAGAAGGGAGAAGGGCGTTTCGGCGCCCTTTTCTTTTTCCCCGCGGTCAATGCCCCGCGTAGAACTTGCTCGGCAGATACAGGATGATCTGCGGAAAGATGATGCACAGCGTGTTGCCGATCGCCTGCAGGCCGATGAAGGGCACCGCCGCCTTGAAGATGGTCGCCATGCTGATCTGCGGCGGCGCGACGCTCTTCAGGTAGAACAGCGAATACCCGAACGGCGGGCTGAGGAAGGCCATCTGCATGTTGACGATGAAGATCACGCCGTACCAAAGCGAGATGTCCTCGGGCTTCACGCCCTGCATGCCGAGCACGCCATCGAAGGTGAGCTTGGTCAGGATCGGCACGAAGATCGGCACGGTGAGCAGCAGGATGCCGACCCAGTCGAGGAACATGCCGAGCACGAACAGGACCACCATCATCAGGAGCAGGATGCCGTAGGGCGGCAGGCCGGTGCCGATGATGGAGTCGGCGACGAAGGTCTGGCCGCCCTTGACGATGAAGAAGCCGACGAACATCGTCGCGCCGAAGAAGATCCACATCACCATCGAGGTCGCCTTCAGCGTCGCCATGGCGGCCTCGTGGACGTTGACCCAGTTCAGGCGCCGGTTGAGCGCGCAGACGATGAGCGCGCCGAAGGTGCCGATGCCGGCGGCCTCCACCGGCGTGGCGATGCCGAAGAAGATGACCCCCAGCACCAGCAGGATGAGGGAGATCGGCGCGATGGTGTTGCGCAGCAGGCGCAGCTTCTCCTTCATGTCCACCCGCTCCTCGGGCGCCAGCGCCGGCCCCAGGGCCGGATTGATGTAGCAGCGGATCGTGATGTAAACGATGTACATCCCGGAGAGCAGCAGGCCGGGGAACACCGAGCCGATCAGGAGCTCGCCGAGCGACTGCTGGGCGACCACGGCGTAGACGATCGCCATCACCGAAGGCGGAATCAGGATGCCGAGCGTGCCCCCCGCAAGCAGCGAGCCGCAGGCGATCTTCGGGTCGTAGCCCCGCCGGAGCATCGCGGGCAGCGCGATCATTCCCATCGTCACTTCGGTCGCGCCGACCACGCCCACCATCGCCGCGAGGACGGTGCAGGCCAGCACCGTCGCCGAGGCGAGCCCGCCCTTGAGGGAGCCCAGCCACTTGTAGATCACGTCGAACAGCTCCTCGATGATCCCGGCCTTCTCCAGCATCGCCGCCATGAAGATGAACAGCGGCACCGCGGAGAGCTGGTAGTCGGTCATGAACGGGAAGATGCGCGAGGGCATCATGTTCAGGACCGCCGGCGTGCCGAACACGAACAGGCAGATCGTGGCGAGGCTGCCGGTGCAGAAGGCCATCGGCAGGCCGAGCATCAGCAGCAGTGCGAGGCCGCCGAAGAGGATCAGGCTCAGCCAGCCGATCGATAGCTCGATTCCCATCTCTAAGCCCCCCTCTGCCGGACCAGCACGATGTCCTTCAGCAGCTTCGACACGCCCTGCAGGACGATGAGCGCCGCCCCGAGCGGAATCGCGATCTTGACCGGCCAGTACTGCACGCTCCACTCGGTGAACGAGGTCTCGCCGTTTTGGACCGCATCCGAGGCGAACTTCCAGCCCGTGTAGAGCATGGTCAGGGTGAAGATGAAGAAAAACACCGACGAGATGATGTCCGCGATAGCCTTGCCGCGCGTCGAGAGGTGGGTGTACACCACGTCGACGCGGACATGCTGGTCCTCCTTGTAGGCATAGGCGCCGGAAATCATGTACTGCATGCCGAACATGAGGAACATGCTCTCGTGCACCCAGTTGGTCGGCGAGTTGAAGACGAAGCGCGCCACCACCTCGTAGTAGTAGACGAACACGGCGATCACGCCCCAGTACGCGACGTATTCGCCCGCCTTCACATTCACCCATTCGATCACGTCGGTGAAGCGCGTATGCAGGTCGCGCGTTGGATCCTGGCCGGTGCCGATAGCGGGCACGTCGGGGGGCGGCGGCATCGTCGGCGCGGTCGCGGCCACCGCCACGCCAGCCTGGCCGGTGGCGTGCAGCCTGCGCACGATGCCCGGCATGAGGAACGCATCCAGCAGAAGACCGAGGGCGATCAGGATGCCCAGCCACCGGGCGCGGTCGTACCAGGTGTCCGAGACATCCTTCGCGGCCTGATACTCCTTCAGCCGCGCCGCGTAGTCGGTTTGCGCCTGCTCGGAGCGCTTGCGCCGCTCGGGAGTGGCGGCGGCGGGATCGGCAAGCTTGGAGCGGTCCACCTCGGTCTGCATCTGCTCGAGCGCGGCAAAGGTCCGCGACACGTCCTCATGCACCTCGCGCACCTGGCCGTTGCAATAGACCACGCCGGCGAACAGGGGGATGAACGCGAGCCCCCACCAGCTCTTCAGGTAGATGCGATGCACCCCGGCGAAGCCCGCGGTGAGCCAGAACAGATAGGCGTTGAACAGGATCGGCTCGCGCGGCGTGCCGCGCTTCTGCTGGCGCGAGACGAGGAACATCGCCGCAAGCGGGAAAAACAGCAGGCCGCCCCAGTACATCCAGTGCGGCAGTATGAAATTCAGCGTCGGCATTCGCCGCCTCTCTACATGAAACCGGGGGAGCGCCGCCACGGCACTCCCCCGAGTTGGCCTGCTTTTTCTTCGCCCGGCTATGCCCGCAGCGTCTGGCCTTTGACCATGTCGGGGGTGACGTAGCCGCAGGTCGGGGACTGCATGATGTCGAGCTGCGCCTTGAACAGCCGCGCGGAGTCGGCATCCTTGTTCGCCCACTTGTACCAGATCGGCACCGCGACGCGCTGGAACTTCTCCAGGTCCTCGAAGGGCAGGCGGTTGATCTGCGTGCCCGCTTTCTCGAACTTGCCCCAGGCTTCCATGTCGGCCTTCTGGATCGCGCCGAAATGCAGCGCCGAGTAGGCCTCGACCTCGTTCTCCACCCACAGCTTCATCTTCGGCGAGAGCTTGTTCCAGACGCTCATGTTGACCACGAAATCCATCAGGTCGACCGGTTGGTAGATCGATTCCAGCCCGACCGGGCCCATCCAGATGTATTTGGTCACCTGCTGGAAACCGAGGTCCCAGTTCACCGCCGGGCCGGTGTAGTCGGCCGCGTCGACGGTGCCTTTTTCCAGCGCGGAGAAAACTTCCCCGCCCGGGAGCAGCGTGGTGCGCGCGCCGATGGCGGCGAAGCCTTCGGCGATCATGCCGCCGGGCACGCGCAGCTTGAGGCCCTTGAAGTCCTCCGCGGTGCGAATCGGCTTCTTGGAATGGATGATGTTCGGACCGTGATGGATGCGGCCGACCCAGAACAGGCCCTGCTTGGCGTAGATTTCGCGCGCCATCTTCACGCCGTCCTTGCCGTAGAAGAAGATGTCCCACTCGTGCGGGTAGCGCAGGCCCATCAGGTAGGACGAGAGGAATGCGGTCGCCGGGATCTTGCCGACCCAGTAGACGCAGAACGAGTTCATCGCCTCGAGCACGCCGTTCCTCACACCGTCGAGCAGCTCGAAGTCGCCGACCACCTCTTTCGCCGCGAAGGGCTTGAACTCGAGCTCGCCGCCGGTCTTCTCCTTGATGGTGTTGCACCAGGCCTTGAACGTGTTGAGGCCCACGCCGGCAGGCCACGAGGTCTGCACTTTCCAAGTGGTGGTCGCGGCGGCGGCGGTGCGGATGAAAGGCGCGCTGACGATGCCGGTTGCCGCGGTAGCTCCGGCGGTCCGCAGGAATCTGCGGCGCGCAGCCGATTTCTCTTGACTCATAAACTCCTCCTCCTTAGGGGGGGCAGGAATTACAGCACAAACCTGCTTTATGTCGCAATGCGACTGATCAAGAGAGCGACGCCAGGGCCGTGCGCACGGTGTCGAAAATGCGGTCGATCTGCGCCGGCTCGATGATGAGCGGCGGCGAGAAGGCGAGTACGTCGCCGGTCCAGCGGACCAGAACGCCCGCTTCGAAGACCTTGAGAAACGCCTCGTAGGCGCGCGCGCCCGGCGCGCCAGCGCGCGGCTCGAGCTCCACAGCGCCCATCAGGCCGATATTCCGCACGTCGATCACGTGCGGGCTGGCCTTCAGCGCGTGAATTGAATCTTCAAACAGCTTCTCCAAAGCAGATCCGCGCGTCAGGATCCCCTCGTCCGCGTACGTATCCAGGGTGCCGATGCCGGCGGCGCAAGCGAGCGGGTGGCCTGAGTAGGTGTAGCCATGGAACAGCTCGATGCCGTCCGGCCCCTGCATGAACGCGTCGTAGATCGAGTCTTTCGCGAACACCGCGCCCATCGGCACGGTGCCGTTGGTCATTCCCTTGGCCACGGTGAACAGATCGGGCATCACGCCGAAGCGCTGCGAGGCGAAGGGATGGCTCAGGCGGCCGAAGCCGGTGATCACCTCGTCGAAGATGAGGAGAATGCCGTGCTTTGTGCAGATCTCGCGCAGACGCTGGAGGTAGCCCTGCGGCGGGACCAGCACGCCGGCCGAGCCGGCGACCGGCTCGACGATCACCGCGGCGACCGTCGAGGGGTCGTGGAAAGCGCAAAGCCGCTCGAGCTCGTCGGCGAACTCGGCGCCGTGTGCGGGTTGGCCTTTCGAGAAAGCATTGCGCGCGAGGTCGTGTGTGTGCCGGATATGGTCCACGCCCGCCACGCCGGGGCCGAACACCTTGCGGTTGGCCGGGATGCCGCCCACCGCCATGCCGCCGAAGTTGACGCCGTGGTAGCCGCGCTCGCGCCCGATCAGCCGGAAGCGCTGCCCCTCGCCGCGCGCCCGGTGATACGCGAGCGCGATCTTGAGCGCGGTATCGGCCGACTCCGAACCCGAGTTGGTGAAGAACACCTTCGAGAAGCCCGGCGGCGCGATCTGCGCCAGGCGTTCGGCGAACTCGAACGCGATCGGATGCGCCATGTTGAAGGTCGGCGCGAAGTCCATCTGCTCGACCTGCTTCTTCACCGCGGCGACGATCTTCGGCCGGCAGTGACCTGCGTTCACGCACCACAGGCCCGCCTGGCCGTCGAGGAGCTGACGGCCGTCGGCCGTCCAGTAGTACATGCCTTCGGCGCGCACGAGCAGGCGCGGCGCCTTCTTGAATTGCCGGTTGGCGGTGTAAGGCATCCAGAAAGCGGATGCCTCCAGCCCGGTCTGCATTGCTCCTGCTTCGGCCCGCTTGTTCACCGGGCTACTTTACGCCTAAGCGCTGTAGGCAACTACCTTCTGCTTCTGCTCGCCCAGCCCCTTGATGCCCAGCGTCATCACGTCGCCCGGCTTGAGGAACACCGGGGTGGGCTTGATGCCGAGGCCGACGCCAGGTGGCGTGCCGGTGCAGATGATGTCGCCGGGCAGCAACGTCATGTACTGGCTGACGTGGGAGATGATCTTGGCGCAGCTGAAGATCATCGTGCGCGTGTTGCCGGCCTGCATGCGCTTGCCGTTGACGTCCAGCCACATGTCGAGCCGTTGCGGGTCGCCCACCTCGTCGGCGGTGACGAGCCAGGGCCCGATCGGGCCGGCGCTGTCGAAGCCCTTGCCCTTGTCCCACTGGCTGGTGGCCATCTGGAAGGCGCGCTCGGAGACGTCGTTGCAGATGCAATAGCCGGCGACGTGGCTGAGCGCCTCGCTCTCATCGACGTATTTGGCCTGCGTGCCGATGACGATGCCGAGCTCGACTTCCCAGTCGAGCTTGGTCGAGTTCCTGGGCTGGATCACGTCGTCGCTCGGGCCGCTGATGCAGGTGGTGGCCTTCATGAAGACGATCGGCTCGGGCGGGATCGGCAGGCCGGCTTCCTTGGCATGGTCCGAGTAGTTGAGGCCGATGGCGACGAACTTGCCGATGCCGATGTAGGGCACGCCGAGGCGCGGATTGCCGTTCACCACCGGCAGGCTCTCGGGCTTCACCTTGGAGAGCATCTTCAGGCCGCGCGGCGAGATTTCGTTCGGGCCGATCTGCTCGATCATCTTGGAGAGGTCGCGCACGCGGCCTTCACCGTCGACGAGGCCGGGCTTTTCGTAGCCGGCTTTTCCGTAGCGGCAGAGTTTCATATCGTCATTCCCCCATCGATTGAATACATGTTGCCGGTCGCGAACAGCGACTCGTCGGACGCGAGAAACACTAGGATGCCGGTGATGTCCTCGACCGTGCCCAGCCGCCCCATCGGCTGGCGGGCGGTGAAATCCTTGCGCGCCTGCACCGGGTCGGCGAAGGCAGCGATGCGGCCCTGCAGCGACGGCGTGTCGACCGTCCCCGGGCCGATGCAGTTGCAGCGGATCCCCTGCTTCACGTAGTCGGCGGCAATCGCCTTGGTGAGGCCGATCACCGCGGCCTTGGTGGTGCCGTACACAAAGCGGTTCGGCAGGCCCTTCACGCTCGATGCGATCGACGACATGTTGATGATCGAGCCCCTGCCCTTCTTGAGCATGCCGGGCAGGAACGCGCGTGCCACCAGGTACATCGACTTTACGTTGAGGTTGAAGCTGAAGTCCCAGTCCTTCGGCGTGCAATCCAGGATCGTGCCGTGGTGCACGAAGCCCGCGCAGTTGAACAGGATGTCGACCGGGCCTGCCTCGGCCGCGACCTTGTTGACCGCCTGCTCGTCGGTGACGTCGAGCACTCGCGTCTTGATGGCATCGCTTTTCAGCTCGGCGAGGGCTTTTTCGTTGATGTCGGTGGCCCAGATTTGTGCGCCCTCGCGCGCGAAGGCGAGCGCGGCGCCGCGCCCGATGCCCTGCCCTGCGGCGGTAATGAACGCGGTCTTGCCCGCGAGACGCCCTGCCATGCGTACTCCCCCGAAAGGGCAGCGATTATACTTCGCGTCTCCATGAATAAACTCGATTTCGCAGGGCGGACGGCGATCGTCACCGGCGGCGTGCAGGGCATCGGCGCGGCCATCGTCAAGCGCCTGAAGAGCTCGGGCGCCGAGGTCCTCGTGTGGGACCTCGACGGCTCGCCGCGGGTAGATGTATCCGACGCCGCCTCCATCGATTCGGCCCTCAAGAAAATCGGCAAGGTCGACGTGCTGGTCAACAACGCCGGCATCGCCGGCAAGAACGTGCCGACCGTCGACTACCCCATCGAGGAATGGGAGCGCGTACTCCGCGTAAACCTCACCAGCCAGTTTCTCTGCTGCCGTGCGGTGGCGCCGAAGATGGTCAAGGCGAAATACGGCCGTATCGTGAATATCGCCTCGGTCGCCGGCAAGGAAGGCAATCCAAACGCCGTCGCCTATTCCGCTTCCAAGGCCGGCGTCATCTCGCTCACCAAGAGCCTCGGCAAGGAGCTCGCGCAGAGCGGCGTGCTGGTGAACTGCGTGACGCCGGCGGCGGCGAAGACCGCGATCTTCGACCAGATGACCAAGCAGCACATCGACTACATGCTCTCGAAGATCCCGATGGCGCGCTTCGTCGAGGTCGACGAGATCGCTTCTCTCGTCTGCTGGCTGGCGAGCGAGGATTGTTCTTTCTCCACGGGCGCAGTGTTCGACGTGTCAGGCGGCCGTGCCACCTACTAAGAAGAAGGACGGCGGCTACCGATCGATCCGCTGGTTCGGCCGGCAGGACATCTACGGCTTCATCTACCGCAGCTGGGTCAAGAACCGGGGCGTGCCGCAGGACCAGTTCGACGGCCGCCCGGTCATCGGCATCTGCAATACCTGGTCGGAGCTGACGCCGTGCAACACGCACTTTCGCGTCCTCGCCAACCACGTACGCCACGGCATCCTCGAGGCAGGCGGTTTTCCGCTCGAATTCCCGGTCATGTCGCTCGGCGAGACGCTGCTGCGGCCCACGGCGATGCTCTACCGCAACCTCGCCAGCATGGACGTCGAGGAGTCGGTCCGCGCGAACCCGCTGGATGGGGTGGTGTTGCTCGCGGGATGCGACAAAACCACTCCCGCGACCCTGATGGGCGCGGCGAGCGTCGACCTGCCGACGATCCTCGTTTCCGGCGGGCCGATGCTCTCCGGCAAGTACCGCGGCACCGACATCGGCTCGGGTACCAACGTGTGGTCGATGTCGGAGGACCTGCGCGCCGGCAAGATCGCGCTGGAGGAGTTCCACGAGGCCGAGTCGTGCATGCACCGCTCGCACGGCCACTGCATGGTGATGGGCACGGCTTCGACGATGGCGTCGATGGCCGAGGCGCTCGGTGTGGGCATGCCGGGCAATGCCGCCTTCCCCGCGGTCGACGCGCGCCGCAACGTGATCGCGCGCATGGCCGGAAGGCAGATCGTTTCCCTGGTGAAAGAAAAGATTCCCCTGTCGAGGATCCTGACCAAGGAGGCGTTCGAGAACGCCATCCGCACGCTCTCGGCGATCGGCGGCTCAACCAATGCCGTGATCCACCTCATCGCGCTCGCCGGCCGCATCGGCGTGAAGCTCGACCTCGACGACTTCGACCGTCTTGGCAAGGGCATGAGTACCCTCCTCAACCTGATGCCCTCCGGCAAGTACCTGATGGAGGACTTCTGCTACGCGGGCGGCTTGCCCGTCGTGCTGCGCGAGCTCGGCGAGAACAACCTGCTCCATAAGAACGCGCTGACGGTGAACGGCAAGACCATGTGGGACAACGTCAAGGACGCGGCGTGCTGGAACCGCGACGTGATCTTCCCGATGAAGAAGCCGTTCAAGAAGGACACCGGGCTCACCGTCCTGCGCGGCAATCTCGCGCCCAACGGCGCCATCATCAAGCCCTCGGCGGCGACGCCGAAGCTGCTCAAGCACAAGGGCCGCGCGGTGGTGTTCGAAAGCATCGAGGACTTCCACGGCCGCATCGACGATCCGAAGCTCGACATCGACGAGAGCTGCGTGATGGTGCTGAAGAACTGCGGGCCGAAGGGCTATCCCGGCATGGCCGAGGTCGGCAACATGCCGCTGCCGCCCAAGCTGCTGAAGAAGGGCGTCACCGACATGGTGCGCATCTCGGACGCACGCATGAGCGGCACCGCCTACGGGACGGTGGTGTTGCACATCTCGCCCGAGGCCAGCGCCGGCGGCACGCTCGCGCTGGTCGAGAACGGCGACATGATCGAGCTGGACGCCGCCAAGGGAAAAATTGAATTGCTTGTTTCTCCCCGGGAGCTGAAAAAACGCAAAGCAAAGTGGAAAGCGCCCAAGCCTCCGCTTGAGCGCGGGTACTGGCGCCTTTACTTCGATCACGTCCAGCAGGCCGACAAGGGAGCCGATCTGGACTTCCTGGTCGGCAACAGCGGGTCATTTGTCCCGCGCGACAACCATTGAGGAGGCCCCATGCTGCAGGCCGCTGACCTCACCATCCGCCTTCATCCCGAGGACGACGTCGTCATCGCCCGCGTGGACATCCCGACCGCCACGCTGGTCACCAAGGAGAGCGTCCGGGCGCTCGTCACCATCCCGGCCGGCCACAAGATCGCGGTGCGCGGCGTCGCCAAGGGCGAGCCCGTGCACCGCTACAACCAGATCATCGGCTTCGCCACGCGCGACATCGCCGCCGGCGACCACGTGCACGTGCACAACATCGCGATGGGCGACTTCCAGCGCGACTACGCTTTTGCTTCTTTGAAAAGCGAGACCAAATTCTTCCCTGAACGAGCGTCTTTCCAGGGAATCGTCCGCGCCGACGGTCGAGTGGCCACGAGGAACTACATCGGCATCCTCACCAGCGTGAACTGCTCGGCTACGGTAGCGCGCATGATCGCGCGGCATTTCGAGAACCGCCTGGACGAGTTCCCCAACGTGGACGGCGTCGTCGCACTCACCCACAAGACCGGCTGCGGCATGGCGAGCGAGGGCGAGGCCACCGACCTCCTGCGCCGCACGATCGCCGGCTACGCGCGCCACCCGAACTTCTTCTCCTCGCAGCTGGTCGGCCTGGGCTGCGAGGCGAACCAGATCAATGTTCTTCTTTCTTCTGAAAATTTGAAACGTAGTGAACGGCTCGGCGCGTTCACGATTCAAGAAAAAGGCGGCACTCGGAAGGCGGTGGAGAACGGCATCGCTCGGGTGAAGGAGATGCTGCCGGAGGCGAACAAGGTGAAGCGCGAGACCGTGCCGGCGAGCCACCTGACCCTCGGCCTGCAGTGCGGCGGCTCCGACGGCTATTCCGGCATCAGCGCGAATCCTGCGCTCGGCGCAGCCGTCGACCTGCTGGTGCGCCATGGCGGTACGGCGATCCTGTCGGAGACGCCGGAGATCTACGGTGCCGAGCATCTGCTTACGCGTCGCGCGGTGTCACGCGAGGTCGGCGAGAAGCTGATCGCGCGCATCCACTGGTGGGAGGAATACACCCGCCGCAACGGCAATGAGATGAACAACAATCCCTCGCCCGGCAACAAGGCGGGTGGCCTGACCACCATCCTCGAGAAATCACTCGGCGCGGTGGCGAAGGGCGGCACCACCAACCTGGTCGACGTGTACGAGTACGCGCAACCGGTAACAGCGAAAGGCTTCGTCTACATGGACACGCCTGGCTACGACCCGGTGTCGGCGACCGGCCAGGTGGCCGGCGGCGCCAACCTGATCTGCTTCACTACCGGCCGCGGCTCGGCCTACGGCTGCAAGCCGGCGCCCTCGCTCAAGCTCGCCACCAATACGCCGCTGTTCGTGCGCCAGGAAGACGACATGGACATCAACTGCGGCACCGTGATCGACGGCACCGAGACCATCCAGCAAGCAGGCGAGCGCTTCTTCCAGCTGATCCTGGAGACGGCTTCCGGCCGCAAGTCGAAGTCCGAGGAATTCGGCTACGGCGACGACGAGTTCGCGCCGTGGACCCTCGGCGCGACGATGTAGGGAAGAAGCCAGCGGTTTGGCACTTCGCTTCTACGTCGACGCCCCGCTGCGGGCGGGCAGCACCTGCACCCTGCCGGAGGATTCCGCGCATCACGCGGTCCACGTCATGCGCCTGCGCGAAGGCGACGACGCCGTGCTCTTCAACGGCCGCGGCGGCGAGTATGCGGCGCGCATCGCCTCCATCCAGCGCCTGCGCATCGCCCTCGACGTCCTGCAGCACCGCACGGTGGAGCGCGAGTCACCGCTGCAGATGATCCTGGTGCAGGGCGTGTCGAGCAGCGATCGCATGGACTACACGGTGCGCAAGGCCGTGGAGCTCGGCGTGGCAGCGATCCATCCCGTGCTGGCGACGCGGTCGGTCGCGCGGCCCAAGGGCGAGCGCGCGGATAGCCGCCGCGCCCACTGGCAGAAGGTGGCTATTTCCGCGTGCGAGCAATGCGGCCGCAACAGGATTCCCGAGGTCCAGCCGCTGGTCTCGGTGGATGAGTTTCTCCGGCAACCTCAGGCAGGATTCAAGTTCCTGCTGTCGCCGCGCTCCGAGCTGGAATTGTCGAAATCAATTCCCTCCACCACTTCATTCGTGTTCGCCGCGGGACCGGAAGCCGGCTTCGACGCCGACGAGGAGGCCGCATTCGCGAAAGCCGGCTTCACGCCGATGAAGCTGGGACCGCGCGTGCTGCGGACCGAGACTGCGGCGCTCGCCGCGCTGGCCGCGCTCAGCGCGCTGCGGGGAGACTTCTAGCGAGCAGGTCGGCGAGTTGCGCGTTGCCGTTGGCGCGCGCGATCTCGGGCGCGACGCGGCCATCCGCGTCGCGGCTGGCCAGATTGACCCCGCGGCCGGCGATGAACAACTCGACGGCGAGCGCGTCGTCGCGCTTCACGGCGTCGAGATAGTCCTTGACGTCGAAGTAGCGGAGGCCCATCGCGTTAAGGTCCTTCCGCGCCTGCAGCGACTTGTCGGTCGAGATCCGCTCTGAGGGGGCCTTGCCCCAATCGCGGCGGGCGAGCCCAAGCACGTCGCCCGCGATCGAAGCCATTTGCTCGCGCTGCGCCGACGGCATGTCGGCTGTGATCTCATGCAGCAGGCCGGCGGCCGCCTGGTTCGCCTGCGAGTTGCGGCCGGCGAGGACGTCGTCCATCGCCTTGAGGCCGGCCACCGGATCGTCGGATTGCGCCGCCATGCGCACGAACACCTGCATCAGCGAGAGCATGTGGCCGAGCGCGGGGTCTTCGTCGGCGGCGAGGGCGGGAAGCGCTGGAGCGAAGAGGGCCGCGGCGAGGAGAAGACGGACGAGTTTCATGGCAACCTCCAGCGGGCGAGCATAGCGCGGAAAATGCCCGCGGCGTTTTTCTGTGGCGTTTCCCTATAGAATTTGTAAAAACTACATATGACCAACCAACACCCCGAGGCATTCGTCCGCTGGTTCCGCCAGGTCGCGCCGTACGTGCACGATTTCGGCGGGCGCACCTTCGTCATCGCTTTCGGCGGCGAGATGGTGGCCGAGCGCGCCCGCTTCGCGAGCTTCGTGCATGACCTCAACCTCCTCGCCGCGCTCGAGATCCGGCTGGTGCTGGTGCACGGCGCGCGCCCGCAGGTCGATGCCGAGATCAAGGCGAAGGGCCAGCGCTCCAAGTACGCGCAGGGCCTGCGCATCACCGACGAGACGGCCCTGACCGCCGTCAAGCACGCCGGCGGCGCGATGCGCGTCGAGATCGAGGCGCTCCTTTCGCAGGGCCTGCCCAATTCACCCATGGCGCGCGCGCGCCTGCGCGTCTCCACCGGCAACTACATCACCGCGCGGCCGATCGGCGTGAGGAAAGGCGTCGACTTCCTGTTCACCGGCACGGTGCGCAAAGTGGATGCCGACGCGCTGAACGCTCACCTCGACGCGGGCGACGTGGTGCTGGTGCCGCACCTGGGCTATTCGCCGACCGGTGAAGTCTTCAACCTGTCGTGGGAAGACGTCGCCGAGAACGTGGCAATCGCCCTGCACGCCGACAAGCTGCTCATGTATACCGACAAGCTGCCGACCGGCCGCAAGGGCGAGGTGCTGAGCGAGCTCACCGCGCGCGAGGCCGAGGCGCTGCTGCGCAAGGAGGGGCTGGCGACGCCGCAGACGGCTCGCGCCATCGAGCACGCGGTGCGCGCGCTCGCCGGCGGCGTCGGCCGCGCGCACCTCGTCACGCGGCGCGTCGAGAGCTCGCTGCTGCTCGAGCTGTTCACGCGCGAGGGCGTCGGCACCATGATCAACGCCGAGCCGGTGGAGAAGCTGCGCCCGGCGCGCATCGAGGACGTGCGCGGCATGCTCGCCCTGATCGAGCCCCTGGAGGCGGAAGGCACGCTGGTCAAGCGCAGCCGCGAGCTGCTGGAGGCCGAGATCGGCAACTTCGTCGTCGTCGATCACGACGGCTCGATCGTCGGCTGCGCCGCGCTCTATCCGTTTCCGCAGGCGAAGAGCGCCGAGTTCGCCTGCCTCGCCGTCGCGTCGGAATATCGCGACGCGTCCTACGGCGAGCAGCTGCTCAAGGCCTGCGAGGATCGCGCCAGAAGCCTCAAGCTGCGCAAGGTCTTCGCGCTGACGACGCACGCCGCGCACTGGTTCCTCGAGCAGGGATTCCGCGCCGCGGACCCTGCGGCGCTGCCCGCCGAGCGCCAGGCACTCTACAACTGGCGAAGGAACTCGAAGGTCTTTCTCAAGCGCCTATAATTCCTCCATGGCGCGAATGGTGAGTTGCGTGAAGCTCGGCCGCGAGGCCGAAGGGCTGGAATTCCCGCCCTACCCGGGGGCGCTCGGCAAGCGCATCTGGGAAAACGTCTCCAAGGAAGCCTGGGCGCAGTGGCTCAAGCAGCAGACCATGCTGCTGAACGAGAACCGGCTGAACCTGGCGGATCCCAAGGCGCGGAAATACCTGATGGAGCAGACCGAGCGGCACTTCTTCGGCGGCGGCGGCGCCGACACCGCCTCGGGCTACGTTCCGCCCTCGAAGTAACTACTGCAGGATCTCTTTTTCGACTTCCTCGATGGCGATGTGCCGCACGTCGCGGCCCTTCACCATGTAGACCACGTACTCGGACATGTTCTTGGCGTGGTCGCCGATCCGCTCGACCGCCTTGGCGATGAACAGGATCTCGAGCGAGCGGCTGATGGTGCGCGGGTCCTCCATCATGAAGGTGATGAGCTGGCGCATTACGGCGCGGAACTCGTCGTCGACCGCCTGATCCTGCTTCACCACCCGCATCGCTTCGGACACGTCGAGGCGGGCGAACGCGTCGAGCGACTGGCGCAGCATGGCGAGCGCCCGGTCGGCGACGTGCGAGAGGTCGATGCGCGGCATGTGCCGCCGCTCGGCGGTGTGGATCAGCTTCGCCATGCGCGCGATCTTCGCCGCCTCGTCGCCGATGCGCTCGAGGTCGGTGATGGTCTTCACTACCGCGATCAGCAGGCGCAGGTCGCCCGCCGCCGGCTGGCGGCGCGCGATGATCTGGCTGCAGGCCTCGTCGAGCCCCACTTCGAGCGCGTTCACGCGGTGATCGTCGGCGATCACGCGGTCGATGAGAGTCATGTCGCCGGTGATCAGCGCCTCGACCGCGCGCGTGATCTGCTCTTCGACCAGCCCACCCATCTGCAGCACGCTCGAGCGCACGCCCTCGAGCTCGGCATCGAATTGCTTGGACGTATGTTCAGCCATAACACTTCACCCTAGCAGCTTGATGTGACTGAAATGTTACGCCCTTCCGGCAGTGACCGCTTTGATCCCGCCGGCTTCGGCGAGGAGCAGCAGGTCGGCGGCGCGGCGCGCGAAGAGGCCGTTGGTGACGACCCCGGCGATGTTGTTCAGCTCGGCCTCCATCGCCGGCGGATCGAGCAGCGCCAAGCCGTGGCAGTCGAGGATCAGGTTGCCGTTGTCGGTCTTGAAATTCTCGCGCAGCACCGGATCGCCGCCGCGCCGGCGCAGCTCGCGGCCGACGTAGCTGCGCGCCATCGGCACCACTTCCACCGGCAGCGGGAACTTGCCGAGCACCGGCACCAGCTTCGATGCGTCGCAGATGCAGACGAATTTCCTCGCCACCGCGGCGACGATCTTCTCGCGCGTCAGCGCGCCGCCGCCGCCCTTGATCATGTGCAGGTGCGAGGTCACCTCGTCGGCGCCGTCGATGTACACCGGCAGCTCGTTCACGCTGTTCAGCTCGAGCACACGGATGCCATGCTTCTTCAGCCGCTCGGCGCTCGCCTCCGAGGCGGCGACGGCGCCTTCGATCTTGTTCTTCATCGAAGCCAGGGCGTCGATGAACTTGAAGACGGTCGAGCCCGAGCCGACGCCCACCACGGCGTCCTGGACGACGTGCTTCAACGCTTCCCTGGCGACTGCTTCCTTGAGCTCGTCCTGGGTCATTTCTTTCTTTGCGGCGGCAGGTCGGTGCAGACGCCCTCGTAGAGCTCGGCGGCCATGCCGACCGACTCGCTGAGGGTCGGATGCGGGTGGATCGTCTTGCCGACGTCGACGGCGTCCGCGCCCATCTCGACCGCGAGGGCGAGCTCGCTGATCAGGTCGCCGGCGCCCGTGCCGACGATGCCGCCGCCGGCGACGCGGTGCGTCTCCTCGTCGAAGATCAGCTTGGTGAAGCCCTCGTCGCGCGCGTTGGCGATGGCGCGGCCCGACGCCGCCCAGGGAAACTTGGCGACGCTCACTTTCCGTCCGTTCTTCTTCGCCTCGTCCTCCGTCAGGCCGACCCAGGCGATCTCTGGGTCGGTGTAGGCCACCGACGGAATCACGCGCGCGTCGAAGTGCGATTTATGGCCGGCCGCGGCTTCCGCGGCGACGTGCCCCTCGTGGACGGCCTTGTGCGCAAGCATCGGGTCCTTCGTGATGTCCCCGATGGCGTAGATGTGCGGAACGTTGGTCCTCATCTGCGAGTCGGTCCCGATAAAGCCGCGGTCGGTAACATTCACGCCCGCCTTCTCGGCGCCGATTTTCTTTCCGTTCGGCACACGTCCGACGGAAACCAGGATCACATCGTAGGTCTGCGCCGCCTTGCCTTCGAAGGAGACCTTCAGGCCGTCCTTGCCCGCCTCGACCTTCGAGGTCTTCGTCCCGAGCATGATGTTGTCGAAGCGCTTCGCGTTGAACTTCTGCCACGCTGCGACCAGGTCGCGGTCGGCGCCGAGCATCAGGCCGTCCATCATCTCCACCACGTCGAGGCGCGTGCCGAGAGTGGAGTACACCGTGCCCATCTCCAGCCCGATGATGCCGCCGCCGATCACCAGCATCTTCTTCGGCACGCTCTTCAGCTCCAATGCGCCGGTCGAATCGAAGATGCGCGGGTCGTCCGGCAGAAAAGGCAATTTCGCCGCCTGCGACCCCGCGGCGATGATCGCCGAATTGAATCTGATTTTCTTTCCACCTACTGAAAGGTGATGCGGATCGGTAAATGATCCGACCCCGGTGATGACCGTCACCTTCCGCATCTTGGCCATCGAGCCCAGGCCGGCGGTCAGCTTGCCGACCACCTTGTCCTTGAAAGCGCGCAGCTTGGCGAGATCGACCTTCGGCTCGCCGAAGGCGACGCCGTGGTCGGCGAGCGCACGCGCCGCGTCCATCACCGCGGCGGTATGCAGCAACGCCTTGGACGGAATGCAGCCGACATTCAGGCAGACGCCGCCGAGCACCGGATAGCGCTCGACGAGCACGGTCTTCAGGCCGAGGTCCGCGGCGCGGAACGCGGCCGAATAGCCGCCTGGGCCGGAGCCCAGCACGACCACGTCGCACTCCATGTCAGCGGCGGCGGACGGCGCCGGGGCGGATGGAGTCGCTTTGGGGGACTCGGGCGCTTTCGCCGCTTCGCCCTGAAGGAGAAGGATCAATGAACCCTTGGAAACCTTGTCGCCCACCTTGACCTTGATCTCGCCCACCTTCCCCGCGCCGGGCGACGGAATCTCCATCGTCGCCTTGTCCGACTCCAGCGTGATGAGCGATTGCTCCTTGGCGACCGCGTCACCTGGCCTGACCAGCACCTCGATGACTTCGACTTCCTTGAAGTCCCCGATGTCGGGGACCTTCACCTCTATGCTCGCCATCTACAGGATGGACTTGCGGATGTCGGAGAGCACGGAGACCAGATAGGTGCTGAATCGCGCCGCGGTGGCGCCGTCGATAACGCGGTGATCGTAAGAGAGCGACAGCGGCAGGATCAATCTAGCCTTGAAGACGTCATCGCCTTTCTCATTTTTGCCCGAAAAAACCGGTCTTAAAGCAGAGCGGGAGACGCCGAGGATCGCCACTTCCGGCGCGTTGATGATCGGCGTGAACGCGGTGCCGCCGATGCCGCCCAGGCTCGAAATCGAAAACGTGCCGCCCTGCATGTCGCCGGCTTTCAGCTTGCCGTCGCGCGCCAGCTTGGAGATTTCGCCCAGTTCCTTCGCCACGTCGAACACGCCCTTGCGGTCGGCGTCGCGCACCACCGGCACGACCAGTCCGCCGGGGGTGTCGACCGCGACGCCAATGTGGAAGTACTTCTTGATGATCAGGCTCTCGCCCGACTTGTCGAGCGAGGAGTTGAACTGCGCGAACTGCTTGAGCGCGGTAACGCTCGCCTTGATCAGGAAGGCGAGCATGGTCAGCTTGAAGCCCTGCTTCTCGGTCTCGGCGGTCTGCGCCTTGCGGAAGGTCTCGAGGTCGGTGATGTCGGCCTCGTCGAACTGGGTGACGTGCGGGATCGAGATCCAGTTGCGGTGCAGGTAGGGACCCGACAGCTTCTGGATGCGCGAGAGCGGCTTCGTCTCGACCGGGCCGAACTTGGCGAAGTCGACCTCGGGCCAGGCGGGCAGATTGAACGGCAGCGCGCCGCCGCTGGGCCGCGCGGATGGTGCTGGAGTTGTTTTTGAAGAAAGAAAACCCTTAACAAACGCCTGCACGTCTTCATGCAGGATGCGGCCCTTTGGACCGCTGGCTTGCACCTGCGCCAGATCGACGCCGAGCTCGCGCGAGAATTTGCGAACCGAGGGACTCGCGTGGGGCTTGGAGCCGGTGGCCTCCTGCGGCTCGCGCGGCACCGGCCGCGCGACCGGCGCGGCAGCGGGCGCCGCGGCGCGCGGCGCTTCGGCGGGGGCAGCCCGCGGCGCTTCGGCCGGCTTCGGCGCCGGCGCGGCGACGCCGGGGCTCGAGGCGAGCACGAGGATCGCAGAGCCTTTGGAGACCTTGTCGCCGACCTTGAGCTTGAGCTCCTTGACGGTGCCGGCGCCCGGCGAGGGAATCTCCATCGTCGCCTTGTCGGACTCGAGCGTAACCAGCGACTGGTCCTTGACCACGGCGTCGCCGGGCTTCACCAGCACCTCGATCACTTCCACTTCCTTGAAGTCGCCGATGTCGGGCACGGGCACGGTGACCGAGTCGCCGTTCGTTCGGGCGGCGGCTTTCTCGGGCGCCTTGGCTTTTTCGGGCGCCCTGGCGGCCTTCTCCTTCGCATCGAGCTCGAGGATCAGCGAGCCCTTGGACACCTTGTCGCCGACCTTCAGCTTGACCGACTGCACCACGCCGTCGGACGGAGACGGAATCTCCATCGTCGCCTTGTCGGACTCCAGCGTGACAAGCGATTGTTCCTTCGATACGGCGTCCCCCGGCTTCACCAGGACTTCAATGACTTCGACCTCTTTGAAGTCGCCAATATCCGGAACGACAACCTGACTCATACGGTAGTGGGATCGGCTTTCTCGGGATCGATACCGTACTTCTTGATTGCGTCGGCGACTACCTTGGCCTTCACCTCGCCCTGCTCGGCGAGCGTCTTGAGCGCTGCGACGGCGACGAAGGTGCGGTTCACCTCGAAGAAGTACCGCAGCTTGGCGCGCGAGTCGGAGCGGCCGAAACCATCGGTGCCGAGCACGCGGTAAGCGCGGTCCTTCGGCACGAAGGGACGGATCTGCTCGGCGAAGGTCTTGATGTAGTCGCTGGCGGCGACCACCGGGCCGGCCGGCCGCTCTTTCAGCATCTTCTCGACGTAGGAGATTCTCGGCTTGGCTTCGGGGTGCAGCAGGTTCCAGCGCTCCGCGGCGAGCCCGTCGCGCCGCAGTCCGGTGAAGCTCGTCGCGCTCCACACATCGGCAGCGACGCCCCAGTCGGCCTCCAGCATCTCGGCCGCGGCGAGCACCTCGCGCAGGATGGTGCCGGAGCCGAGAAGCTGCACGCGCGTCTTGTGCTTGCTCTTCGATTCCCTCAGCAAGTACATCCCTTTGAGGATGCCCTCCTGAGTGCCCTGCGGCATCGCCGGATGCTCGTAGTTCTCGTTCATCAGGGTGAGGTAGTAGAAGACGTCCTCCTGCTCGGTCACCATGCGGCGCAGGCCGTCCTGGATGATCACCGCCACCTCGTAACCGTAGGTCGGGTCGTACGAGATGCAGTTCGGAATTACCGACGAGAGCACGTGCGACTGGCCGTCCTCGTGCTGCAAGCCCTCGCCGTTCAGCGTGGTGCGCCCAGCGGTGGCGCCGAGGAGGAAGCCGCGCGCGCGCTGGTCGGCCGCCGCCCAGGCGAGGTCGCCCACGCGCTGGAAGCCGAACATCGAGTAGAAGATGAAGAATGGCACCGTGACCTGGTTGGAGTGGCTGTAGGCGGTCGCGGCGGCGATCCAGGAGGAGAAGGCGCCCGCCTCGTTGATGCCTTCCTCAAGGATCTGGCCCTGCTTGTCCTCGCGGTAGAACATCACCTGGTCCTTGTCGACGGGCTCGTACTTCTGGCCCTCGGCGGCGAAGATGCCGAGCTGGCGGAACATGCCTTCCATGCCGAAGGTGCGCGCCTCGTCGGGCACGATCGGCACGATGCGCTTGCCGAGCTCCTTGTCGCGCACCAGCACCGTGAGCGTGCGGACGAACGCCATCGTCGTCGAGATTTCGCGGCCTTCGCCCGAGCCCTTCAGGATCGCGTCGAAGGCCTCGAGCGGCGGCACCGCCGGCGCCGCCTCGGCTTTGCGCCGGCGCGACGGCACGAAGCCGCCGAGCGCCGAGCGCCGCTCGTGCAGGTACTTCATCTCCGGCGAGTCGGGCGCCGGGATGTAGAACGGCAGCGCCTCGAGCTTGTCGTCGGGGATCGGGATGTTGAAGCGGTCGCGCATCTCGCGGATGGTGGCGACGTCGACCTTCTTCAGCTGGTGCGTGGGATTCTTCGCCTGGCCCTGCTTGCCGAGGCCGTAGCCCTTGATGGTCTTCGCCAGGATCACCGTCGGCTGGCCCTTGTGCTTCGCCGCCGCCGCGTACGCGGCGTAGATCTTGTGCGGATCGTGGCCGCCGCGGTTCAGGCGCCAGATGTCCTCGTCGGTCATGCGCGAGACCATTTCGAGCACCTTCGGATCCTTGCCGAAGAAGTGCTTGCGCACGAAGGCGCCGTCGTTCGCCTTGTAGTTCTGGTATTCGCCGTCGACGGTGTCTTCCATCACCTTGAGCAGGCGGCCTTCGAGGTCGCGCGCGAACAGCGGGTCCCAGTACGAGCCCCAGATCACCTTGATCACGTTCCAGCCGGCGCCGCGGAAGTCGCCCTCCAGCTCCTGGATGATCTTGCCGTTGCCGCGCACCGGACCGTCCAGGCGCTGCAGGTTGCAGTTGACGATGAAGATCAGGTTGTCGAGCTTCTCGCGCGAAGCGAGGCCGATCGCGCCGAGCGACTCCGGCTCATCCATCTCGCCGTCGCCGCAGAACACCCACACCTTGCGGTTCGCGGTCTGCGCCAGGCCGCGCGCCTCGAGGTACTTCAGGTAGCGCGCCATGTAGATCGCCTGGATCGGGCCGAGCCCCATCGAGACGGTCGGGAACTGCCAGAAGTCCGGCATCAGCCATGGGTGCGGATAGGACGAGACACCCTTGCCGTCGACCTCGCGGCGGAAATTGAGCAGCTGGTCCTGCGTCAGGCGCCCTTCGAGCAGCGCGCGCGCGTAGACGCCGGGAGACGAATGTCCCTGGAAGTAGACCAGGTCGCCGCCGTGCCCCTCGTGCGGCGCGTGCCAGAAATGGTTCTGCCCGACGCCGAACATGGTGCCGACCGAGGCGAAGCTCGCGATGTGTCCGCCCAGCTCGTCGTCGGACTTGTTCGCTTTCGCCACCATCACCATCGCGTTCCAGCGGCAATAGGAGCGGATGCGCTCCTCGAGCGCCGGATCGCCCGGCGAGCGCTCCTCGAGGTGCGGCGGAATGGTGTTGATGTACGCCGTGTTGGGCGAGAACGGAATCGTCGCGCCGGTGCGGCGCGCCTGCTCGATCAGCTTCTCGAGCAGGAAGTGCGCGCGCTCGGGGCCTTCGCGCTCGACCACCGCTTCGAGCGCGTCGAGCCACTCCTGCGTCTCGAGCGCATCGGGGTCGTTGGCGGCGGGAAATCGGGGAACGGCAGACATGGCGCCTCGAGCTTGTGGCTTTCGGTCACAGTATTATGCAACACATGCCCGCCAGAATTCTCGACGGCAAGGCGCTCGCCGCGCAGGTGCGCGCCGGCGTCAAAGCCAAGGTCGCCGCCATGGCGCAGCGCGGCACGACGCCGGGCCTCGCCGTGATCCTCGCCGGCGACGACCCGGCCTCGAAGGTCTACGTGCGCAACAAGACGCGTGCCTGCGAGGAAGTCGGGGTGCGCTCGCAGCAGATCGACTACCCGGCCTCGGTCACTCAAGAAGAACTAATGGGACGCATCAGGAAATTGAATGCCGATCCCGCGGTGCACGGCATCCTCGTGCAGCTGCCCCTGCCGAAGCACATCGATTCGGCTCGCGTGCTCGCGGCAGTGGCGCCGCAAAAGGACGTCGACGGCTTCCACGCAGAGAACATGGGCGCGCTTCTCGCTGGGGCACCTGGCCTGGTGCCGTGCACGCCGGCCGGGGTCATGCGCCTGTTGGAGAGCGCCGACATTCCGCTCGCCGGCCGCCGCGCGGTAGTGGTCGGCCGCTCCAACATCGTCGGCAAGCCGCTCGCGCTGCTGCTCTTGCAAAGAGACGCTACCGTCACCATCTGCCATTCGAAGACGCGCGACCTGGAGAAGATCGCGCGCGAAGCCGACATCCTCGTCGCCGCCATCGGGCGCGCGAAACTCCTCGGCGCAGCGATGGTCAAACCCGGCGCCTGCGTGATCGACGTCGGGATGAATCGCCTGCCCGACGGCTCGCTCGCCGGCGACGTCGATTTCGCCGCGGTCCAGGATGTCGCCGGCTGGATTACCCCGGTACCAGGAGGGGTCGGGCCGATGACGATCGCAATGCTCCTGGAAAATTGCCTGCGCGCCGCCACCCAATGAACGCTCCCATCGAACTCAATCCCCTGCTCGACTTTTCCGGACTGCCGCGCTTCGCCGACCTGCGCCCCGAGCACGTCGCGCCGGCAGTCGACGAGCTGCTCGCCGCCGGGCGCGCCGCCATCGCCGCGGCGGAGCGCGCCGCGCCGACTTGGGAAGCGTTCGTCGCGCCGCAGGAGGACGCCAACGAGCGCATCGGCCGCGCCTGGGGCCAGGTGTCGCACCTGCATGCCGTGCTGGACAGCCCGGCGCTGCGCGAGGCCTACAACGCCAACCTGCCGAAGATTTCGAAGTACTGGACCGAGCTCGGTCAGAACGAGGCGCTGTTCGCGAAGTACAAGGTTTTGGAAAAATCGAAGGAATTTTCTTCCTTGAGTAGCGCAAGGAGAAAAATCGTCCAGAACGCGATCCGCGATTTCCGCCTCAGCGGCGCCGAGCTGCCGGCAGAGAAGAAAAAGCGCTTCGCCGAGATCTCCGAGGAGCTGTCCAAGCTCGGCGCCAAGTTCTCCGAGAACCTGCTGGACGCGACGAACGCCTACTCGATCGTGGTGGATGAAAAGCGGGTTGCCGGCATCCCGTCCGACGTTCTGCACGCCGCGCGCGAGGCGGCGGAGAAGGAAGGCAAGTCCGGCTGGAAGTTCACTCTCCACGCGCCCTCCTTTTTCCCGGTGATGCAGTACGCCGGGGACCGCTCGCTGCGCGAGACGATGTACCGCGAGAGCGTGACGCGCGCCTCCGAGTTCGGCCGCAAGGACTGGGACAACACGCCGCTCATCGCGCGGATCGTCGAGCTGCGCCGGGAGATGGCGGGCCTGCTCGGCTTCGCCAATTTCGCCCAGCTGTCGCTCGAGCCGAAGATGGCCGAGTCGCCGCAGCAGGTGCTCGGTTTCCTCGACGACCTCGGACGCCGTGCGCGCCCCTTCGGCGAGAAAGACGCGGCGGAACTGCGCGCCTTCGCCCACGAGGCGCTCGGCCTCGCCGAACTGCAAGCCTGGGACGTCGCTTACGCCTCGGAGAAGCTGCGCGTGAAGCGTTACGCCTTCTCGGAGCAGGAAGTGAAGCAGTACTTCCCCGAGGACGTCGTGCTCGCGGGCCTGTTCCGCGTGGCGGAGGCGCTCTATCAAGTACGCATCACGCCGTCGCAGGCGCCGGTATGGCACCAGGACGTGCGTTTCTTCGACGTGCGCGCGGCCGGCGGCGCCGCACCTGACAATCTTGTGGGGCAGTTCTATCTGGATCTTTACGCGCGCGAGACGAAGCGCGGCGGCGCGTGGATGGACGACGCCATCGGCCGCCGGCGCAAAGGCGACCGTATTCAAACGCCGGTGGCGTATCTCAATTGCAATTTTTCGCGGCCAGTGGGAGACAAGCCGGCGCTCTTCACCCACGACGAAGTGACGACGCTGTTCCACGAGTTCGGCCACGGCCTGCACCACCTGCTCACGCGGGTCGAGGACCTCGGCGTCTCCGGCATCAACGGCGTCGAGTGGGACGCGGTCGAGTTGCCCAGCCAGTTCATGGAGAACTTCTGCTGGGAATGGGAAGTGCTGCGGCACATGACCCGGCACGTCGACAGTGGAGAGACTTTGCCGCGCGCCCTGTTCGACAAGATGATCGCGGCGAAGAACTTCCAGAGCGGGCTCGGCTTCCTGCGCCAGATCGAATTCGCCGAGTTCGACATGCTCTTGCACTCGGACTTCGATCCCGCGGCGGGCCATAGCGCACTCGACCTGCTCAGGGAGGTGCGCCGGCGCATCGCCGTGCTGCCGCAGCCGGAGTACAACCGCTTCCCGAACAGCTTCTCGCACATCTTCGGCGGCGGCTACGCAGCGGGCTACTACAGCTACAAGTGGGCGGAAGTTCTCTCCGCGGATGCTTACGCGCTGTTCGAGGAAAAAGGCGTTCTCAGCGCCGACGCGGGCAAGCGCTTTCGCGAAGAGATCCTGGCCGTCGGCGGCAGCCGGCCGGCGGCCGAATCGTTCCGCGCCTTCCGCGGACGCGACCCGAGCGTCGAGCCCCTGCTGCGGCACAATGGTATGATCGCTGCATGATCGGCGTACCTCAGAACGCCGCCAAGTCCAGCGCAGTTCTGGCTGTTTTCCTCCTTCTCGCCGCGGCCGCGGCGGGCGCTCAGCAGATGTACCGTTGGACCGACGAAAACGGCCGCGTCCACATCACCGACACGCCGCCGCCGGCTTCGGCAACGGGCGTGAAGAAGCAGGCGGCGCGCTCCGTACCGGCCGAGACGAACCAAGGCAAGCCGTACGAGCTCGCCCAGGCGATGAAGGAATTTCCGGTCAAGCTCTACACGGCGCCGAGCTGCAAGGACCCTTGCGATCAGGCGCGTTCCCTGCTCAACCGCCGCGGCGTGCCGTTCAAGGAAGTGCAGGTATGGGAGGAAGATACCGCCCAAGACCTGAGGAAGCTGACCGGCGGCACGCTCGACGTGCCGGTGCTCACCGTCGGCCGCAGCGTGCAGAAGGGATTCCAGCAGGACGCGTTCGACGCGCTGCTTGATTCGGCGCGCTACCCAAAGGCCGGGCTGATCCAGGCGCGCAGCCAAGCCGCCCCCAAGCCGCCCGAAGGCTACACCGCGCCCGGCGCCGCGCAGGCGGAGCCGGCGAAGCCCGCCGCGCCGGCGGAAGAACCCAGGCCAACCGGACCGTACGCCCCGCGCTTCTCGAAGTAGCGCGGTGAAGCTCGCCACCTGGAACGTCAACTCGTTGAGGGTGCGCCTGCAGCACCTGCTCGGCTGGCTGGCGGCGGTGCAGCCCGACGTCGCGTGCCTGCAGGAGACCAAAACCGAGGATCGCAGCTTCCCGCTCGCCGAGATCGAGGCGGCGGGCTATCGCGTGGTCTACAGCGGGCAGAAAACCTACAACGGCGTGGCGATCATTTCCCGTGCGCCGCTTTCCGCGGAGGCGCGCGGTATCGCGGATTTCGCCGACGAGCCGAAGCGCGTCATCGCCGCGACCGTCGAGGGCCTGCGCATCGTCTGCCTCTATGCGCCGAACGGCCAGGCACCGGCCTCGGAGAAATATGAATACAAGCTGCGCTGGTACGCCGCGCTGACGGCCTGGCTGAAGAAGGAAGTCAGCGGCGAAGTGGCGGTGCTGGGCGATCTGAATATCGCTCCCGAGCCCCGCGACGTGCACGATCCGAAGCGCTGGGAAGGAAAGATCCATTTCTCCGAGCCCGAGCGCGCCGCCTTCCGCGCGCTTGTCGATCTCGGCTTCAAGGACGCGTTCCGGCTCTTCCCGCAGGCGGAGGAGCGATTCACCTGGTGGGACTATCGCCTGGCGGCGTTCCAGCGCGGCTGGGGGCTGCGCATCGACCACATCCTGCTTTCGCCCACCCTTGCACCGCGCTGCCGGAGCTGCCGCATCGACGTCGCGCCGCGCAAGCTCGAGCGGCCTTCCGATCACGCGCCGGTAGTGGCCGAGCTAAGTTAGGGAAGACGCTTTCAGTCGATCAGTTGATACGCCGGCAGAGTGAGGAATTCGACGTAGCTCTCGTCGGCGGTCAGCTTCTCGAAGAGCCGCGCCGCCTCGTCGTATTTCCCCTCGCCGCCGGCGGCTTTCACCTTGGCGAGCTCCTCGACCAGCAGATTCTTGAACAGGTCGACCGTCACTTTGCGGCCGTCGTCGAGCAGGCCCTTGGGCGAGCGGATCCACTGCCAGATCTGCGAGCGCGAGATCTCGGCGGTGGCGGCGTCTTCCATCAGGTTGAACACCGGCACGCAGCCGTTGCCCGCGAGCCAGGCGCCGAGATACTGGATGCCGACCGAGATGTTGTTGCGCAGGCCCGCCTCGGTGATCGGCGAGGAAGGTTGAAACGCAAGCAAGTCTCGGGCGGTAACGTCTACATCAGGCCGCTGCCGCCCGTACTGGTTCGCCTGCGGCATGTGCTGGTCGAAAACTTCCTTCGCCACCCCGACCAGGCCGGGATGCGCCACCCAGGTGCCGTCGCAGCCGTCGGTGACTTCGCGCAGCTTGTCGGCGCGCACCTTGTCGATCGCCGCCTGGTTGGCGGCCGGATCGTTCTTGATCGGAATCTGCGCCGCCATGCCGCCCATTGCCGGCGCGCCGCGGCGGTGGCAGGTCTTGACGAGCAGCAGCGCGTAGGCGCGCATGAAGGGCGCCGTCATGGTCACCTGCGCGCGGTCGGCGAGGCAGAAATCGCGGTTCGAGCGGAATTTCTTGATGCAGGAAAAGATGTAGTCCCAGCGGCCGATGTTGAGGCCCGCCGAGTGCTCGCGCAGCTCGTACAGGATCTCGTCCATCTCGAACGCCGCGACCACGGTCTCGATCAGCGCAGTGGCTTTGATCGAGCCTTTCTTGATCTGGATCTCGTTCTCGGAGAAATCGAAGATTTCATTCCAAAGACGGGCTTCCAGATGCGACTCCATCTTCGGCAGGTAGAAATACGGCCCCGCGCCGCGCGCGAGCAACTCCTTCGCGTTGTGGAAGAAGAACAGCGCGAAATCGAAGAGGCCGCCCGCTACGGGCTGGCCGTCGACGGTGACGTGCTTCTCGTCGAGGTGCCAGCCGCGCGGGCGCGGGATGAGGACTGCCGTCTTTTCGTTGAGTCGGTAGTGCTTGCCGCCTTGATCGAGGCTAATCGTGCGCCGGACCGCGTCGCGCAGATTGATCTGGCCATCGATCATGTTGTGCCAGGTCGGGCAGTTGGCGTCTTCGAAGTCCGCCATGAAGGTGGAGGCGCCGCAGTTCAGCGCATTGATCACCATTTTGCGGTCGGTCGGCCCGGTGATCTCGACGCGGCGATCGAGCATGTCCTTCGGCTGCGACGCGACCACCCAGTCGGCGTCCCTGATCTTCTTCGTTTCGGGCAGAAAATCGGGCAGGACGCCACGATCGAACTGCCTCTGCCGCGCGGCTCGCGCGGCGAGCAATTGCTGACGCCGCGGCTCGAACCGGCGGTGCAGCTTCGCTACGAACTCCAGCGCCGGCGGCGTGAGAATCTGAGCAAGCTCACCGCTCGTGGGGGCGAGCACTTCGATTTCGTTGGCGATCGCGACGGGCATTTGAGGTCCTCGAAAGAACCGGCCCATTCTAAGAGGGCTTGCTGCGCCGCCGCAACAGTTTCGGGGAGTCTATATGGATCAATCTCAATCACTTAAGGACCCCCTGTTTCATATTGTGAAAAACAGGTTGTGAAAAAAACTAGCTCGATTCCTCCTCGGGCCCGTCCTCGATTCCAAGCTCTTGGATCTTTCGCGTGATGGTGTTGCGGCCCATGCCGAGCAGGTTGGCCGCCTCGATCCGGCGCCCGCCGGTCCTGGCGAGCGCGCGCGCGATGAGGGCCCTTTCGAACTGCCGGCCGAGCGCGTCCAGGATCCCGGTATCGCCGCGCGTGAGGCGCCGCTCGGCTTCTGCCTCGAGGGCCCCAATCCAGTCGGAAGCCGTTCCGGCCGGCTGCTCGCGAAGCTCGGCGGGCAGGTCGCCGGCCTCGATCACCTGCCCGGCCGCCATCACAGTGAGCCAGTGACAGAGGTTCTCGAGCTGACGCACGTTGCCTGGAAATTCGAGCCGGCTCAGGGCGGCCAGCGCTTCCTCGGACAGGCGCTTCGGCTCGACGCCGAGCTGCCGCGCGCTCGCGGCGAGGAAATGCTTGGCGAGCAGCGGGATGTCCTCGGCGCGCTCCTTCAGGCTCGGCAAGCGCAGCCGGATCACATTGAGGCGGTGGTAGAGATCCTCGCGGAACGTGCCTTCGCGCACGCGCTGCTCGAGGTTCTGGTGGGTTGCAGCGATGACGCGGACGTTCACCTTCATCTGCTGGTGGCCGCCCACCCGGTAGAACGTGCCGTCGGAGAGCACGCGCAGGAGTCGCGTCTGCAGCTCGGCCGGCATGTCGCCGATCTCATCCAGAAACAGCGTGCCTCCCTCGGCTTGCTCGAAGCGTCCGCGGCGCTGCTGCTGGGCGCCGGTGAAGGAGCCGCGTTCATGGCCGAAAAGCTCGGACTCGAGCAGGTCCTTCGGCATCGCTGCCGTATTGATGGCGATGAAAGGCTTGGACGAGCGCGCACTGTGGCGGTGCAGTGCTCTCGCGACTAGCTCCTTGCCGGTGCCCGATTCGCCGGTAATGAGGACCGTCACGCTGGACTGCGAAAGCCGGCCGATCGCCCGGAACACCTCCTGCATGGCGGGAGCGTGCCCGAGCATGTCGGGCGCCTGCGGCAGCGGCTCGGCCGCCTCGGACTCGCGCCGGCTCTCGTCGAGCGCGCGCCGGATCAACTCCACTGCTTGATCGACGTCGAACGGCTTCGGCAGATATTCGTACGCGCCGCCCTGGAACGCGGCCACGGCGCTGTCGAGATCGGAATACGCGGTCATCACGATGACCGGCACCTCGGGATGGCGTTGCTTGACGGCATTCAGCAGCTCCAGCCCCGACAGCCCGGGCATGCGGACGTCGGAGATCAGCACCTCGGGTGCGCTGCCGGAAAGCGCATTCAGCGCCTCCTGCGCGGAGGAAAACGAGCTGAAGGCGATCCCCTCGCGGCTCAACGCCTTCTCGATCACCCAGCGGATGGAGCGATCGTCGTCGACGATCCAGACCGGTTTCATGTCAGCGGCAGCAGGATCCTGAATATTGTTCGGCCCGGGCGGGACTCGAACTCGATGACGCCTTGGTGATACTGGACGAATGTCTGCGCGAGCGAGAGCCCCAAACCGGTACCGCCTTCCCTCCCGGAAACCAGCGGATTGAAGATCCTGTCCTCGATCTCCTCCGGAACCCCCGGGCCATCGTCGACTACCTGCAATTCTAGTGCCAGCTTGTGTCGGTGCCGCAGGATGGTGACCTGTCGCAGTGCCCGGCTGCGCAGGAGCACGCTCGTGGCGCCGGCCTGCGCCGCGTTGCGCACGATGTTGAGCACCGCCTGGATCAGTTGCTCGCGATCGCCCTGCATCTCGGGCAAGCTGGGATCATAGTCGCGCTCGATCCGCGTCACCGGAAACTCGGCCTGCACCAGCTGCCGCACGCGCTCCAGCACCTCGTGAATGCCGAGCGGCTCGACGCGCGGCGTGCGATGCGGCGTCAGCATGCGGTCCATCAGCGCCTGCAGCCGGTCGGCCTCGTTGATGATCACCTGCGTGTATTCGCGCAACTCTGGTTTGTCGAGCTCGCGCTCGAGCAGCTGCGCCGAGCCGCGCAGGCCGCCCAGCGGGTTCTTGATCTCGTGCGCGAGATTGCGGATCAGCTCACGGCTCGCCTGCTGCTCCGAGGCAAGCCGCTCTTCGCGCGCCTGGCGGAGCTGCTGTTCGATGGGCCGCAGCTCGGCGAGCAGGGCGAGGCCGAATGCGTCGATACGCGTCACCGTGCAGGAGAGCGGCACTTCTACGCGGCCGCCCCGCGTATAGGTGACGTTCTGCGACGAATAGTCCCAGTGCGTGATGCGTGCCTCCTCGAGCGCCCGCTCGAGCACGCTGCGTTCGGCAAAGAAACCGAGGAACGGCTGTCCGATGAGGCTTCTCGCGCCCGCGGTGAGCAGGTTCTCCGCGGCGGGATTGGCGTAGCGCACGACGAAGTCATCATCGAGCACCACCACCGCCGTGGCGAGCAGGTCCAGGCCAGCGAAGGAGAGCACTTAGCGGACGTTACTGAGCTCGCGCTTCAGCGCCTCGATGTTCTTTTCGTGGAGGTCGACGTTGTCCTTATAGGGCTGCAGGCGGTCGAGCACGCGCGCGTAGTTCTTCTCGTCTCCCAGCCGGATGGACTCCTGTTCGGTGAGCTGCTTCTGAGCTTGCGCGAGCAACTCCTGCTCCGAAGCGAGTTCCCTCTCGAGCACGTCGCGCTGACGCTCCTTAGCCGAGGCCTTGGCCTGCGGGGTCTCGCGCGGGAAGCTGGAGCGTGCGCTCGGCGCCGGGATCGGCGCCGGCTTTTGGGCTGGCACCACGTTGATCTCGCGCGACACCAGCTCACACTTTTTGCTGGCCGTTTCGCGCTTGTCGCTCGTGTAGAGCGGCCGGCCGCTCTGCGGATCGATGCACTTGTAGATCTCCGTGACCTGGGCGCGCGCGGACAGCGCGGCCGCGCCAAAAGTCACGAGAATCAAGGCCCTAAGTCCCCACATGGCAGCCAGTCTACCCAAAAAATAAGGGGCGGGCTCATGCCCACCCCCTCTTAACGCAGCCGCGTCGGGACCGGCTTACGACGAGTAGTACATGTCGAACTCGACCGGATGGGTGGTCATCCGGAAGCGCGTCAACTCCTCGTGCTTGAGCGCCACGTAGGACTCGAGGAAATCCTCGGAGAACACGCCGCCCTTGGTGAGGAAGGCATGGTCCTTGTCGAGGTTCATCAGGGCCTCCTCGAGCGATGCGCACACGTTCGGCACCTTCTTCGCCTCTTCCGGCTCGAGGTCATACAGGTTCTTGTCGACCGGATCGCCGGGGTGGACCTTGTTCGCCACACCGTCGAGTCCGGCCATCAGCATGGCCGCAAAAGCGAGGTAGGCGTTCGCCGTCGGATCCGGGAAGCGCACTTCCACGCGCCGCGCGTTCGGGCTGTTGACGTACGGGATGCGGCAGGAAGCAGAGCGGTTCTTCGCCGAGTAGGCGAGGTTGATCGGCGCCTCGAAGCCCGGCACCAGGCGCTTGTAGCTGTTGGTGCCCGGGTTGGTGATCGCGTTCAGCGCCTTGGCGTGCTTGATGATGCCGCCGATGTAGTAGAGCGCGAACTCGGACAGGCCCGAGTAGCCGTTGCCCGCGAACAGGTTCTTGCCGCCCTTCCACACCGACTGATGCACGTGCATGCCCGAGCCGTTGTCGC
>DASXKY010000034.1:0-16887 GCA_036496555.1 Burkholderiales bacterium | reverse complement strand
ACCTGCGCCGGAAAATCGCGCCACTGCCGGATCGAGCCGAGGCCTTCGTGCAGGAATACGAGGACGGGACGCGCCGCGCTCCCGCCGCCGGTCCATTCGTAGTTGAGCGAGCGGCCCGCCGCCTGCACCCGGGGCATCAGCCGACTCTAGCATGCAGGCCATAATCCGCTCCGATGCGTTTCACCGCCTGGCTGGTGCTGCTCGCGACGCTTTCCCTGTGGTCGGGAAACTGGATCGTCGCGCGCGCCGTGCGAGACGAGGTCGCGCCCGGGATAGCGACGGTGGGAAGGTTGATCGTCGTTCTGTTGATCCTTCTTCCTTTTGTCCTCCGGTCGCTTTTGAAAAAACTCCCCGCGCTGAAAGCCCAGGATTGGAAGATCCTCGCGGCCATGGGCTTCGCCGGCGGGGGCATCCACCTCGCGCTGCAGTGGCTCGGGCTGCACTACACGACGGCGACGAGCGGCGTGCTGTACCTGTCGACGGCGCCGATCTTCGTGCTGCTGATGGCGCCGCTGCTGCTCAAGGAGCGCATCGCCGCGCGGCAGTGGCTCGGCGTCGCCGTCTCATTTTGCGGCATCGCCACCATCGCCTCGCAGGGCGATCCGGCGCGGCTCGCCGCGCTCTCCTTCAACCGCGGCGACCTGATGGCGCTTGCTTCGATGGTGATGTGGGCTTCATACACCGTGCTGCTGCGCCTGCGGCGCGACGCGCTCGACGTCGCCGAGCTGATCGTGGTCGTCTGCGCTTTCGGCCTGGTCTTCATGGCGCCGTGGATCGCGCTCGAGCGGGCGCCTCTGCCGTTCAACACCACCGCGATCGTCGCGATCCTCTACTCGGCCATCGCCTCGCTCCTCCTCGCCTACGCGGGCTGGAGCTACGTCGTCTCGCGGCTCGGCGCCGCGCGTGCCGGCTCGACGATGCACCTCATGCCGGCGATCGGCGTCGGCCTCGCTGCGACCTTCCTCGGCGAATATCCGCGCTGGTTCCACTTCGCCGGCATCGCGCTGATCCTCGCCGGGGTCGCGCTCTCCACGCTCAAAGCTTCATCGGCTTCCAGTAGCCGGTGAGCTCCAGGTAGCCTGTTCCAATTTCAATATTTTCTTTATTGAAAGCGCGTACCGCACCTTCCCAGTAGATCGTGCCGGTGCTGGCTCGCGCATCGAGCTCCTGGTCATCCATCAGAGGTTTCAGAACAATTTCTTCTTTTCCGGTTTTGATGATCTGGGAAACGGGATATTCCACGCCGGTACGCGGCGATTTCCAGGTCCTCAAGGGCGTCATCGTGATGCCCGGCGATGCGAAGTGCGTTTCCCCCTTGCGGTCTCGCATGCGAAACCCCATCAGCGAGGAGCCGTCGAGCATGTTGATGCCGCACCAATCCCACCCAGCCGCTTCGGGCGCGAGGTAGGCGCTCGACCACTCGTGGTCGAGCCAGGCGGTGCCGGTGACGTTCTTGCCGTTGACGCTGCCGACCACGTTCATCTGCGGGCGGCTGTAGTAGTAGCTGGCCTCCTCGGGGCGGAAGCCCTTTCGGCTGAAGCCCGCCTCGCCCTGCAGCACGAGTTGCGAGGCGAAGAAGGTGAAATCGAAGTCGAACTCGCGCGCGGCGATGCGCGCCTGGTAGCGGTTACCTTCCTGCTCGAGGCGCCAATCGTCGATCCACACGCCGGTGCGCCCGGTCTCCGCCTCGGCGAGCGAGAAGCCGGCGCGCGCTGCGCGCTGGTCGTGAAGCAGATGACCGCGCTGCGGATCCGAGAGCGCGGCGTGCGCGAACAGCACCTGCCGTGGATTGAACGCGCTTGGGTTCGCGCTCTGCTCCTCCGGCCGCGCGCGGAAGAAGGTGACCTGGAAGCCAAGCGGCCCGTCGAGCCAGCCGGTGACGTACCACCACTCCGTGCGGAAGTCGGGATGCGCGCCGTGGTCGCGGGGAAAGCGAAGGGGACGGCCGGGTTTGACCGCCGGATATTTCACGGTCTCCGAAAAGGCGATCTCTGGACAGATCAGCCAAGGCAAAGCCAGAAAATCGCGACGCTTCACCAGTCCTCCCTCACTGAGCGCACGGCCCCTGCGCTCATCGCCTCCCTGCCGGAGAGCACCGCCGTCAACACCGACAAACCTACTAGGATCGTCGCCAGCCCGGCCAGCAGCGCGTACGGCGCGTGAATCTCCATGCTCCAGTTGAACGACTGGCGGTTGACCACGTGCACGAGGACCAGCGCGATCGCCCAGCCGGCGGCGAGGCCGGCGGCGGCGCCGACGAGCGCGAGCAGGCCGCCCTCGGCGGCGAGCATGGCGCCGATCTGGCGGCGCGTCACGCCGAGGTGGCGCAGCACGCCGAACTCGCGCCGGCGCGCGAGCACGATCGCGCCAAGGCTCGACGACAGCCCGAACAGGCCGACCAGCACCGCCACGGCCTCCATCGCGTAGGTCGCGGCGAAGCTGCGGTCGAAGATGCGCAGCGACACCTCGCGGATGTCGCCGGGCAATGCGAGGTCGACGCCGCCCGCGCCGGGCAGCGCGCGGATCGCCTCCATCGCCTGCGCCGGCGTCGCGCCCGGCGCGAGCCACAGCGCGCCGTCGTTGATCCGCCGGTCGCCGGTGAGCGCCGCATAGTCGGCGCGATCGATCTGGATCGCGCCGTGCTGCCGGGCGTAGTCGCGGAACACGCCAATGACGACGAAGTCGTGAAGTTGATTTGCCAAGGGAAGTTTTATGGTTGCCCCGGGAGCGAAACCATACAGATCGAAAACTGCTTCGCTCACCCACGCGGGCGGCGGATCGCCTGCCCTGCGCTCGTATTGGCGGCCGACCGGAAACGCGGGCGCGGCGCGGTCGCGCGCGAGGAGCACGACCGGCGGCCGGCCGGAATCGAGCAGCAGCCGGCCGCTGCGCAGGAAGTCCCCGCGCGCCACCTGTGGCAGCGCGCGCACGCGCGCGGCGAATTCCGGTTCGAGGTAGCCGGTGTCGCCGGCGTGGGTGGTGCGGAAATAGAGATCCGCCGGCAGCACCGCGTCCAGCCAGCGGCCGAGCGAGTCGCGGAACGACGCCACCATGATCGCCATCGCCGCCATCAGCGCGAAGCTCGCGACGATCGCCGCGAGGCTCACCGCTGCCTGTCCCGGCGCGCCGCGCAGCTGGCCCATGGCCAGAGCCAGCGCCGGATTTTTTGAACGCGGAATTTTTCCCATGAGCACCTCGAACACCTTGGGAACCAGAAAAACGGCTCCCACCAGGAGGCAGGCGATCGCGGCGTAGCCGAACAGCGGCAGTCCGTTCACCGGCCCGAGCTGCGCCAGCATCGCGCCGGCGAGGACCAGCGCCACGCCGGGCCATGCCGGCAGGAGCCGGCCGAGCAGCGCCTGCTCGTCGCCGGCCTTCAGCGCCCGCGCGGGCGCGGCGCGCGCCGCGTCGAGCGCCGGGACCAGTGCGCCGGAGACGGCGACGCCGACGCCGGAAAGGAAGAAGAGCAGCGCCGGCAGTGGCGCGAAGCCGAGCCGCGGAAACACGCCGCGGAATGCGCCCGCGCCGAGGTCGGCGCCCCAGGCTCGGAGCGCTGCCGCGGCAAGCGCGTAGCCGAGCGCGACGCCCAGCGCCCCGCCCAGCACGCCGAGGCAGGCCGCCTCGGCGAGCACGAGCCGCGCCAGCCCGCCCCGCCGCAGCCCGAGCACGCGCAGCAGCGCATGCTCGCCACGGCGCCGCGCCACTTCCAGCGTCTGCGCCGAGAAGACCAGGAAGCCGCCGGTGAACAGCGCCACCATTGCCAGCACGTCGAGATTGACGCGGTAGGCGCGCGACGGATACGCGCTCGCCTGCTCCGCGCTCTCGACCGGCTGAACTTGAACACCCGGGGGAAGCAGATTGGCGATTTGTTGCTGTATTCGTTCGCGATCGACGCTTTTCCGAAGAAAAACGTCCAATCGATTCAACTCCCCCATACGTTCCAGGCGCCACTGCGCGGTCGCGACGTCGGTCAGCGCGACCACGCCGTTGAGCGACGCGTCGACGCCGGCGACGATGAGACTTACCGTCTTCTCGCCGATCACAAGCTCGAGCCGGTTCTTCACCAGGGCAGCAGAGGCCGGCGAGAGGATCACGCGGTCGGGCTTGAGCAGCTCGATGCGTCCCGCGCGCACGGCGTCGATGCCGATGATGCGCACGGTGCGCTCGGTGCCGGCGAGGCCGGCGTCGAGCTCGAGTCCCGCACTGGCGGCGGCCACGCCGGGCAGGCGCGCGATGCGCGGATAGAGCGACTCGGGAAAACCGCCGCGCCCGCCGCGCACTTGCAGGTCGGCGTCGCCGGCGAGCTTGCGCACCGCCGAGGCCAGGTCTTCGACCGCGGCGCGGTTGACGAGATAGACGCCGTACCCAAGGGCAACCCCCAGGGCAATCCCGACTACGGAGAGAAGTGCTCTTCCTTTAGGCCTTCGCCCGCCGAGCGTGCGGAGCAATCCCAGCATGGAACCATTGTCCCACGCTGGACTTTCCTAGACGCGCGGCTCCCGGGCGAGCAGCTGCTCGAGCCTTTGAATGTGCCGCGTCTCGTCGGCCGCCATCTCGGCGGCGAACGCGCTGAGCGCGTCGTTGCGCGAGCTCTCGGCGACGTCGGCGTAGAAGTTCTGCGCGCGGCGCTCGGTGGCGAGGGCGAGGCCGATCGCCTCGCGCGCGCTGCGCGGCTTGCGCGGCTTCCAGCCCGCCGGCCCGCGGAAGTAGGAATCGAACTCCCACCCCGGCACCTCGGGCAGCTCGTGCCCGGCGGTGCCGACCGAGAGCGCCTCGAACTGCTCGCGCTCCTCGCGGCCGATCGAGCCGAACTCCTCGGCGAGGTGGTCGAGCCCGGCGTCGCGCATCGCGTGCTCGAGCTCGGCGAAGCGCTTGGTGGCCTCGCGCTCGATCATCAACGCGTGCGAGAACAGCTCCGGCAAAGAACGGGGAAGAAGTCGTGTGCCCATAGTGGAGAATTTATTCCACCGGTGTTACGTGCAATGGGCATGCCGGGCCCTACCTCATGCGTCGAAGGTCCTAAGCACGTGGCCCGGACCGTACTGTCGGGCGACATATTTCTCACCGTCGAAGACGTGTAGTCCGTTCACCCACACGCCGTGCACACCGCGCGGCCGGCGGATCATGCGCGCGCCGCCGGCGGGCAGATCCTGCCGCCTCTCGAGAGGGGAAATCCCTGCCTCCGAAGGATCGAACAGCAGCAGATCCGCGCAATATCCCTCGGCGATCACGCCGCGGCCGGGAATGCGGTACTTGCGCGCCGGGTCGCTGGTCAGGCGGCGCACGCCCTCCTCCAGCGTGAACGTGCCGGTCTCGCGCACCCAGTGCTCGAGGAAGTGCAGCCCGAAGCCGGCGTCGCAGAAATAGATCAGGTGGGCGCCGGCGTCGGACAGCGCCACCACGCCCGCCGGGTGCCGCAGCAGCGGCGCCACGCCGCGGTCGCTGTTCTGGAACAGCTTCGCCACCAGCTGCGTGTCGAGCGGCAGGTCGAACACGTAGTCGAGCGGATCCTTGCCCTCGCGCCTCGCGAGCTCCGTGACCGTCACGCCGTCCTGCTCCACCTGCGACCAGTCGCCGTAGAACAAGATCCCTGACTTTGGGTTTCTGAAGTTTTCTTTTAGCCGGCTTCTGAACTCCTGTGAGCGATAAACGTTGGAGCGACCGGAGGGCAACACAGATTTGACCGCGTCGAAGGCATCGTGCGAATACATGATGTACGGCTCTTGCAGTGTGAAATCGAACGACAGCGGCTGGCAGCTGGTGTGGATGTACACCTCGCGGCCGCGCGCGATCGCGGCCGCGCATTTCTCGTAGTACTGCATCGCGCGTTCGGGCTGCGCCTGGTTATACATGGTCAGTACGGTCACCATGAAAGCGGGGCGACCGGTGTCGGCGGCGATCGACTCCATGATTTCGGGGGTGACCCGAGGGCCTGTAGCCATCACGAATACTCCCCTCCGGGCGCTTCCGAGCTCGCTTGCGAGGGAGCGGAGCTCCTGCTCCTCCGCGACGGTAGATGGCATCGGCTTGCCGCCCCAGCCGCTGTGATTCGGCGAGAACGACGAGGCGAAGCCGATCGCGCCTGCCTTCAGGGCTTCCCTCACTGAGGATTGCATTGCGGCCAGTTGCTGTTGGGAGGGAAGCCGTCTCGTAGAGCCTTCTTCGCCGAGGATTGCGGTGCGAATCGCGGAATGACCGGCGAGCACGGCGACGTTGGCGTAGGGCCCGATTTTCTCCAGCGCGTCGAGATACTCGCCGAAGCTCTCGAACGTCCAGCGGGTACCGCCGAGCAGCGCGTCGAGGTCCATCCCCTCGACCACCGACAGGTTGCGCATCATCGTCTCGCGCAGCGGCGCCGGGCACGGCGCGATGCCGAAGCCGCAGTTGCCCATCACCGCGGTGGTGACGCCGAGCGAGACCGAAGGCGACAGCGTCGGGTCCCAGGTGACCTGGGCGTCGTAGTGCGTATGGACGTCGACGATTCCAGGCATCAGGGAAGCGCCATGGGCATCTATGGTCTCCCTGGCGGAATCCGTTTTCGAAGGGAAAACAATCTTTCCGTCCAAAACGCCGACGTCGCCGGCCCTTGCCGGCGCACCGGTGCCGTCGACGATTGATGCACCGCGGAACAAAAGGTCCAGCATCCGCGCACGCTAGCAGATAAGATTTTTTAAAACCACGGGGAGGTTCTCAATGGCTGCCCGCTCGCGCGCCGAGGCGCAACGGCGCGCCGACCAGATACGCGCCTTCGAGCAGGAGCTGCAGCGCCTGGAGGGCGACGGCGTGCTCGCGCTCACGGAATCGCAGCGCGGGTCGGTCGCCGGGCATCATCGCGCGCTGCTGGCCGCCTACGCGGGCGAGTTCGACATCGACCGCGGCCTCCAGGCTCAGCAGATGTCGCTCGGCATGCGCATCGCCTCGCTGCTTGGCGCCCTCGCCCTCGCCGCGAGCGTGTTCTTCCTCTTCTACCAGTTCTGGGGACTGCTCCAGACGGGCTGGCAGGTCGGCATCCTGGTCGCCGCCGCGAGCGGTTCGTTCGCCGGCTTCTGCTGGGTGCGGGCGCGCGACGGGTCAGGATACTTCGCCAAGCTGGCGGCGATGGTCGCCTTTGCCTGCTTCGTCCTTAACGTCTCGATGCTCGGCAGCATCTTCAACATCACGCCTTCGGACAAGGCCTTCGTGGTCTGGGCTGCACTCGCCTTCCTTCTCGCCTACACCGCCGATCTAAGGCTGCTTCTCGGCGCCGGATTGATCTGCGTCACGGCTTTCATTGCCGCGCGCACCGGCACGATCAGCGGCATGTACTGGCTCTATTTCGGCCAGCGGCCGGAGAACTTCTTCCCCGCCGCGCTCGTGATGTTCGCCGTTCCTGCTTACATTGGCCACGTGCGCCATCCCGACTTCCCCCCGGTGTACCGCGTCTTCGCCCTCCTCGCGCTGTTCCTGCCGATGATCGTGCTCGCAAACTGGGGCTGGGCCAGTTATCTCCCCCTGGATCGCGCGGTCGTCGAGGTCATCTATCAGGTACTCGGCTTTGCCGGCACGGCCGCGGTGATCTGGTTGGGCGTGCGAAAGCAATGGCGGCATGTCGTCAACACCGGCATAACGCTGTTCATCATCCTGCTCTACACCAAGTTCTACGACTGGTGGTGGGATTCGATGCCGAAATACCTGTTCTTCCTGCTGCTCGGGCTTACGGCGGTCCTCTTCCTGGTCGTGCTGCGGCGCCTGCGCGGCGCGCTGCAGACGGGCGCGTCATGATTTGGACGCGGCACCATACGCTCGCAGCAGGACTGGCCCTCATCGCGGCGACGAATGCCATCGTACTCGCCGGCGTTGCCTACAATCGCAGCGGCGAGCCCGACGCCCAGCTCCGCTTGACCGACCGCGAGCTCAACGCTCCGTATTCGTGGGGCTTCGCCAAGGAAAACAGCGGGCTCGCCATGCAGTTGAAATGGAGCCTGCCTGTCCCTGCGCGACCCCCGAGCGACGACGGCAACGAGCCCGGCATTGCGGGTCCGTGGGGCGAATCGAGCTGGCTCGACCGCGCCAAGCTGGCTGAGCTGGGTTTCGATCTATCGCACGCCGAGCGGATCGACGACGAACGCTACGCGGAGCCGCTGCCGCGGGATGTTCTCCTGGTTCTGGAGTTGGACGGCCCTGCGTATCGGGGAGCGCTGGTGCGCGCCGAGCGGCGGATCGCCGCGCTCGAAGCAAAGGCGGCCGCCCAGCCAAACGATCGCAGCGCGGGGAGCGTCCCCGAATGGGCCAGGAGAATGCGCGACGAGCTGCGAGACCACGCCAGCCGCTTGTACGTCGTGGACGCCGGCCTCGACCGCGACCGGCTGCGCGCCAAATACGCGGACCGAAAGCGCTACGCAATCGCCAACGGGCGCGTAAACGTCCTGCGTACGTATGGGACCAAATACCGCCGCAATGAGGTCAGGGGCTACGTCGAGCAGGTCAACGTCGATGAACTCAATGTTCCGGTCGAGCTGCGGGCGACCATAGGCCCGGACAAGGGCTTTGAAGCTGTAGTGTCCTTCGGACGACGCCTCGAGCCTTGGCTCGTTTCGGCGACGCCGCGTCCGAAGGTAGCGCGCTAGCTACCCGCCTATTCCACCAGGCCGGCCTTCTTGCGCGCGCGGGCGTACACCACCTGCATCGCGCCGCCGATGGCGAACAGGCTGGCGACGAAGAACGCGAGGGTGCTCACGTCCTTGAACAGCTTGCTGCTGTCGTCGGAGCGCGCGCGCTTCAGGTCGCGCGCCACGTCGAAGTAGAACAGCGCCCGCGCGCGCAGCCGCTCGATCTCGCTCTCGTCGGTGACGTAGGCCCGCGACTCGGCGCTGAAGCTGGGGAGGTCGTTCAGGCGCCTGATCTGGGCGGCGTCGGCGCCGAGCATGCTCATCGCCCCTATGAAGGCGAGCAGGCCGGCGATGCCGAAGTTGTAAAGCAACAGGGAGCGCCGCGTGATCATTTTTTTACCTCCGGTCCGGCAGTCTAATGGAATACTAACCCCATGAGCGAGGCATTCGGCCGGTACCGGATCGTGGGCGAGCTCGGGCGCGGCGCCATGGGCGCGGTCTATCGCGCGATCGACCCGCTGATCGATCGCGAGGTGGCGATCAAGACGCTGCTGCCGACGCTGCCGGAGGAGATCGCCGCCGAGTTCCGCGAACGCTTCCTGCGCGAGGCGCGCTCGGCCGGGCGGCTCAACCACCCGAACATCGTCACCGTGTTCGACGTCGGCGAGCAGGGCGGCGTCGCCTACATCGCGATGGAGCTGCTCGAAGGCCGCTCGCTGCAGCAGGTGCTGCGCGAGCAGAAGCGACTGCCGTTCGCGCAGGCCGCCGACGTCGCGGCGCAGGTCGCCGACGCGCTCGACCACGCGCGCCAGTTCTCCATCGTCCACCGCGACATCAAGCCGGCGAACATCATGGTGGCGGCTTCCGGGCGCTGCAAGCTCACCGATTTCGGCGTCGCCTACGTGCCCTCCTCGACCATGACGCAGACCGGCGCGACGCTCGGCTCGCCGCGCTACATGTCGCCCGAGCAGGTGCTCGGCCTGAAGGCCGACCCGCGCGCCGACCTGTTCTCGCTCGGCGTGGTGCTCTACGAGATGCTCGCCGGCGCCACGCCGTTCCACAAGGAGAGCGACACCACGCCGTGGGCGGTGATGAGCCGCATCGCCGGCGAGCCGCATCCGCCGGTGCGCTCGTTCGACGCGTCGATTCCCGAGGCGTTCGAGCGGATCCTCGAGCGCGCGCTGGCGAAAAAGCCCGAGCAGCGCTACGCCGCCGCGGGCGAGATGGCCACCGACCTGCGCCAGGCGCTGAGCGCGAAGCCCTCGGTCGCGTCGCTCGCGAGCACGGTCGTGTCCCAGCCGCGCCCCGCGGCCGCCTCGCCGGCGAGCCTGATGGACGACCTCGACGCGTTCGCGCGCCGCCTCGACGAGGAAGAAGCCGAAGCGCGCCGCCGGTCGGCGGAGGAAGAGAAGGAGCGCGCGCGGCAGGCCGAGGAAGCGCGCCGCAAGGCCGCAGCCGAAGCGCAGCGACGCCCGGCCGGCGCGCCTCCCGCGCCGGGCGCGGCGCCCGCAACCGCGCCGCGCCGTCCTGGCGCGCTCGACATGCTCCGCCAGCAGACTGCCGCCGCGCCGGCAGCCGAAGACCCGGCGCAGCAAAAGCGGCGCGCGATCGAAGCCCTCGACCGCGCCCTGCGCGCGGCGAACCGCTTCCTCGGCGACTTCGCGGCGCAGCTGAGCTCGGTGCGGCCGGCAAGCGGCCGCCCCTACGCCGTGCAGTTCATGGGCACCATTCCCGTCGCGCTGTCCGAGGCGCGCACCGACGCGCGGCCGCGGGTCATCGAAAGCCGGGACTATCTCGACTATGCGCTGCTGCGGTTCAACGCCACCGCGCAGCCGCCGGTGAAGCTCGTCATCACCGGCGACGACGTCGCACGCCTCGAGGCGTACCTCAAGGGCCTGAAGGCGTCCTACGAGCTGCAGGCCACCGCGCGCCACGACTTCGGCCACGTCACCCGCGCCATCTTCACGGTCAAGGGTCCCTTCCCGTGCGAAGCCATGCTGAAAGCCGACTACGATAGAAACGAGGTGGCCATCGAGCTGACCGGCGTGCGCCGCGTCGGCAAGACGGCCTGCCGCGTTCCCGCCGCCGAGGTGGAGGACGCCGTGGACGAGCTCGGCCGCTACATCCTCGGCGCCGACGACGATTTCGAGCGGCGGTTGTCCAAGCGCTGATGCTGCGCGCCTTCACCCTCGCCCTGGCGCTCGCGCTTGCCGCCGCCGCGCCCGCCCAGGCGCCGAAGCCGCTGACGGTGATCGATCCCGCCGCCGACGATCTGAAGCTCGCGCTCGACGTCGCCGAAGCGCTGCAGGAGGCCAAGATCGGCGGCGTGCAGATCCAGGCGCGCGGCGGCCGTGTGATGCTGAAAGGCGCGCTCGCCGACGCGAAAGCGGTGGCGCGCGCCGTCGAGATTGCGAAACACGTGCCGGGCGTGAGGCAGATCGAGGACCGACTCGTCGCCGCCGACCTGTTCGAGCACGATTAGAATCGGGGGAGTGAACAAACCCGGCCTTCCTTCGCACAGCAACTTCATCCGGCAGATCGTCGAAGCGGATCTCTCGAAGGGCAAATTCGGCGAGGTCGTCACGCGCTTCCCGCCCGAGCCGAACGGCTACCTGCACTTCGGCCATGCCAAGTCGATCAGCCTGAACTTCGGCCTGCCGAAGGAATACGGCGGCCGCTGCAACCTGCGCTTCGACGACACCAACCCGGAGAAGGAGGAGCAGGAGTACGTCGATGCCATCAAGGATCTCGTCCGCTGGCTCGGTTTCGACTGGCAGGAGCACGAGTACTACGCCTCGGATTACTTCCCGAAGCTCTACGAGTTCGCCGAGGAGATGGTGCGCCGCGGCCACGCCTACGTCGACAGCCAGAGCGCCGAGGAGATCCGCGCCGCGCGCGGCACGCTGACCGAGCGCGGCACCCCCAGCCCCTACCGCGACCGCGACGCGAGCACCAACCTCCTCCTGCTGCGCGAGATGCGCGACGGCAAGCACATGGACGGCAAGCACGTGCTGCGCGCCAAGATCGACATGGCCTCGCCCAACATGAACCTGCGCGACCCGGTCATGTACCGCATCCGCCACGCGCACCATCACCGCACCGGGACGAAGTGGAAGATCTACCCCACCTACGACTGGGCGCACGGCAGCTCCGACGCCATCGAGCGCATCACGCATTCGCTCTGCACGCTGGAGTTCGAGGACCACCGGCCGCTCTACGACTGGTTCAACCAGCGCCTCGCCGAGGCGGGGCTGCTCGAGCGGCCGCTGCCGCAGCAGATCGAGTTCGCGCGGCTCAATCTGACTTATGTGGTGCTGTCGAAAAGACTGCTGATCCAGCTGGTCGAGGAAAAGCACGTCGACGGCTGGGACGACCCGCGCATGCCCACCCTCGCCGGCGGCCGTCGCCGCGGCTACACGGCCGAGGGCTTCCGCCGCTTCGCCGAGCGCATCGGCGTCTCCAAGGCGCACCAGGTGATCGAGTTCGGCGTGCTGGAAGACGCCATGCGCGAGCACCTGAACGAGATCGCCCCGCGGCGCATGGCGGTGCTCGATCCGATCAAATTGGCGATCGACAACTGGCCCAAGGGCAAGGAAGAGATCGTCGAGCTGCCGAACCACCCGCAGCAGCCCGCCGCCGGCAAGCGCGAGGTACCGTTCTCGGGCGAGCTGTGGATCGAGAGGGAAGATTTCCAGCAAAACCCTGAAAAAGGTTACTTCCGGCTGTTCCCCGGCAACGACGTCCGTCTGCGATTTGGGTATGTGGTGAAGTGCGTTGGCATGGAAGGTGACACGGTCCATTGCACGTACTACGAAGATTCCAAATCGGGCACGCCGGGCGCCGACAAGTACAAGGTGAAGGGCAATATCCACTGGGTCAGCGCGAAGACCGCCCACGCCGCGCAGGTCCACCTCTACGACCGCCTGTTCCACGTCGAGGCGCCCGGCACGATGCGCGACTTCCTGCTCGACCTGAATCCGGAGTCGAAGCGCACTATCACGGCGCAGCTCGAGCCCGCTCTGAAATACGCCAAGCCCGGCGAGACCTTCCAGTTCGAGCGCCACGGCTACTTCGTGCGCGACCCGAAGGACGGCGGCTTCAACCGTACGGTCACGCTGAGGGATTCGTGGCAGAAAGCCTGACCAAGCTCGGCGCCGCCGTGGGCGAGCTGCTCAAGCAGCGCGGCGAGACCCTCGCCGTGGCCGAATCGTCGGCCGGCGGCCTGATCAACGCGGCGCTGGTGGCCGTGCCCGGCGCGTCGGCCTACTACCGCGGCGGCGTCATTGTCTATACCCGCCCCGGCCGCGGCGCCCTGCTCGGCATCACCAAGGAGGAAACGGCCGGCATCCGCTCGGCGAGCGAGCCGTGGGCGAAGCTGCTGGCCGCTCGCGTGCGGCAGAACCTCGGCGCGACCTGGGGCCTGTCGGAAACCGGCGCCGCCGGGCCGACCGGCAACGCTTATGGCGATCCGGCCGGCCACGCCTGCTTCGCCGTCGCCGGCCCGGTCGAGGCGTCGATCGCCTTCAAGACCTGGAGCGCCGACCGCGAGGCGAACATGTGGGCGTTCGCGCGGCGCGCGCTGGTTCTGCTCGAGGGCTGCCTTGTGGATGGGAAGAAGAAGTAATGCCCGCCAAATACCTCTTTGTCTCCTACACCGGCCTCATCGCCGACATCGCCTGGCAGGTCGTGCGCGAAGGCCACGAGGCGCGCCTCTACATAGAAGACCCGGAGGAGACGGAGATCGGCGACGGCTTCGTGCCGAAGACCGGCGACTGGAAAAAGGAAGTGGACTGGGCCGACGTGGTGGTGTTCGACGACGTCCTCGGCATGGGCGAGATGTCGGCCGAGCTGAAGAAGAAGGGCAAGCTGGTGGTCGGCGGCTCTCCCTACACCGACCGCCTGGAGGACGACCGCGGCTTCGGCCAGCAGGAGCTGAAGGCGGCCGGCGTCCCCATCATCCAGCAGGAGAACTTCACCTCGTTCGACGAGGCCATCGCCTACGTGCAGCAAAGCCCCAACCGCTACGTGATCAAGCCGAGCGGCGCGGCGCAGAACGAGAAGCGGCTGCTGTTCGTCGGCGAGGAGGAGGACGGCAAGGACGTGGTCCACATGCTGGAGGACTACAAGCGCGCCTGGTCGGACAAGATCAAGGATTTCCAGCTGCAGCGGCGCATAGTCGGCATCGAGGTCGCGGTCGGCGCGTTTTTCAACGGCAAGGAGTTCGTGCTGCCGATCAACGTCAACTTCGAGCACAAGAAGCTGTTTCCCGGCGACATCGGCCCGCCCACCGGCGAGATGGGCACCTCGATGTTCTGGAGCGAGCCGAACCGCATCTTCAACGCCACGCTGAAGAAGATGGAGGCGAAGCTGGCCGAGGAGAAGTACACCGGCTACATCGACGTCAACTGCATCGTCAACAACAACGGCATCTATCCGCTGGAGTTCACCGCGCGCTTCGGCTACCCGTGCATCAGCATCCAGCAGGAGGGCCTGCTGACGCCGATCGGCGACCTGCTGCGCGGCATGGCCGACGGCACGCTGACGCGGGCGCGCACGCGCAGCGGGTTCCAAATCGGCGTGCGCATCGTCGTGCCGCCCTTCCCCTACCGCGACATGGAGACCCTCGAGTCGACCTCGAAGGACGCGGTGATCCTGTTCAAGACGCCGAGCCGCGACGGCTTCCACATCGAGGACGTGCGCACCGTGGGCGGCGAGTGGCTGGTCACCGGCACCTCCGGCGTGGTGCTGATCGCCTGCGGCACCGGCCCGACCATGAAGCAGGCGCAGCGGATGGCCTACAATCGCGTCAAGAACGTGATGATCCCGCACATGTACTACCGCGAGGACATCGGCGACCGCTGGTTCGAGGAAGACTCGGACCGGCTGCACGCCTGGGGCTATCTCAGGGACTAGGACCTACCGGGAAGAACGATGCGACAAACCAACAAGAACCTGCGCAACCGCCGCCGCCTGCAGAAGCACCAGAACAAGCTCGCGCAGGCGGTCAAGGCGGCCAAGCGCGCCGCCCGCCGCGCCAAAAAGAAGTAGCCCTCTAGGCGCTGCGAAGCACTTCCAGCAGCTCCTCGCCTGTGAACGGCTTGCGCAATGTACGCGCGCCGAGCTCGCGAGCGACGGTGAGGTGGTCGGTCTGCAGGCGCGCGTCCACGCCGCCGCCCGACATCACGATCACCGGCATCCCGGGATAGTCCTTGTGGAAGCGCTGCATCGTCTCGAGGCCGTCGGCCTCGGGCATGTAGAGATCGGTGATGAGGATCTGCGACGGGTGCTCGCGCTGCACGCGCAGCGCCTCGCGGCCGTTCGCCGCCGTCTCCACCCGGTAGCCTTCGGCTTCCAGCAGCATCTGCAGCGTGAGCCGGGCGTCGGCGTTGTCGTCGACTACCAGCACTCGCGTCGCCCTGCCGAACCGCGACAAGCCCATCCTTTAACCCCCAATCGCTTATTGTCCTCATTGTTGTCGCAGGATGAATGCCTGCCCGCAAAGTTATTGCAATGCCTGACAAACCTTCCGCGGTGGTAAAGTTTTCAATTCGATGACAAGAGAAGAAGGAAACCCATGAGAACGCTCGCGCTTATCGCCTTATCCGTCGTTGCAAGCGTCGCGTCAGCCCAGGGCTGGCGCGTCTCGTCCGATCAAGCCGTCGGCGGCTTCAAGTTCCCCGAGTCCGCCGCGTACGATCCACAAGGCAAGGTCCTCTACGTCGGCAACTTCGGCGGCGAGAAGCTCGATCCCGCCGGCAAGACAGGAACCGGTTACATCAGCAAGGTCGGCCTCAACGGAAAAGTAATCCAAGAGAAGGCGCTCGGCGGCACGGCGAGCACGCCGATGAACAAGCCGAAGGGCATCTGGATCCAGGGCGGCAAGCTGTGGGTCACCGACATCGACTCGGTCTGGATCTTCGACCTCAAGTCGAAGAAGGGCCGCAAGCTCGACATCGGCGCCACCTTCGCCAACGACCCGTGCGTGATGGGCAAGGCGCTCTACGTGAGCGACAACCGCGGCGACAAGGTCTACAAGATCGAGCCCGCCGACTTCATGAGCACGAAGAGCCCGAAAGTGACCGAGGCCTACGCCGGCGGGGGCGTCAACCCGAACGGCCTCTACCCGTCGAAGACCGGCATGCTGCTGATGGCGGGCTTCAACCCGCCCGATCCGCGCCCGCTCGCCGCCCTCGGCGTGAGCGGCCAGGTCGTCAAGCTTACCGATGCCATCGGCCGCCTCGACGGCCTCTACGAGCTGCCCGGCGGCGGACTCCTCTACACCGACTGGGCGACCAGCTCGCTTTCCATGTGGAGCGACAAGGACGGCGTGAAGAAGCTCGCCGAGGGCTTCAAGGGCCCGGCCGATTTCGGCGTCATCCCCAAAAGCAAAAGCGAGATGACCGTCGTCGTGCCCGACCTGGTGCAGAGCCAGCTCCGCTTCATCCACCTGCGCAAGCAATAGCGGGAGCGCAATGGCGGGGATCATCGCGTCGACGATCGCCTTCTTCGTGGCGAGCTTCTACATCAAGCGCTACTTCGACGACACCGACCTGCCGAAAGGCATGACGCGCAACGCCGTGATCTTCGCCCTCGCCCTCGTCGTCTCCTACGCCGTGGGCTGGGCGGTCGACCACATCGCATGAGCCACTCGCACGACGAGCCGAAGTGGAAATTCGACGGCGTCCACGTCGTCCACTCCAACGAGCTCGACATCAACACCGCGCAGACCCCGGGCATGAACCGCGCCGCCGCCATCACCCACGCCCGCACCGGCGCCGAGAAACTCTGGGCCGGCACCGTAGTCATCCACCCCAAGGCAAAGACCGGCGCCCACCATCACGGCCCGGTCGAGAGCGTCATATATGTAGTGAGCGGCAAGGCCCGCATGCGCTGGGGCGACCAGCTCCAGTTCGTCGCCGAAGCCGGCCCCGGCGACTTCATATATGTACCGCCCTACGTCCCCCATCAGGAAATAAACGCCAGCGACACCGAGCCCCTCTCCTGCGTCCTTTGCCGCAGCGGTCAGGAGCCCGTCGTCGTCAACCTGGATATTCCGGTGGCCGAAAAGCCGGAAGAGGTGCATTGGGTGGATAACATCCACCCTGCACCAAAGAAATAACTCGACGTGGACGCCTTCCTCGCAGGTCTGTGTAAGTTCGTAGTCACCCTCAACGGTCTGGACCCCAAGACGGACCCCGGCTACGCGCTGATATTTGCGGCTGGTTGCGCGCTGATGGGGGCTCTCGCACTTGTTTTAGACCTTTGCATGCTGCACGTGACCGAGAAATCTTACTTGAAG
>DASXKY010000033.1:0-2788 GCA_036496555.1 Burkholderiales bacterium | reverse complement strand
TTTCAGCTCGACGACTTCCACCTGCGGCAGCGTGCGCGTCAGCAGGCGCGCGACGGCGAGCGAAGAGGCAGGTGAGTCGCTGCCGGTCATGTAGAGGACCGGAATCTTCAGGTCGCGGAACGCCGCGAGCGGCGTCGGCTCCTTCATGAGCGCGTGCGCCCAGTGGCGGATGTTGGCGCAGGCGGCCGCGATCGGCGGCTTGCGCGCCTCGGGCGTGTGCGCCCACGCGCCTTTGCCCATCCAGAAGTCGATGAATTCCTCGGCGGCCTGGTCCTGGTTGCCGGCATCGAGCGCGGCTTCGGCGCGTGCCACCGCGCCCTTGATGCCGTCGGCGTCGTTCGGCGGCGCTCGCTCGGCGTCGACGAGCGAGAACAGCGTCGGCTCGTAGAGCGCCAGCGCGCGCACTCGCCGCGGGTTCTTGAGCGCGGTGATGAGCGCAATCCCGCCGCCATAGGAATGGCCGACCAGCGCGAACGGCTCGCCGGCGCCCGCGAACACCGGCTCGAGCAAGGCGGCTTCGTCGCTCAGGGTGAGCAGGCGCCGCTCGGGCCACGCCGGGCTCTTGCCGGAGCCGTAGGAGTCGACCGCAAAGACGTGGAACCTGGGCGCGAGCAGGTCGACTAGCGCGCGCCACTGCCCGGAGGTGCTCGCGTTGGCGTGCAGGCAGACGACGCCCGGGCCGGCGCCGGCCTCGCGGAAAAAGGGAATCACGCCGCCGGCGTCATCCGCGCTAGCGCGGCAGGTACGACTGGTCGATCATCTCGTCGACGTTGACCGGCTTCTCGAGCCACTGCAGCTTGTCGAGCATGAAGGTCGAGAGCTTCTTCAGGCTCTCCACGTTCAGGCGGCCGCTCGGCTCGCGTTTCCAGTCGGCGTTTTTCTGGTACGCCTCGAGCGGCGTGCGCACGAAGCCGGCCTGGTGCAGGTCCGCCTTCGCCTGCGCGGTATTGGCGAGGTAGTACTTCGTCACCGCCACGTAGTCGGCAAGGAAGGCGCGCACAGCCTCGGGATGCGCCTTGAGGAATTTCTCGCCGAAGAAGATATCCAGGAGCTCGTGCTCGTAGCCCACCGCGTCGACCGCGGTGAACAGCTTGCGCAGGCCGCCCTTCGCCACTTCCGCCGAGTAGAACGGCTCGACGAAGGTGCCGGCGCTCACCTTGCCGCTGCGCACCGCATCGCCGATCGCCGGGAAGCCCATCGGCACGACCTTGGTGTCGCGGTCGGGCACCAGCCCCGCGTTGATGAGCCCGGCGCGCGCCCACAGGTCGGTGGCGGTCTTGATGCCGACCACCGCGATGGTGCCGCCCTTCAGGTCCTTCACCGACTTGATCGGGCCATCGTCCTTCACCATGTAGGTGGTGGTGAAGGTGTGGGCGCCCTGCGCCTCGAGGCAGATGCTCGCCACGAGCTTCATGTCGACGCCCTGCGCGCGGGCGAAGATCACCGCCAGCCCCGGCGCCGTGCCGCCGTCGAGCTCGCCGGCGAGGAAGGCCTGGAAGCGCTCGGGGTTGGCCTGGAAGAGGATCTGCTTCAGCTCGTAGGCCTTGCCCTGGTTGGGCGTGAGGTCCTTGCGCACGCTCATCAGCCATACGTTTTCCTCGGCGGCGAAGCCGCGGCCGAAGCGGATGGTGGGCGGGGTCTGCGCCGCTGCCGTGACGGAAAAGAGCATCAACAGAAAAGAACAAAACCTCACGGCAGCCTCCTAGACGTAGTACGTTTCGAGCTTTTCCCAGTATACCAACCGGTTTCGCAGCATCACGAGCAGCCGGTCGAGCGCCCAGCCGAGCGCGGCGATGACGACGACGACCGCCAGCATGCGGTCGGTCTTCAGCGAAGACAGCGAGTAGATCACCCGGTAGCCGAGGCCGTCGGCCGAGCTCACCATCTCGGTGATCACCACCACGATCAGCGCGATCGGCAGCGCGATGCGCAAGCCCGCGAAGATGAACGGCGCCGACGCCGGCACGACGACGCGCACGAGCGTCGCGCCGCGCGAGGCGCCCATGTTCTGCGCCGACCAGAGCAGCACGCGGCTCACGTGGCGTGAGCCCTGCGAGGTGACGATCACGATCGGGTAGAGGCACTCGAGAAACACCAGCGCTACTTTCGACAGGCTGCCGATGCCGAAGACGAAGATGAATACCGGGAAGAGAGCGAGCTTCGGCACCGCGTAGGTCCCCGAGAAGAGCGGCTCGAGCGTCTCGCCGACCAGGCGCGAGCGCCCCATCAGCATGCCGAGCGTCACCCCAGCGGCGGCCGCCAGCGCGAAGCCGGCGAAGACGCGCTGCAGGGAGATCCAGGCTTCCAGCAACGAATCCGCTTTGGTAAGAAAAGAAATCAATTCATTGAAAATCCGGGCAAGCGGCGGAAAAAGCAGAGGGCTCCAAAGCCCGCTGCGGGCGATCGTTTCCCAGATCGCCAGCAATGCAGCCACAACGAGAAACGGGGCGAGGCGCCTCATTGCTGCCAGGCGAGCGCGCGCTCGCGAACCAGAGTGAGCAGCCGGTCGCCGGCGAAGCCCAGGATCGCGATGCTGAGGAGCGAGACATACATCAGGTCGAAGCGCAGGTTTTTCTCGGCCAGCTTGATCAGGTAGCCGAGGCCCGAGCGGGCGTTGATCATCTCGGCGGCGAACATGACGATGAAGGCGAGGGCCAGCGTGACGCGCAGGCCGGCGAAGATCTGCGGCGCGGCGCTCGGCACCACGATGCGGCGGAATATCTCGCCGCGGCTCGCGCCCATGCCGAGCGCCGACCAGACCAGGATCTTCTGCGTCGAGCGCGCGCCG
>DASXKY010000032.1:0-3335 GCA_036496555.1 Burkholderiales bacterium | reverse complement strand
TTCGAGCCGGTGCTCATCGAGGGCAAGGCGATCCAGCTGCATCCGCTGGTTTGCGCCGCGTTCAACGCCGACTTCGACGGCGACCAGATGGCGGTCCACGTGCCGCTGTCGCTGGAAGCGCAGATGGAAGCGCGCACGCTGATGCTCGCTTCCAACAACGTGCTTTCGCCTGCCAACGGCGAGCCGATCATCGTGCCGTCGCAGGACATCGTGCTGGGCCTGTACTACGCCACGCGTGAAAGGATCAATGCGAAAGGCGAGGGCATGAGCTTTTCGGATTTGGCGGAAGTGCACCGCGCCTACGACTCGCGCCAGGTCGACATCAACGCGCGCGTCTGGGTGCGCATCAAGGAAAAGGACATCAACGAAGCCGGCGAGATCAGCGAGCGCATCAAGCGCTACGAGACCACCATCGGCCGCGCGATGCTGTCCGAGATCCTGCCGGCGGGCCTGTCGTTCGAGCTGCTGAACAAGGCGCTCAAGAAGAAGGAGATCTCGCGCCTGATCAACATCGGCTTCCGCCGCTGCGGCCTGCGCGAGACGGTGATCTTCGCCGACAAGCTGATGCAGGCCGGCTTCACGCACGCCACGCGCGCCGGGATTTCCTTCGGCGTGCACGACATGACCATCCCGACGCAGAAGCAGGAGATCATCAAGCAGTCCGAGGGCGAGGTGAAGGAGATCGAGAACCAGTACACCTCGGGTCTGGTCACCGCAGGCGAGCGCTACAACAAGGTGGTCGACATCTGGTCGCGCGCCGGCGAGCAGGTCGGCAAGGTGATGATGGACCAGCTGGGCAGCGAGACAGTGGAGAACCGCCACGGCAAGACCGTCAAGCAGGAGGCGTTCAACTCCATCTACATGATGGCTGACTCCGGCGCGCGCGGCTCGGCTGCGCAGATCCGGCAGCTCGCCGGCATGCGCGGCCTGATGGCCAAGCCCGACGGCTCGATCATCGAGACGCCGATCACGGCCAACTTCCGCGAAGGCCTCAACGTGCTGCAGTACTTCATCTCCACCCACGGCGCTCGCAAGGGCCTCGCGGACACGGCGCTGAAGACCGCCAACTCCGGCTACCTCACCCGGCGCCTGGTCGACGTGACGCAGGACCTGGTGGTGACCGAGGACGACTGCGGGACGCAGAACGGCGTCTCCATGAAGGCGCTGGTCGAAGGCGGCGAAGTGGTCGAGGCCCTGCGCGAGCGGATCCTCGGCCGCGTGCTGGCGATCGAGCTGGTGCATCCGGAAACGCAGGACGTGCTGTTCCCTGGCGGGACGTTGATCGACGAAGACGGCGTGGAGACTATCGACAGCCTCGGCATCGACGAGGTCAAGGTGAGGACCGCGCTGTCGTGCGATACGCGCTTCGGCGTGTGCGCCAAGTGCTACGGGCGCGACCTCGGCCGCGGCTCTCTGGTGAACGTCGGCGAAGCGATCGGCGTCATCGCGGCGCAATCGATCGGCGAGCCCGGCACGCAGCTCACCATGCGCACCTTCCACATCGGCGGCGCAGCATCGCGTACCGCAGTGCAGAGCCAGGTCGACGCCAAGTCGGCCGGCACGGTGCGCTTCACCCCGACCATGCGCTACGTCAGCAACGCCAAGGGCGACAAGGTGGTCATCTCCCGTTCGGGCGAGATCATCATCACCGATGACAACGGCCGCGAGCGCGAGCGCCACAAGGTGCCTTACGGCGCGCTGCTGCTGGCCGCCGACGGTGACACGATCCGCGCAGGCAAGATGCTGGCCAACTGGGATCCGCACCACCGTCCGATCATCACCGAGTACGCCGGCACGATCAGGTTCGAGCACGTCGAGGAGGGCGCCACCGTCGCGAAGCAGATCGACGATGTCACCGGCCTGTCGACGCTGGTGGTGATCGATATCAAGCGGCGCACCACGGCCGCCAAGCCGGGGCAGCGTCCGTCGGTCAAGCTGATCAACGAGAAGGGTGACGAGGTGCGCATCGCGGGCACCGACCACGCCGTGAACATCAGCTTCCCGGTGGGCGCGGTCATCGCCGTGCGCGACGGTCAGCAGGTGGCCGTCGGCGAGGTGCTCGCCCGTATCCCGCAGGAAGTCTCGAAGACGCGCGACATCACGGGCGGCCTGCCGCGGGTAGCGGAGCTGTTCGAGGCGCGCTCGCCGAAGGACGCCGGCATCCTGGCGGAAGTCACCGGCACGGTCAGCTTTGGCAAGGACACCAAGGGCAAGCAGCGCCTGGTGATCACTGACCTGGAGAAACAGGAGCACGAGTACCTGATCGCCAAGGACAAGCACCTGCTGGTGCACGACGGCCAGGTAGTCAACAAGGGCGAGATGATCGTCGACGGCCCGGTGGACCCGCACGACCTGCTGCGCCTGCTCGGCATCGAGGAGCTGGCGCGCTACATCATCGATGAGGTGCAGGACGTGTACCGTCTGCAGGGCGTGAAGATCAACGACAAGCACATCGAGGTGATCGTGCGCCAGATGCTGCGCCGCGTGGAAATCACCGATCCGGGCGAGACGACGTACATCACCGGCGAGCAGTCGGAGCGCGCGGAGCTGTTCGAGGAGAACGAGAAGGCGGTGAAGGAGGGCAAGAAGCCCGCGGTGTACGCCAACATGCTGCTCGGCATCACCAAGGCATCGCTCTCCACCGACTCGTTCATCTCGGCGGCCTCCTTCCAGGAGACCACGCGCGTGCTGACCGAGGCGGCGATCATGGGCAAGCGCGACACGCTGCGCGGCCTGAAGGAGAACGTCATCGTCGGCCGGCTGATCCCGGCGGGCACGGGCCTCGCGTACCACAACATCCGCAAGGCCCAGGCCGCGGAGCCGGTGCTCGCCGAGCTGCCGGCGGCGGCGCCAGAGACGGTGCCGCAGGCGGAAGCTACGGCCGGCGGCTCCTGATCCCGCTGCGAAGGAATGAAAAAGGCCGCCCTCGGACGGCCTTTTTCTTTGGCGCTCCTCTTACTGCTCGAGCTCGAAGCTAGCGAATTTCTTCGCGTACTCGGCGTCGACCGTGGAGCCGGCCGGGGGCAGGACGAACTGGAAGGTGCCGACGCGCGACTTGTAGGTCACCAGCTTGAAGTCGTCGCCGTCGCGAGGCGCGTAGCCATTCGCGGCGCGCAGGAAGAGCGTGCCGCCGAGCGTCGCAGTGCCGTTCACGTCGAGCGTGTCGTATTGCCCAACGCGCGTGCCGCCGAGATCGATCTCCAAGCGGCCCGTCGCGCCCTGCCGGAAGTCGCCGACGACGGTGAGCTTGCCGATGCCGCTGCCTCCGGGCGCGAGCGTGCCTGCATTTACCAGGACGCCGCCGTCGGTATCCACCGTGCCTTCGCCGGCAAGGC
>DASXKY010000031.1:0-35410 GCA_036496555.1 Burkholderiales bacterium | reverse complement strand
GCTTCTCGATCGGCAGCGGCGCGAGGCCCTGGTCGGTGCGCAGCCGATTCACCGCCGCGCCGAGGTCGGGCGCGGTATCGGCAAGCGTTCCGTCCAGGTCGAAGAGGACGGCGCGGCTCGGCTTCACGCGTGCAGCGCAGGAGGTAGTTGACGTCGCAATCGCTGCCCAGGCGGTACACCTTCGTCACCGGGTGATAGGTCATGCCGACCAGCTCTTCGCCGCGCAGCCCGGCGTCGCGGCACCAGCGCGCAAGCTCGGAGGGCTTCACGAAGCGCTCGTAATCGTGCGTGCCTTTCGGCAGCAGGCGCAGCACGTATTCGGCGCCGATTACGGCGAAGAGGTAGGACTTCGGGTTACGGTTGATGGTGGAGAAGAACACCTGCCCGCCGGGCCGTACGAGCCGCGCGCAGGCCGCGACCATGCTCGCAGGATCGGGTACGTGCTCGAGCAGCTCCATGCAGGTCACCACGTCGAAGGCGCCCGGCCGTTCCGCCGCGAGGTCCTCGGCGCTCTTGCTTTGATAGTCGACTTTCAAGAGGCTTTCGTGCAGGTGCAGCTCGGCGACCTTGAGCGGCCTTTCGGCGAGATCGATGCCGGTCACCGTGGCACCTTTGCGCGCCATGGCTTCGGAAAGAATGCCGCCGCCGCAGCCGACATCGAGCACCGCTTTCCCGGCGAGCGCGGCGTGGCGGTCGATCCACTCCAGGCGCAGCGGGTTGATCTCGTGCAGCGGACGGAACTCGCCCTCGGGATCCCACCAGCGGTGGGCGAGCTGGCTGAACTTCTCGAGCTCGGCAGGATCGGCATTCATCAGCCGATTGTCCCAAAAAAAAGCCCCGCCGAAGCGGGGCTCTTTTGAGCGGCGAGGCGCTTACATCTTGCGCGTGCCGATGATCTCGATCTCGCTGCGGCGGTTCTGCGCGCGGCCTTGCGCGGTCTTGTTGTCGGCGACCGGCTGCTTCTCGCCCTTGCCCTCGGTGTAGACGCGGTTGCCCTCGACGCCCTTGGACACGAAGTAGGCTTTGACGGCCTGGGCGCGGCGCTCGGAGAGCTTCTGGTTGTAGGCGTCGCTGCCGACCGAGTCGGCGTGGCCGATGGCTATCACCACCTCGAGGTTGATGCTCTTCACCTTGCCTACCAGGTCGTCGAGCTTCGCCTTGCCGTCGGGCTTGATCACCGATTTGTCGAAGTCGAACAGCGTGGTGGCGGCGAAGGTCACCTTCTCGGCGACCGGCTTCGGCGCCGCGGCGGCGGGCTTCGGCGCCGAAGGGGCCGGAGCCGGGGTAGGCGCCGGCGCGGGCGCCGGAGCCGGAGCTTCCTGGGTTGCGCACGCGGCGAAGAAGCCGAGCGTGGCGAGCCACAGCCAGAGATTCCGTTTCATTTTGAACCCTCCCACCTAGTCTGAAAACTTATGAAAGCTTTTTCGTATCAAGTAGCTGCGAGGGCATTCTGCCACATCCTCCAGCGGGTGTCCAAGCCGGAGAGCGCTTCTGCCACAAGCGCGCCGTCGCGCACGCGCTCCTCGCCGCCTATCCAGACGTCGCTCACATGCTCGCGTCCTGCCGCATAGACGAGGTGCGAGGCCGGGTCGTAGCACGGCGCGAGTTCAGGCGCGCCGAGATCGACCGCGACCAGGTCGGCGGCCTTGCCCGGCTCGATCGAGCCGATGGTCTCGCCCAGCCCGATCGCGGTTGCGCCGGCGAGGGTCGCCGCACGCAGCGCGGCATGCGCCGGCATCGCCTCGGCGTCGCCCGCCACTGCCTTCGCGAGCAGCGCCGCCGTGCGCATCTCCTGGAACAGGTCGAGCCGGTTGTTGCTCGCCGCGCCGTCGGTGCCGAGCGCGACGTTGACCTTGCCCTTCAGCAGGGCGTGGACGGGGGCGAACCCGCTCGCCAGCTTCAGGTTCGACGAAGGGCAGTGCACCACCGAGCAGCCGTGGCGCCCGAGCAGCTCGATCTCCGCGGGGTCGAGGTGCACCGCGTGCACCGCGAGCAGGTTCGGCGACACCAGCCCGAGGCGGCGCAGTCGCTCGAGCGGGCGCATGCCGTGCTCGGCGAGCGAGCGCGCGATCTCGCCGGCGGTCTCGTGCAGATGTACTTGCACCGGCAGGTCGAGCTCGGCGGCGAGCGCGCCGATCTTGCGGAAGCTCGCGTCGGACACGGTGTAGGGCGCATGCGGCGCGAGAGTGAACGACGCGAGCGGCTCTCCGCGCAGCCGGTCGCGCAGCGCGAGGCCTTTGCGCAGGTAGTCGTCCGGGTCGGATGCGTAGGGCGTGGGAAATTCGATGACGATGATGCCGAGCGCGACGCGCATGCCGGCCGCCGCGGCCGCCTCCCAGGCGCCCTCGGGGAACATGTACATGTCGTTGAAGCAGGTGACGCCGCCGCGCAGCATCTCGGCGCAGGCGAGGAGGGTGCCGTCGCGCACGAACTCGCGCGATACGTGCTTTGCCTCGGCGGGCCAGATGTGCTCCTCGAGCCAGCGCATCAGGGCGAGGTCGTCGGCGAGCCCGCGCATCAGGGTCATCGCGGCGTGCGTGTGCGCGTTGACCAGTCCCGGGATCAGAACGTGATCGTCGAGGACGACCTGCCGGTAGCCGGGAAAGCGCGCGTCCGCCTGGGCGGCGGGGAGGACCGCCTCGATCTTGCCGGCGCTCACCGCGACGGCATGGTGCGCGAGCGTGGCGCCCGCAGGCTCGACCGGAACGACCCAGCGGGCGCGGATGAGGAGCGGATCGGCTATCGGGGGGATCCCTGGATCTCGACCACCACGCGGCGGTTGGGCGCGAGACATTCGATCATGTCCTTGCGGTTCTTCTGGTCGGGGCAGGACTTGACCGGCGTGGTCTTGCCGAAGCCGAAGGTCTCGACGCGGCCCGCCTCGAGGCCCTTCGACACGAGATAGGCGCGCACGGCGTCGGCGCGTTTCTCCGACAGCTTCTGGTTGTACTGCGAGCCGCCGAGGCGGTCGGCGTGGCCGTTGACGTTGACGTAGCGGATCGCGCCGAGGTCCTTCAGCTTGGCGAGGACCTCATCGTCGAGGAGCTTGCGCGCCGACGGCGTGAGCGTCGCCTTGTTGAACTCGAACAGCTCGGTGGAGGCGATATTCACCACCGCAGGCTTTTTCGGCGCCTCCCGCGCGGGCTTCGCGACCGGCGCGGGCTGCGCCGGAGCCGGCGCGGGCGTCGGCGCGGGAGCCGGTGCGGGCGCGGGCGCTTCCTGAGTGGCGCAGCCGAAGACAGCGGCCAACGAAGCGGCCGCGAGCAGTGCTCTGGTGTTCATTTTTCCCCTCCCTTTTTTACCTGGCGTACGCGCCAGATTTAAACACAAAACAAGGGCGTTTTGCGAAAGAAAACCGACGCTTGCATGATAAAATTTGGCCCTCTTCTCGATGGAAAATTTCGCCAAGGAAACGCTGCCCATCTCCCTCGAAGAGGAGATGCGGCGCTCCTATCTCGATTACGCCATGAGCGTGATCGTGGGCCGGGCGCTCCCCGACGTGCGCGACGGCCTGAAACCGGTCCACCGCCGGGTGCTGTTCGCGATGCACGAGTCGAACAACGTCTGGAACCGGCCCTATGTGAAGTGCGCGCGCATCGTCGGCGACGTGCTCGGCAAATACCATCCGCACGGCGACTCCGCGACCTACGAGGCGCTGGTGCGCATGGCGCAGGACTTCTCGATGCGCTACACGCTGATCGACGGCCAGGGAAATTTCGGCTCGGTCGACGGCGACTCGGCGGCCGCCTACCGCTATACGGAGTGCCGGCTGGAGAAGATCGCCTCCGAGATCCTGGCCGACATCGACAAGGAAACGGTCGACTTCGTACCGAACTACGACGGCAAGGAGATGGAGCCGTCGGTCCTGCCGACGCGCGCGCCGAACCTGCTGGTCAACGGCTCTTCCGGCATCGCGGTCGGCATGGCCACCAATATTCCGCCGCACAACCTGGGCGAAGTGGTGGATGCCTGCCTGCACCTGCTGGCCAATCCGCACTGCGCGATTGAGGAGCTGATCAAGCTGATGCCGGCGCCGGATTTCCCGACCGCGGGCTTCATCTACGGCCTGGCCGGCGTGCACGAGGGCTATCGCACCGGACGCGGCCGCGCGGTGATGCGCGCGCGCACCCACTTCGAGGACATCGGCAAGGGCGATCGCCAGGCGATCATCGTCGACGAACTGCCCTACCAGGTGAACAAGAAGACGCTGCTGGAGAAGCTCGCCGAGCTGGTCACCGACAAGCGCCTGGAGGGCATCTCCGACCTGCGCGACGAGTCGGACAAGTCCGGCATGCGGATGGTGATCGAGCTCAAGCGTGGCGAGATCCCGGACGTCGTGCTCAACAACCTCTACACGATGACGCAGCTGCAGGACGCCTTCCACATGAACATGGTGGCGCTGGTCGACGGCCAGCCGCGGCTCCTGTCGCTCAAGGACCTGATCGAGTCCTTCATCTCGCACCGCCGCGAGGTGGTGACGCGGCGCACCGTGTTCGACCTGCGCAAGGCGCGCGAGCGCGGCCATGTGCTGGAAGGCCTCGCCGTCGCCCTGTCGAACGTCGACGAAGTCATCGCGCTGATCAAGAAGGCTCCCACGCCGGCCGAGGCCAAGGCGGGCCTGCTGTCCCGTGCCTGGCAATCACAGCTCGTCACGTCGCTGATCGACCAGGGGACCGCAGGGCAATATCGACCGGAAGGCCTGGCTGAAAGCTTTGGATTGAAAGAGGATGGCTACCATCTGTCCGATGCCCAGGCCCAGGCGATCCTCGAGCTGCGCCTGCAGCGCCTGACCGGGCTCGAGCAGGACAAGATCCGCGACGAGTACCGCGAGGTGATCGAGATCATCCGCGACCTGCTCGACATCCTCGCCAAGCCGGCGCGCGTCACCAAGATCATCGCCGATGAGCTGCAGGGCCTGAAGGAGGCTTTCGGCGACAAGCGCCGCAGCGAGATCATCACCGTCGCCGAGGACATCTCGATCGAGGACCTGATCGCGCCGCAGGACATGGTGGTGACGTTCTCGCACGGCGGCTACGTCAAGTCGCAGCCGCTCACCGAGTACAAGGCGCAGCGCCGCGGCGGCCGCGGCAAGACTGCCACCGCGATGAAGGAGGACGACTTCATCGAGCGGCTGTTCGTCGCCCATTCGCACGACTATCTGCTGTGCTTCTCCAACCGCGGCCAGCTGTACTGGCTCAAGGTGTTCGAGGTGCCAGCGGGCAGCCGCACCAGCAAGGGCAAGCCGCTGGTCAACGTGTTCCCGCTGCAGGAAGGCGAGAAGATTACCGCGGTGGTGCCGGTCAAGGAGTTCGACGAGAACCACTACGTCTTCATGGCGACGGCGCACGGCACGGTCAAGAAGACGCCGCTCGCCGAGTTCTCGCGCCCGCGGCCGAGCGGCATCATCGCCGTCGGCCTGGAAGAGGGCGATTATTTGATCGGCGTGGTGCTGACGGACGGGAAGTACGACGTCATGCTGTTCTCCTCCGAGGGCAAGGCGATCCGCTTCGAGGAAGGCGACGTGCGGCCGATGGGCCGGCAGGCGACCGGCGTGCGCGGCATGAAGCTCGGCGACGGCCAGCGGGTGGTGGGCATGCTGGCGGCCAACAACGAATCGAAGTCGGTCCTGACCGCGACCGAGAAAGGCTTCGGCAAGCGCACCGCGATTGGCGAGTACACGCGCCACGGGCGCGGCGGGCAGGGCATGATCGCGATTCAGACTTCCGAGCGCAACGGCCAGCTGGTTGGCGCGGTGCTGGTGGACGACCACGACGAAGTGATGCTGATCTCGACCGGCGGCGTGCTGATCCGCACCAGCGTCGCCCAGATCAGGGAGATGGGACGCTCCACGCAGGGCGTCACCCTGATTTCGCTCGACCAGGGCGAGAAACTTGCTGGCATCGAGCGCATAGAGGAGCGCGACGTCCCTGGAGGCAACGGCGGCAACGGCAACGGTGGCGATCACTCGGGCAACGGCGGCAACGGCGAACCCGATGAACCGGCGGCCAGCACCGAGCCCCCTCCACCTACGGTCCACTGATGTTCCGGATATTTAACTTCAGCGCGGGGCCGGCGATGCTCCCCGCGGAGGTCCTATCCCGCGCCGGCGACGAGATGCTCGACTGGCACGGCAGCGGCATGGGCGTGATGGAGATGAGTCATCGCGGCAAGGAGTTCATCTCGATCTACGAGGAGGCCGAGCGCGACCTGCGCGGGCTGCTCGGCGTCCCCGCCAGCTACAAGATTCTGTTCCTGCAGGGTGGCGCCACGCTGCAGTTCGCGCAGATCCCGATGAACCTGCTGCGCGGCAAGGGCAAGGCCGACTACGTCCTCACCGGCGAGTGGTCGAAGAAGGCGATCAAGGAGGCGAAGCAGTACTGCGACGTCCATATCGCCGCGTCCTCGGAAGACAAGAATTTTTCTTACGCTCCAAAAAATTTCTCGGTCAGAAAAGATACTGCGTACGTCCACTACTGTTCGAACGAGACCATCGGCGGCGTTGAATATCATTCAATTCCGAAAGTCGAGAAAGAAATTCCCCTCGTAGCGGACGCCTCGTCCCATTTCCTGTCGCGGCCGCTGGACGTATCCAGGTTCGGGCTGATCTACGCCGGTGCGCAGAAGAATGCCGGCCCGGCCGGGCTCACCTTCGTCATCGTGCGCGACGACCTGATCGGCCAGGCGCAGAAGGGCACGCCCTCCGTGATGGACTACAAGGCGCAGGCCGACGCCGATTCGATGCTGAACACCTGCGCGACGTACTCGATCTACGTCGCCGGGCTGGTGTTCAAGTGGGTGAAGCAGCTCGGCGGCCTGCCCGAGATCGAAAAGCGCAACGTCGCCAAGGCAAAGTTGCTCTATGACTTGCTGGATACGAGCAAGTTCTTCCGCAACCCTGTTGCCGCCGAAGACCGCTCCCGGATGAATGTGCCGTTCACGCTCGCCGATGCCAATCTGGATTCAGAGTTTCTCAAAGGCGCCGAGAAGCGCGGCATGGTTCAGCTGAAAGGCCACCGCTCGGTCGGCGGCATGCGCGCGTCGATCTACAACGCGATGCCGATCGAAGGCGTGCAGGCTCTGGTTTCCTACATGAAGGAATTCGAGCAAAAACATGGCTAAGAAGTGCGAGATCCTGGTGCTGAACAACGTCGCCCAGGTCGGCCTGAAACGCTTCCCGGCCGAGCGCTATGCGGTGGTGAAGGAGTCGAAGGACCCCTGGGCGATCCTGGTGCGCTCGGCGGACCTGCACAAGCACGAGTTCGGTCTTTCGCTGCGCGCGGTGGGCCGCGCCGGCGCGGGCGTCAACAACATCCCCGTGGCGGCGCTCTCCAAGCGCGGCATACCGGTGTTCAACGCGCCGGGGGCGAATGCCAACGCGGTGAAGGAGCTGGTGCTCGCCGGCATGCTCATCGCGGCGAGGAATCTGGGGCCCGCTCTTGAATTCACAAGAAAGCTGGGTCAGGAGAACCTGGAAAAAACCGTCGAGGACGGAAAAAAGCAATTTGCCGGCTTCGAGCTGCCGGGCCATACGCTGGGCGTCATCGGCCTCGGCAAGATCGGCAGCCTGGTGGCGGACTCGGCGATCAAGCTGGGCATGAACGTCCTCGGCTACGATCCGCACATCACCGTCGAGGCGGCGTGGAGCCTGCCTTCGTCGGTGAAGCGCGCCGCCTCGGTCGACGAGGTGCTGAAGGCGAGCCACTTCGTCAGCCTGCACGTGCCGCTGATGGAGAAGACGAAGCATATGGTCAACGCGAAGAACGTCGAGCACATGCGCCAGGGGGCGGTGCTGCTCAACTTCTCGCGCGAAGGCATCGTCGCGGAGGACGCTGTGACCAAGGCGCTCGCGGGCGGCCGCCTGAAGTGGTACGTCACCGACTTCCCGAGCCCCGGGCTGGTCGGCGCGGCGGGGGTGATCGCCCTGCCGCACCTCGGCGCCTCCACCGGCGAGGCCGAGGACAACTCGGCGGTGATGGTGGTCGACGAGCTGCGCGAGTACCTCGAGCACGGCACCCTGCAGAATGCGGTCAACTTCCCGGACGCATCGATGGCGCGCGAGGCCCCCTACCGCCTGGCGATAGCCAACGCCAACGTGCCGGACATGCTGGGCCGCATCTCGCACGCGCTCGGCAAGCGCAAGATCAACATCCACAACATGCTGAACAAGTCCAAGGGAGACATGGCCTACACCCTGGTCGACACCGATGCCGCGGTGTCGGCGGAAGCGGTGAATGAGCTGGAAGATCTCACCGGGGTGCTTGCGGTGCGGTATCTTCCGGTGGATGGCTGAAGACCTCGACAAGCTGCGCAAGGAGATCGACCGCCTCGACGACGAGATCCTCGCCGCGCTCGAGCGGCGCGCCGGCGTGGCGCGCCGGGTCGGCGCGCTGAAGAACGGCGCGCCCGCCTACCGGCCCGAGCGCGAGGCGCAGATCCTGCGGCGGATGGACGCCGCGGGGAAGGTGCTGCCGAAGGAGGCGACCGCCGCCGTATTCCGCGAGATCATCTCGGCGTGCCGCGGCCTCGAGGAGGCGATCCGCGTCGCCTACCTCGGCCCCGAGGGCACCTTCAGCGAGCAGGCGGTGCGCAAGCACTTTGGCGGCGCGGTGGCGGCGAGCCCGACCGCGTCGGTCGACGAGGCGTTCCGCGCGGCGGAATCGGGCGCCACGCAGTTCACCGTGGTGCCGGTGGAGAACTCGACCGACGGCGTGGTCGGCCGCACACTCGACCTGCTGACGCAGACGTCCTTGCGGATATGCGGTGAAGTCGAACTCAGGGTGCAGCAGAATCTTCTCAGCCGGGAAAAGAAAATTTCCTCGGTGAGAAAAATCTATTCTCATTCCCAGTCGCTCGCGCAATGCAATGGCTGGCTCGGCAAGAACCTGCCCAAGGCGGCGCGCATCCCGGTCGCGTCCAATGCCGACGCGGCGCTGCGCGCGTCGAAGGAGAAAGGCGCGGCCGCGATCGCCGGGCTGCTCGCCGGCGAGCGCTACAAGCTGGCCGCGCTGGCGAAGTCGATCGAGGACTCGCCCGACAACACCACGCGCTTCCTGGTGCTCGGTCAGATCGACCCGGCGCCGACCGGAAAGGACCGCACGTCGCTGGTCATGTCGGCGGAGAACAAGCCCGGCGCGGTGCACGCGCTGCTCACGCCGCTCGCCGAGCACAGGGTCAGCATGTCGCGCATCGAGTCGCGCCCGCTGCGCACGCGCAGCTCGCTGTGGGAGTACTTCTTCTTCATCGACCTCGAAGGGCACCAGCAGGACGCCGCGGTGGCGAAGGCGATCGAGGGCCTGCGGCAGAAGGCGCCGTTCCTGAAGATTCTCGGTTCCTATCCGATGGCCGTCGCCTGATGCTGATCGATCCCTGCGAGCTGTCGCCGTCCTACGTCCGCTCGATCGCCCCCTACCAGCCGGGCAAGCCGATCTCCGAGCTCGCGCGCGAGATGGGCCTGGACCAGGCGAAGATCGTCAAGCTCGCCTCCAACGAGAATCCGCGCGGTATCGGCCCGCGTACGCGCGCCGCGATCGAGGCGGCAATCGCCGACATCGCGCGCTATCCGGACGGCAACGGCTTCGAGCTGAAGCAGGCGCTCGCCAAGCGCTACGGCGTCGACATGGCCTCGATCGTGCTCGGCAACGGCTCGAACGACGTGCTCGAGCTGGTGGCGCTCGCCTTCCTCGGGCCGGGCCGGGCGGCGGTGTTCTCGCAGCACTGCTTCGCGGTGTATCCGCTCGCCACCCAGGCGCGCGGCGCGCGCTCGATCGTCGTGCCGGCGAAGGACTATGGCCACGACCTCGAGGCGATGGCGAAGGCGATCGACGACGAGACCTACGTCGCCTGGCTCGCCAATCCGAACAACCCGACCGGAACCTTCGTCAGGGCCGAAGGCATCGAAGCGTTCCTGCGTCGCGTGCCCGAGCGCGTGCTGGTGGTGCTCGACGAGGCCTACAACGAATATCTGCCGCACGACCTCAAGGCCGACAGCGCGCGCTGGCTGAAGCGCCATCCCAACCTCGTCATCACGCGTACGTTCTCCAAGGCCTACGGCCTCGCCGGACTGCGCGTCGGCTACGCGCTCGCGCATCCGTCGGTGGCCGACGTGATGAACCGCGTGCGCCAGCCATTCAATGTGAACAGCATGGCACTCGTCGCGGCCGCCGCCGCTCTCGACGACATGGAGTTCGTCGCGCGCAGCTACGCCGAGAACCTGCAGGGCCTGCGGCAGCTCGAGGAGGGGTCGAACAGCCTCGGCCTCGAATTCATTCCCAGCTACGGCAACTTCATCACCGTGCGCGTGGGCAGGGCGGCGGAAATCTACAAGCGGCTCCTGCGCCGCGGCGTCATCGTGCGCCCGATCGGCGGTGGCTACGGCCTGCCCGAGCACCTGCGCGTCACGGTCGGCACCGCCCAGGAGAACGAGAAGTTTCTCGGCGCGCTGGCCGCGAGCCTGAAGGACTAGATGCTGTTTCAGCGCGTCGCCGTCGTCGGCGTGGGCCTGATCGGCGGCTCCTTCGCGCTGGCGCTGAAGGAAGCGAAGGCCTGCGGCCACGTGGTCGGCGTCGGCCGCAGTCCCGCGAACCTCAAGCTCGCGCTCTCGCGCGGCGTGATCGACTCCATTTCCACCGACCCGGCGCTCGCCGCCGAGGGCGCCGACCTGGTGCTGGTGGCGTCGCCGGTGGGGCAGTTCGAGAACATCTTCCGCGCCGTCGCCGCCAGCCTGAAGCCCGACGCCGTCCTCACCGACGCCGGCAGCACCAAGCGCGACGTGGTCGCCGCTGCGCGCAAGGCGCTGAAGAAGAAGATCGGCCAGTTCGTCCCGGCGCACCCGATCGCCGGCGCCGAGAAGAGCGGCGCAGGCGCGGCGAACGCGGAGCTGTTCCGCGGGCGTCGCGTCGTTATCACGCCGCTGAAGGACAACGCGCCGGCGGCGGTCGAGAAGGTGAACCAGGCCTGGTCCGTCTGCGGCGCGCGCACCAGCCAGATGACCCCCGAGCAGCACGACGCGGTGTTCGCTGCGGTGAGCCACCTGCCGCACCTGCTCGCCTACGCACTGGTGCATGAAGTGAACGGCCGCAAGAACGCGGCCGAGCTTTTCTCCTTCGCCGCCGGCGGCTTCCGCGATTTCACGCGCATCGCCTCGAGCCATCCGGAGATGTGGCGCGACATCTGCGTGGCGAACGCCGACAAGCTCGGCGCCGAGCTGGCGAGTTATTCGAAGAAGCTCGCGGAGGTGAAGAAGCTGCTGTCGCGCGGCGACGGCAAGGCGCTCGAGAAGCTGTTCAGCGACGCGCGCGACGCGCGCGACGGCTGGCTGCAGAAGACCTGGGCGGGCCGCCGGCCCGGCGCATAAGGGGCCATGAGGCAGCAGCTCCGGCTCTCGCCAGCCCGCCGCGCCGCCGGCACGGTGCGGCTGCCCGGGTCGAAGAGCATCTCCAACCGCGTCTTGCTCCTCGCGGCGCTCGCCACGGGCGAGACCGAGATCGGCGGGCTGCTCGACGCCGACGACACCAAGGTGATGCGCGATGCCTTGGCGAAACTCGGCGTTTCTTTTTCCGGTAGCAAGCTGACGGGTGCGGGCGGAGCGTTCCCGGTACGGAAAGCCGATCTTTTCCTGGGAAACGCTGGCACGGCGTTTCGCCCGCTGACCGCGGCGCTGGCGTTCTGCAACGGCGACTACACGCTCTCGGGCGTGCCGCGGATGCACGAGCGGCCGATCGGCGACCTGGTAGACGCGCTGCGCGGGATGGGCGCAAAGATCGACTATTTGCGCACCGACGGATTCCCTCCGCTGGCGTTGCATCCGTCGAAGTTGAAAAGCGAAAACGTCAAGGTGAGGGGAGACGTGTCATCGCAGTTCCTGACTGCGCTGCTGATGGCCCTTCCCCTGTCCGGAAAGAACTCGAGAATCGAAGTGCAGGGCGAACTCATCTCGAAGCCGTACGTAGAGATCACCCTCAACGTCATGAAGCGCTTCGGCGTGGAGGTATCGCGTACCGGCTGGCGCTATTTCGACGTGCCTTCGAGGCCGTACCGCTCGCCTGGGGAAGTCACCGTCGAAGGAGATGCCTCCTCGGCATCGTACTTCCTGGCTGCGGGCGCGATCGGCGGCGGGCCGTTGCGGGTCGAAGGCATCGGCCGCGACAGCATCCAGGGCGATGTCCGCTTTACCGAGATCCTGGAACGCATGGGGGCGGGGGTTTCGTTCGGGGACAACTGGATCGAAGCGTCCGGAGGAAAACCGCTCCGGGCAATCGACATGGATCTGAACCACATCCCCGACGCGGCGATGACCGCTGCAGTGATGGCGCTCTTCGCCGACGGGCGCAGCACGCTGCGCAACATAGGGAGCTGGCGCGTGAAGGAAACGGACCGGATCGCCGCCATGGCGACCGAGCTGCGCAAGTTGGGTGCGCAGGTCGAAGAGGGCGAGGATTTCCTGAAGATCGCGCCGCCGGCCCGGCTGAAGAGCGACATCGCAATCGATACCTACGACGACCACCGCATGGCGATGAGCTTCGCTCTGGTCGCGCTCGGCGGCGTGCCGGTCGCGATCAACGATCCCGAATGCGTCGGCAAGACCTTCCCGCAATTCTTCGAGCACTGGAAGAAGATCCTGTCGTGAGCGGCGCGCCGGTCATCGCGATCGATGGGCCTTCGGCCTCGGGGAAGGGCACGATCGCGAAGCGCGTGGCCGCGCGGCTCGGCTTCCATTACCTGGAGAGCGGCGCCCTGTACCGGCTCGTGGCGCTCCTTGCCTTACGCAAGGGCATCGAGGACGAAGGCCCGCTCGCCGGTGAGGCCGAGCACATGGACGTGCTGTTCTCCGAGGACGAGATCCTTCTTGAGGATCAAGATGTTAGCCTTCATGTGCGGCATGAGGACGTGGGCAACCGCGCCTCCGAAGTCGCGCGCATGCCAACGGTGCGCGCGGCCCTCCTCAAGCGCCAGCGCACCTTCCGGCAGCCCCCGGGGCTGGTGGCCGACGGGCGTGACATGGGGACTATCGTGTTTCCTGATGCCGCGCTCAAGGTGTTCTTGACAGCGAGCCCGGAAGTCCGGGCCGAGCGGAGATATAAGCAGTTGATCGACAAAGGAATCCCTGCTAATCTTCGCTCCCTTTCCCGGGACCTCGCGGAACGGGATGAGCGCGACAGAAAACGCAGCGTCGCGCCTCTGGTTCCCGCGCCCGATTCGCAAGTGCTCGATTCATCGGCGCTTTCGATCGAGCAAGTGGTCGAGCGGATCCTCGCCTGGTGGAAAGAAAGTAGTTCGGGCAGGCGCGGCTGACGCAACGCCTGGTTTCTTAACCAACCCCGCGAGCGCAACTTCGCGGTTTGCATAGGTTTTTTCTTACATGGCCAGTATTTCCTCCGCCCAGCCGTCCAAAGCTCCCGTCGGCGAGTCCTTCGCCGCGCTGTTCGAGGAGAGCCTCAGCCGCAAAGAGATGCGCGTGGGCGAAGTGATCACCGCCGAGGTGGTCAGCATCGACGACAACTTCGTGGTGGTGAACGCGGGACTGAAGTCCGAAAGCACGATCGCCATCGAAGAATTCCGCAGCGATGGCGGGCAGGTCGAAGTCAAGGTCGGCGATTTCGTCAGCGTTTCCATCGAAGCACTCGAGGACGGCTACGGCTCGACGCGCCTGTCGCGCGACAAGGCGAAGCGCATGGCGGCCTGGATCGGCCTCGAGAAGGCGCTGGAGAGCGGCGAGAAGATCAAGGGGGTCATCACCGGCAAGGTGAAGGGCGGCCTGACGGTCATGGCGAACGGCATCCGCGCGTTCCTCCCCGGCTCGCTGGTGGACCTGCGGCCGGTGAAGGACACCACGCCGTACGAAGGCAAGGAGATGGAGTTCAAGGTCATCAAGCTCGACCGCAAGCGCAATAACGTGGTCGTGTCGCGTCGCGCGGTGCTCGAGGAGACCGCGGGCGCCGAGCGCGAGCACCTGCTGGCTTCGCTGCAGGAAGGCGCGACCGTCAAGGGCATCGTCAAGAACATCACCGACTACGGCGCGTTCGTGGACCTGGGCGGCATCGATGGCCTGCTCCACATCACCGATCTCGCCTGGCGCCGCGTAAAGCATCCGTCCGAGGTGCTGAACGTCGGCGACGAGGTCACCGCCAAGGTCCTCAAGTTCGATTCCGAGAAGAACCGCGTCTCGCTCGGCCTGAAGCAGCTCGGCGAAGACCCCTGGGTCGGCATTGCGCGGCGCTACCCGCAGGGCACGCGCCTGTTCGGCAAGGTCACCAACCTCACCGACTACGGCGCTTTCGTCGAGGTCGAGTCGGGGATCGAGGGCCTGGTGCACGTCTCCGAGATGGACTGGACCAACAAGAACGTGCATCCGTCGAAGGTCGTCCAGGTGGGCGACGAGGTCGAGGTGATGATCCTCGAGATCGACGAGGAGCGCCGCCGCATCTCGCTTGGCATGAAGCAGTGCATGCCCAATCCGTGGGAAGACTTCGCCCGCGAGTACAAGAAGGGCGACAAGGTCAAGGGCCAGATCAAGTCGATCACCGATTTCGGCGTATTCGTCGGCCTGCCCGGCGGCATCGACGGCCTGGTGCACCTCTCCGACCTGACCTGGTCGGGCAACGGCGAGGAGGCGGTGAAGAACTTCAAGAAGAGCGAGGAAGTCGAGGCGGTGGTGCTCACGATCGACGTCGAGCGCGAGCGCATCTCGCTCGGCGTCAAGCAGCTCGGCGGCGATCCCTTCACCAATTTCATCGCCAGCCACGACAAGAACAGCGTGGTGCAGGGCGAGGTGAAGTCGGTCGACGCCAAGGGCGCGGTGGTCGGGCTCGACGGCGAAGTCGAGGGCTACCTGCGCGCGTCGGAGTTCTCGCGCGATCGCATCGAGGACCTGCGCGTGCACCTCAAGGACGGCGACAAGCTGCAGGCGATGATCATCAACATCGACCGCAAGAACCGCTCGATCAATCTGTCGGTCAAGGCGAAGGACCAGTCCGAGGAAACCGACGCAATGAAGCAGCTGCGCACCGAAAACGCCGCGGCCAGCGCTGGCGCGACCAACCTGGGCGCGCTGCTGCGCGCGAAGCTCGACAAAGGCGGCGGCAACCCGCAGCAATAGCGGGCCGACTAAGGGGAGGCAGGGTCGCCATGACGAAGTCGGAACTGATCGCGCGCCTAGCGCAGCGCTACCCGCAGCTGGTGGCGAAGGACGCCGAATACGCGGTCAAGATGATCCTCGACGCGATGACCCACGCCCTGCTGCAGGGCAATCGCATCGAAATCCGCGGCTTCGGCAGCTTCGGCCTGAATTACCGGCCACCGCGCGTCGGCCGCAACCCGAAGTCCGGCGAGAAGGTGCAGGTGCCAGAGAAGTACGTGCCGCACTTCAAGGCCGGCAAGGAGCTGCGCGAGCGCGTCGACTCGGCCACCGAGGCTGCCGCCGCGCCGCGCGAGCGCGCTTCCCAGCCGGCGCGCTAGGTCCCCGGGGCCGGGGGCTGTAAGCCATGCGCGTCGTCACCTGGACGATCCGCCTCGCGGTGTTCCTGCTGCTGGCGGCGTTCGCGGCGAAGAACGCCGACCCCGTCACGCTGCGCTTCTACTTCGACCTCGCGTTCACCGCTCCGCTCGTTGTGCTGCTGCTTGGCTTCTTCGCCGCCGGCGCATTGTTCGGCATGCTCGCGCTGCTCGGCACCGTGCTGCGCCAGCGCCGCGACATGGGCGCCCTGAAACGGCAGGCCGCCACGACGACCATCGTGCCGCCGCCGCCCCCGCTCTAGCCATGGAGTTCGAATACTGGTGGCTGCTCGGCTTCCCGCTGTTCTTCGGCCTCGGCTGGCTCGCCGCGCGCATCGACATCCGGCAGATCGTGCGCGAGTCGCGCGCGCTGCCGCGCTCCTATTTCCGCGGCCTCAACTTCCTGCTGAACGAACAGCCCGACAAGGCGATCGAGGCCTTCCTCGAGGTGGTGAAGGTCGACCCGGAGACCGTCGAGCTGCACTTCGCGCTGGGCAGCCTGTTCCGCAGGCGCGGCGAGTACGACCGCGCGATCCGCATGCACCAGCACCTGCTTGAGCGCGCCGACCTCGGCGCCGAGCAGAAAACGATGGCGCTCGCCGAGCTCGGCCACGACTATCTGAAGGCCGGTATCCTCGACCGGGCGGAGGAAGTGTTCCAGAAGCTCGAGCAGAGCACCCAAGGGGGCGCCGCGCGGCGCGCCCTGCTCGAGATCTACGAGCAGGAGAAGGCCTGGCCGCGCGCAATCGAGATGACTCGCTTGGTCGAGTCCGACCCGCGCGCGCTCGCGCAATACGAGTGCGAAATCGCCGCCTCCGAGGCGGCGCAGTCGCGCCCCGACTCGGCGCGGCGCCACCTGGAGGCGGCGCTGGATGCGAACCGCAAGTGCGTGCGCGCGAGCCTGCAGCTGGGCGATCTCGAGGTCGAGGAAAAAAAGCTCGAGAAAGCGATCGAGCACTGGAAGCGGGTCGAGTCGCAGGACCCGGCGTACCTCGCGCTAGTCGCGCAGCGGCTGCTCGATGCGCACCGCCAGCTCGGCCGCGCCGAGGAGGGGCTGCGCCTGCTCGAGGGCTACCTCGAGCGCTATCCGTCGCTCGACCTGCTCGACATCGTGTTCCAGCAGACCCTCGAGACCAAGGGGCCCGAGGAGGCCTACCGCCTGGTGCGCGACGAGCTGCGCCGCAACCCGACGCTGCTCGGCCTCGACCGCCTAGTCGAAGTCGAGCTGATCCGCGCTGCGCCCGAGCGCCGGCGCGACCTCGAGCTGATGCGCAGCCTGGTGCACCGGCACACGCAGCGCCTGGCGCGCTATCGTTGCGAGACCTGCGGCTTCAAGGCGCGCCAGTTCCACTGGCGCTGCCCCGCCTGCGGCGGCTGGGAGACCTATCCGCCGCGGCGCACCGAGGAGTTCGAGCTCACGCCATGAATCTCACTGTCATCGGCAGCGGCTACGTCGGCCTGGTCACCGGCGCTTGCCTCGCGGACGCGGGCAACCACGTCCTCTGCCTCGACCTCAACCACGAGAAGATCTCGCTGCTCAACGCCGGCAAGATCCCGATCTTCGAGCCGGGTCTGGAGGCGGTGGTGCGGCGCAACCGCGACGCCGGCCGCCTGCGCTTCACCACCGACGTGGCGGCGAGCGTGGCGCACGGCGACTTGCAGATGATCGCGGTCGGCACGCCGCAGGGCGAGGACGGCTCGGCCGACCTGCAGCACGTGCTCGCCGCCGCCCGCAACATCGGCCGATACATGGAGGGCTGGAAGGCGATCCTGACCAAGTCGACGGTGCCGGTCGGCACCGCTGACAAGGTGCGCGGCGCGATCGCCGAGGAGCTCGAGAAGCGCAAGAGCGAAGCGAGCTTCGCCGTGGTGTCGAACCCGGAATTCCTCAAGGAAGGCGCCGCGGTCGAGGACTTCATGCGCCCCGACCGCATCGTCATCGGCTGCGACGACCCGAAAGCGCTCGGCCTGCTGCGCCAGCTCTACGCGCCGTTCCAGCGCAACCACGAGCGCATCCTGGTGATGGGCGTGCGCTCGGCGGAGCTCACCAAGTACGCGGCGAACTCCATGCTCGCCACGCGCATCTCGTTCATGAACGAGATCGCCAACCTGGCCGAGGCGATCGGCGCCGACATCGAGGAAGTGCGGCGCGGCATCGGCTCGGATCCGCGCATCGGCTATCACTTCCTGTATCCGGGCGCCGGCTTTGGCGGCTCGTGCTTCCCGAAGGACGTGCGCGCGCTGCAAAGGAGCGCGATCGAGGCGGGGCGGCCGCTGCGCGTGCTCTCCGCGGTGGACCAGGTGAACGACGCGCAGAAGCACGTGCTCGGCGACAAGATCCGCGCGCGCTTCGGCGCCAATCTCTCCGGCAAGCGCTTCGCGCTGTGGGGCCTCGCCTTCAAGCCGAATACCGACGACATGCGCGAGGCGCCGAGCCGCACGGTGATCGCCGACCTGATCGGCGCCGGCGCGACGACGGTGCGGGCCTACGATCCGGTGGCGGCCAACGAAGCGCGGCGCATCTTCGCGAGCGAGAACCGCGTGCGCGTGGTCGACTCGGCGCTCGACGCGCTGGAGGGCGCCGACGCGCTCGCCATCGTCACGGAATGGCAGGAGTTCCGCAGCCCGGATTTCCCGGCGATCAAGGCCAGGCTGAAGACGCCGGCGATCTTCGACGGCCGCAATCTCTACGATCCCGAAGTCGTGCGCTCGCAGGGCATCGAGTACTACCCGATAGGCAGAAAGGCTTGAGAGCGCTCGACACCGCGAAAGCGCGGGTGCTGGTGGTGGGCGACGTGATGCTCGACCGCTACTGGTTCGGCGACGTGTCGCGCATCTCACCCGAGGCGCCGGTGCCCGTGGTTCTGATCAAGACGGAAGACGAAAGGCTCGGCGGCGCGGCCAACGTCGCCTGGAACTGCAAGAGCCTCGGTGCCCGCACGCGCCTGCTGTCGGTGGTCGGCAAGGACGAGCCCGGCGCCAAGCTGGCGAGGCTGCTGAAGCAGAAGGGCATCGAGGCGAGCCTGCACCGCGACGGCAAGCTCGATACGACGCTCAAGCTGCGCATCATCGGCCGGCGCCAGCAGCTGCTGCGCATCGACTTCGAACGCCCGCCTTCGAGCGAGGTGCTCGCCTCCAAGCTGCAGGAGTTCAAGCAGGCGCTGCCCGAGTGCGACGTGGTAATCCTCTCCGACTACGGCAAGGGCGGGCTCGCGCACATCGCGGAGATGATCCGCAGCGCGCGGCGCGCGGGCAAGCGCGTGCTGGTCGATCCCAAGGGCGACGATTATGTGCGCTACAAAGGCGCCAGCATCATCACGCCGAACACGGCCGAGCTGCGCGAAGTGGTCGGGCGTTGGAAGGACGAGAAGGATCTCAACCAGCGCGCACGCGCGCTGTGCGGGAAGCTCGGCCTCGAGGCGCTGCTGCTGACTCGCGGCGAGGACGGCATGACCTTGTTTTCCAAAAGCAGGATCAAGACCGTCCCTGCCGAGGCGCGCGAAGTGTTCGATGTAACAGGCGCGGGCGATACTGTCATCGCTACGCTGGCGGTGACGCTGGCGGCGGGCGCGGGCCTGGACGAGGCGATGCGCCTCGCCAACCGCGCCGCGGGCATCGTCGTCGGCAAGCTCGGCACCGCGACGGCGACGCCGGCAGAGCTGTTCGGGAAAACCGCGGGAAAGGCCTGATGTACTACATCGTGACCGGCGCAGCCGGATTCATCGGCTCGAGGCTCGTCGAGGCGCTCAATCGCCGCGGCGTCACCGACATCCTCGCGGTCGACAGCCTCAAGCAGGGCGACAAGTTCAGGAACCTGGCGAAGTGCGACATCGCCGACTACATGGACCAGTCCGAGCTGCTAGAGTCCCTCGAGGATCTCACCGGCGCGGTGGAGGCGGTGCTGCACCAGGGCGCCTGCTCGGATACCACCGAGACCGACGGTCAGTTCATGATGGACACGAACTACCGCTACTCCAAGGAGATCCTGGAATGGTGCCAGGACGAGGAGATCCCGCTCCTCTATGCGTCATCGGCCGCCGTCTACGGCGACAGCCAGGAATTCCGCGAGGAACGCCGCTGCGAGCGGCCGCTCAACCTGTACGCCTATTCGAAATTTCTCTTCGACCGGGTCGTGCGGCAGATGCTGAACGCGCGCACGGCGCAGGTGGCCGGGCTTCGCTACTTCAACGTCTACGGACCCAACGAGGAGCACAAGGCGTTCTACGGCACCAACATGACGTCGGTGGCCTACCAAGCTTATTTGCAGTTTGAAAAAGAAAAATCCGTGAAACTGTTCGTCGGGTCCGGTGGCTACCCCGACGGGGAGCAGCGGCGCGATTTCATCCACGTCGACGACGTCGTGGCGGTCAACATGTGGCTGCTCGAGCGGCGCGACGTGTCCGGCATTTTCAACTGCGGCACGGGCCGCGCGCAGACCTTCAACGACGTCGCGACCGCGGTCATCAATACCCTGAAGGGCACGCAGGCTTCCACCCGGGAGCTCGCCGGCCAGGGGCTGATCACCTATGTCCCCTTCCCGCAGAAGCTCGTCGGCAAGTACCAGAGCTTCACGCAGGCGGACATGTCGCGGATCCGCTCGGCCGGGCTGCCGGGCGAGTTCATGACGGTGGAACAGGGCGTCGCCGCCTATGTCGAATATCTGAAGCAGACATGAACCGGACCATCGAAGACTTCATCGGCAACACGCCGCTGGTGCGGATCCAGCGCCTGGATGCGGATCACAAAGGCAACAAGAACGTCGTTCTGGCGAAGCTGGAGGGCGATAACCCCGCCGGCTCGGTGAAGGACCGGCCGGCGATGTCGATGATCCGGCACGCCGAGAAGCGCGGCACCATCAAGCCCGGCGACACGCTGATCGAGGCCACCTCGGGCAACACCGGCATCGCGCTGGCGATGGCAGCGGCGATCCGCGGCTACCGCATGGTGCTGATCATGCCCGAACACCTGTCCGTCGAGCGGCGGCAGACGATGCGCGCCTTCGGCGCCGAGATCGTCCTCACGCCGCAGAAGGGCGGCATGGAAGGCGCGCGCGACCTCGCCGACAAGATGGTGGCCGAGCGCAAGGGCACGATGCTCGATCAGTTCGCCAACCCCGACAATCCGCTGATCCACTACGAGACCACCGGCGAGGAGATCTGGCGCGACACCGAGGGCAAGGTGACGCACTTCGTCTCCAGCATGGGCACCACCGGCACCATCATGGGCTGCTCGCGCTACCTGAAAGGCAAGAATCCGAAGGTCCAGATCATCGGCTGCCAGCCCGAGGAGGGTTCGCAGATCCCCGGCATCCGCAAGTGGCCGGAAGCGTATATGCCGAAGATCTACGACCGGAAGCGCGTCGACCGGATCGAGTCGGTCGGCCAGGGCGATGCTGAGGACATGACCCGCCGCATGGCGCGCGAGGAGGGCATCTTCGCCGGCATCTCCTCCGGCGGCGCGATGTGCGTCGCGCTGCGCATTTCGAAGGAAGTGAAGAACGCCGTGATAGTGACCATCGCCTGCGACCGAGGGGATCGCTACCTGAGCACGGGCGTGTTCCCCGATTGATGACTCCGATCCTGGCGTTCGACATCGAGACCGTTCCCGATGTCGCGGGTATTCGCCGCGTGCACAAGCTGCCGGAGGACCTCGCCGACGCCGAGGTCGCCGAGATCGCCTTCCAGAAGCGCCGCACGCAGACCGGCGGCGACTTCCTCGCGCCGCACCTGCACCGCGTGCTGATCATCTCCTGCGTGCTGCGCGAGGCCGACACGATCAAGGTTTTCTCGCTCGGCGACCAGACCGAGAAGGAGCTGATCCAGCGCTTCTACGACGGCGTCGAGCGCCTGGTGCCGCAGCTCGTCTCCTGGAACGGCGGCGGCTTCGACCTGCCGGTGCTCAACTACCGCGCGCTCATCAACGGCGTGGCGGCGCCGAAGTTCTGGGACCAGGGCGAGGACGACAAGGACTTCCGCTTCAACAGCTACCTTGGCCGCTACCACCAGCGCCACCTCGACCTGATGGACGTGCTGGCGATGTACCAGCCGCGCTCCAACGCGCCGCTCGACGAGGTGGCGCAGCTCGCCGGCTTTCCCGGCAAGCTCGGCGTCGGCGGCGCGCAGGTGTGGAGCGCGTTCCAGGCCGGCAAGATCGGCGAGATCCGCAACTATTGCGAGGCGGACACGGTCAACACCTACCTGCTGTTCCTGCGCTTCCAGCGCCTGCGCGGCGTGTTCAGTGTCGAGCAGTACGAGCGCGAATGCAGCCTGGTGCGCGGCACGCTCGAGAAGCGGCCGGAGCCCTTCTGGCGGGAGTTCCTGTCGCTCTGGAAGACCTGATCGTCGAGATCGAGTCCCTCGACCCCGAGGGACGCGGCGTCGCGCACAATCCTGAAGGCAAGGTGCTGTTCGTCGAGGGTGCGCTGCCGTTCGAGCAGGTTTCCGTCGAAACCCTGCAGAAGAAGTCGAAGTACGAGTTCTCGCGGGTCAAGAGTCTCTTCAAGGAGTCCTCCGGCAGACGCGTGCCGCGCTGCCCGCACTTCGGACGCTGCGGGGGCTGCGCCACGCAGCACGCGGATGCGCGCACCCAGATGGCCGCCAAGCAGCGCGCGCTCGAGGAGAACCTCGCGCGCATCGGCAAGGTGCAGCCCGAAACGATACTGCCGATCGTGTACGGTGAGGAATGGGGCTACCGCCGCCGCGCGCGCTGGTCGGTGCGCTACGTGCAGAGCAGGGGCGGCGCGCTGGTCGGCTTCCGCGAACGGCGCTCGACCTACGTCGCCGACACGCGCGAATGTCCCGTCCTGCCGCCGCACATCGCGGCGCTGATCCTTCCGCTGCGAGAGTTGATCGGAAAACTGTCGACTCCGGACCGGATTCCTCAGATCGAAGTCGCGGTCGGCGACGACGCTTCAGTTCTCATCTTCCGGCATCTCCTGCCGCTTTCCGATCCGGACTTTTCCTTGTTGAAAAGTTTTGCAGAACACCATCGGATTGATGTCTGGTTGCAGCCGGGCGGTCCTGACAGCGCGAAGCCGTTCCATCCGGCGAGGAGCGAGCTTTACTACGACCTGCCGGAATTCGGCGTGCGCATCGCCTTTGCGCCGACCGACTTCACGCAGGTCAACCAGGGCGTCAACCGTATCCTGGTCTCGCGTGCGGTGCGCCTGCTCGACCCGCGGCCGGGCGAGCGCGTCGCCGACCTGTTCTGCGGCCTCGGCAATTTCTCGCTGCCGCTCGCCAGGAGCGGCGCGCAGGTGATCGGCTTCGAGGGCAGCAAGGACCTGATCGAGCGTGCTCGGCGCAACGCCGCCGCGAACGGCCTGGTCGCGCAGTTCGAGCTGCGCGATCTGTTCAAGCAGGACATCGCCCCCTTCGGCCCATTCGACAAACTGCTCATCGACCCGCCGCGCGAAGGCGCCGTCGATCTCGTCAAGTCGCTCGGCGACGCGTGGCCGCGGCGCATCGTCTACGTCTCCTGCGACACGGCGACCTTGTCGCGCGATGCCGGCATCCTGGTCCACACCAAGCATTTCAGCCTCGCGGCGGCGGGGGTGGTGAACATGTTCCCGCACACGGCGCACGTCGAGAGCGTCGCGGTTTTCGAGCGCTAGAAAAAGAAAAGGCGCCTCGCGGCGCCTCTCCTTACGCTCGGGAGACCTAGTCGCGGCTGGCGAGCAGGATGCTGAGCAAGTTGGCGAAGATGTTCCACAGGCTCATGTACACGCCGGTGGTGGCCATGATGTAGTTGGTCTCGCCGCCGCGCACGATGCGCTGCAGGTCGTAGAGCAGGAATAGCGAGAACACCACGATCACCAGCGTCGAGATGGTCAGGGCGAGCGCGGGGATCTGCAGGAACATGTTGGCGAGCATCGCGATCAGCAGCGCGATCATGCCGACGTACAGGAACTTGCCCATCGCGCTCAGGTCGCGCTTGATGACCTGCGACAGCGCGCCCATGCCGAAGAAGATCACGCCGGTGCCGGCGGCGGCGTAGCCCACCATCTGCATGCCGTTCTTCGTTGCCAGCGCGAAGTTGAGGATCGGCCCGAGCCACCAGCCGAGGATGCCCGTCATCAGCAGGAGCAGGGCGATGCCGACGGGGCTGTTGCGCTTTGCCGCTATCGCGTATTGCAACCCGATGACCGCGGCCAGCATCACCAGCGAGCTCACCATCGGCGCCGCCATGATGACCGACGCGGTCTGGATACCGATGAAGGCGCCGATGATGGTCGGCACCATCGTCAGCGCGAGCAGCAGATACGTGTTGCGCAGGACCTTCTGGCCTTGGGCCGTCGAATACGCGACTTCCGGCGGCGCTTCGTAAGGCGCGCGGCCGAAGCCCTGATCGTTGGTGCGGACCGGTTTCAGTTGGGGTTCCATATATGTCTAGTGATCCTCCTGACGATAAGACTACCAAAGGCGGCCGGGGTTGCAAGGATTGCCGGACGCAATACCGCAGGGCCAAGGCTAAAATGGCGTCGTTGCAGGGATTTTTCAAGCCGGAGAGTTGGCAGAGCGGTTGAATGCGGCGGTCTTGAAAACCGTTAGCCCGCAAGGGCTCGGGGGTTCGAATCCCTCACTCTCCGCCACCGCATCTTCAATAGGGCTATGCGCTCGCGCTGCGCGATTACCGGCGCCGAGCGGTCGCGCGCGCTCGTGGACCGAAAAGTTCGGAATTTAAGATAAACAATTCAGTACCTTTGGGCTTGTTCCTCGAATACCCCGCAAGCGATACTGGCTCGAGCGCCTAACTGCTCTCGGGAGGAGCATGGCAAGCGGAGCGCCACAGCCGATTCACGCCGGAAACGAATCGGCCGGTACGGGGGAGATCGCCGCCGAGCATTTCGTCTGGGTGCTCGGCGCGCTGTGCCGGCTTCATCGCCGGCCGTTCGACGCGGCGCTCACGCTGCAGCAGCTGCCGCCGCCGTACTCCCGCGCCAGCCTGATCGAGGGCGCCCGCTCCCTCGGCTTCAAGGCGGCGGAATTTACGCTATCGGTCGAGAGGGGGCGCGAGCTGCCGCTGCCGCTCGTCGCGTTCCTCAAGGACTCGCAGACCCCGGCGCTGATCCTGAAGCACGACGGCGAGCGATTCCTCTATGTGGTGGCTGGCAGCGAGGTGCCCAACGCGCGCCGCGCCGCAGACTTCGCCGAGCTCTTCGACGGCACGGCCATGCTGGTTACGCACGAGGCCGCCGCGGACGAGCCCATCCAGGGCTTCGAGGACGAGCCGCGCAAGTTCGGCTTCCGCTGGTTCGTCCCCGAGCTCGCCAAGCACCGGTCGATCTGGCGCGACGTGCTGCTCGCCTCGCTGGCGATCCAGCTGATCGGCCTCGCTACGCCGCTCTTCACCCAGGTGATCATCGACAAAGTCGTGGTGCATCACACGCAAAGCACGCTGATCGCCGTCGCCGTCGCGCTGGCGATGTTCCTGGTGTTCAACGCCGTGATGACCGGCATGCGGCAGTACCTCATTCTCCACACCGGCAACCGCGTCGACGCGGTACTCGCCACGGCGGTGTTCCGCCACCTCTTCCGCCTGCCGCTGCCTTACTTCGAGCGCCGCCCGACGGGCGTTACGGTGGCCCGGATGCATGGCGTCGAGACGATCCGCGAGTTCATCACGGGGGCGGCGATTTCATTCGTCCTCGACCTGCCGTTCCTCGTGATCATCCTCGCAGTGATGTTCTGGTACAGCTGGCAGCTTTCCCTAATCGCGCTCGGCGTGATGCTGCTGCTCGCCGCGATCAGCGTCATCGTGACGCCGGTCTGGCGCGAAAAGCTCAACCGCCAGTTCATGCTCGGCGCCCGCAACCAGGCGTTCATGACGGAGTACATCTCGGGCGCCGAAACGGTGAAGACGCTGCAGTTCGAGCCGGTGCTAGAGCGGCGCTTTGGCGACTACCTGGCGAGCTATCTCGCGGCGGGCTTCACCACTCGCCAGCTCGCCAACAGCTACAACGTCTTGGCGAACGCGCTCGAGCAGCTCATGACGATCGCTATCCTTCTGGTCGGCGCGCTGCTCGTGATGAGCAACGACGGCTTCACCATCGGCATGCTGGTTGCCTTCCAGATGTTCGCCGCGCGCATGGCGCAGCCGATGCTGCGCATCTCCGGCCTCTGGCAGGAATTCCAGCAGGCCAACATCGCCGTGCGCCGCCTGGGGGACATCATGGATGCGCCCGCCGAGCCCTATACGCTCGCGCCTACCCGCGTTGAAGGGGCCGGCCAGATTGATATCCAGAGCCTCGCCTTCCGCTACAGCGAGCATCATCCCTATCTCTATAGGAACCTCAACTACACGGTCCGGCCCGGCAGCCTGGTCGTGGTGGCCGGACCTTCCGGCTGCGGCAAGAGCACCCTGGCCAAGCTGCTCCTCGGTTTCTACCAGCCCTCGGACGGCCGCATCCAGCTCGACGGGCGCGACCTCGCCCATCTCTCGGCCAACGAGCTGCGCCAAGCCTTCGGCGTCGTGCCGCAGGAGACGGTGCTCTTCTCCGGCACTATCCACGACAACCTCACCATGGCCAACCCGCACGCGAGCTTCGACGACATCGTCATGGCGTGCAAGGCCGCCGAGATCCACGACACCATCGAGAAGCTGCCTGAGGGCTACCAGACCAAGCTCGGCGAGCACGGCGTGGGCCTCTCGGGCGGCCAGAAGCAGCGCATCGCCATCGCGCGCGCGCTGCTCAAGCGGCCCAAGCTCCTCATCTTCGACGAGGCGACCAGCAACCTCGACAACCCCACCGCCGAGCAGCTCGCGCAGACCATCAACAAGCTGAAAGGCGCCGCGACGATCCTCTTCATCGCGCACGCCGTGCCCAAGGGACTGCAAGTCGACGAGGCGCTGCGGTTCGGGCCGCGGCCGGTGCAGCCGTCGCCGGAAAGCCAGTCCGCGGCCTAACCATGCGCTTCTCGCTCCCCGACGCCGACCCTGCCGACTTCCTGCCAGCATTGCAGCGCGTGCAGGAGAGGCCGCCGTCGCCCCTGGGCCGCAAGGTGCTGTGGGCGGTGCTCGCGCTCATCGGCGGCACGCTCATCTGGGCGACCGTCGGCAGGCTCGACATCGTCGCCGTTGCCGAAGGCAAGCTGGTGCCGGCCACCTACCTCAAGATCGTGCAGCCGGCCGAGCAGGGCGTGGTGAAAGAGATCCTCGTGCAGGAGGGCCAGGAGGTGCGCGAAGGCCAGCTACTGATCCGCATGGACGCCGCGCTTTCCGACGCCGACGGCAGGGCGCTGGCCTCCGAATACCACACCAAGCGCCTGACGCTGCGCCGCATCGACGCCCAGCTTGGCGGCAAGCCGCTCGCTCGGACGGGCGAAGATCCGGCGGAGATCTTCGCCCAGGCCCAGGCGCAGCACAAAGCCAACGTGCAGGCCTACGAGAACGCACTGTCACAGGAGCGCGCGGTCCTCGACAAGGCGCGCAACGATCTCGCCTCGGCGGCCGAGGTGAAGACCAAGCTCGAGCGCACGCTGCCGCACTACCGCGAGCAGGAGAAAGCGTACGAGAAGCTCACCGCCGACGGCTTTGCCGGGCGCCTCATGTACACCGACAAGCAGCGCGAGCGCATCGAGAAGGAGCAGGACCTGAAGAGCCAGGAGTTCATCATCCGCGGCGCGCAGGCGACGATCGCGCAGTCGGAAAAGCGCATCGCGCAGATCAGTGCCGACTACCGGCGCCAGCTGCAGGCGGAGCGGCTGGATGTCGCGCCACAGGCCGAGCGGCTGCGCCAGGAGATCGCGAAACAGCAGCACCGGGCCGACCTGCTCGAGCTACGCGCGCCGCAGGCCGGCGTGGTCAAAGATCTCGCCACGCACACCTCGGGGACGGTTGCGGCGCCGGGCACCATATTGATGACGCTCGTGCCGAAGGACGAGATTCTGCGCGCCGAGGTGTGGATCTCGAACGACGACGTGGGCTTCGTGCGCCCGAAGCAGGAGGTGAAGATCAAGCTCGCCGCATTCCAGTTCCAGAAATACGGCATGATCGACGGCAAGGTGGTGCAGGTCAGCGCGGACGCCACGGAGTCGCCCAGCCCGAATACGCGCTCCGACGCGCTCACCGGCCGCGATCGCCCGACCGGCCCGCTCGCCTTCCGCGCGCTGGTCGAGCTCAAGCAGCAGCACGTGATGGTCGACGGCGAGCGCTACTCGCTCGCGCCGGGGATGCAGGTGGTCTCGGAGATCAAGCTCGGCGACCGCACCGTGCTCGAGTACCTGCTCTCGCCGGTGCAGAAGGCCACCCACGAAGCCGCCCGCGAGCGCTGAAGGCAGGCGTACATAGCGGGGAGGTGGAGCGGGGAATGAGGATCGAACTCATATCTCAATCTTGGAGGACCGCGCTCTACCTTTGAGCTATCCCCGCGCCTGAAAGAGGGAGCAAGGCGCGTACCACAAGCCCGTGAAAGGGTTCACGTTTTTGCGGCGATGCGCCGAGCGGCGAAGGCGGGAATAAAACGCCCGCGGAATTTGTCGGCGATCCCCGGGACTAAACCAGGTGGCCGCGCGCTGCGCGTGGCTGGTAGTATGTTTTCAAGGTTTGCCGTGAAAAGACGGGTCGCCGTTTACAGCAGCTCCCGCCGCCTGCCTCCCGCGCCGGCGGCACCGGTCGAGGCGCCGAAGCCGCGGCTGCCCATTGCCTTGAAAAAATTGCGCAAGCCCGCCGCCGCTGCGCTCGGCGTTCTCCTGCTAGTGGGCGCTTTCTTCCTCGGCTCGTCGTGGCGCTCGGTCCCGCCGCTGGTCGCGTTGCCCGAAGCGGCGCCGGTGCAGCTCTCGGCGGCCGAAGCGTTCGAGAAGATCCGCCCATCGGTGGTACACGTGCGGGGGATTCCGGAGGTGGACGATCCCGAGAACGACACCAAGCCCGACGGCAGCGTCGGCACCGGCGTGGTCATCGTCGAGACCGGTGTCATTCTTACCAACCTGCACGTGGTTTACGGCGCGAAGACTGTAAAAGTGACTTTCGCCGATGGAACGGAAAGCGAAGCCGAGGTGATCGGCGAGCGGCCCGAGACCGACCTCGCGGTGCTGCAGGCGAAGGAGCTGCCCGACGACCTGGTGCCCGCGACTCTGCGCTCCACCAACGGCCTGCGCCCGGGCGATCCGGTGCTCGCCGTCGGCTTTCCATTCGGCATCGGCCCGTCGGCCTCCTACGGCGTGATCTCGGGCCTGAAGCGCGAATACCGCTCGGCTTCGGGCAAGCGCATCCTCACCAACCTGATCCAGTTCGACGCCGCGGCGAATCCCGGCAACTCGGGCGGGCCGCTCGTCACCGCCGACGGCGAGGTCGTCGGCATCGTGACCGGCCTGCTCAATCCGACCGAGCAGCGCGTATTCATCGGTATCGCCTTTGCGGTGCCGATCGAGAACGCCGCAGGCGCGGTAGGCTTGAATCCTTTTTAGGGAGCCTATGGAGCCGCGCGATGCGATCGATGTCGCTCCGCTGATGGAGCGCATCCTGTACGAAGTGAAGAAGACGGTGGTCGGCCAGGACCATTTCCTCGAGCGCGTGCTGGTGGCGACGCTGGCGCAGGGGCACCTCCTGGTCGAGGGTGTGCCGGGCCTGGCGAAGACGCTGACGGTGAAGACGCTCGCGGCGACGGTGCGCGGCAGCTTCCGCCGCATCCAGTTCACGCCCGACCTGGTGCCGGCCGACCTCGTCGGCACGCGCATCTACAACCAGAAGAGCGGCGACTTCGCCACATCGCTCGGCCCCGTGTTCTGCAACTTGCTGCTCGCCGACGAGATCAACCGCGCGCCCGCCAAGGTGCAGAGCGCGCTGCTGGAGGTCATGCAGGAGCACCAGGTGACCATCGCCGGAGAGACCCATAAGGTGCCCGACCCGTTCGTCGTCATGGCGACGCAGAACCCGATCGAGACCGAAGGCACTTATCCGCTGCCCGAAGCGCAGGTCGATCGCTTCATGATGAAGGTGCTGGTCGGCTACCCGAGCGAGGAGGAGGAGTTCGTCATCGTCGAGCGCGTCACCGGGCCGGCGCACGAGACCGCTGCGGTCGCGAGCACCGAGCAGCTGCGCGAGCTGCAGCGCGAGTGCCGCAAGGGCTATGTCGAGCCCTCGCTTATCCAGTACGCCGTGCGCCTCGCCGCGGCGACGCGCGAGCCGAAGAAGTTCGGCATCGCCGACCTCGACAAATATGTAACGTACGGCGCCAGCCCGCGCGCCTCCATCCATCTGATCGAAGCGGCACGTGCGCTCGCGTTCCTGCGCGGCCGCGACTACGCGCTGCCCGAGGACGTGGGCGACCTGGTGCTGGACGTCTTCCGCCACCGGCTGGTGCTTTCCTACGAGGCGCTCGCCGAAGGCCTCACCTCGGACGACCTGCTGCGGCGCATCGTCAGGCAGGTGCGCGCGCCCGAGAAGCCGCTGCAGGCCCATGCCAAGGCCGCTGGCGCTTAAGACCGGCCCCGAGGCGCTTCTGCAGCGCGTCGAGTGGACGGTGCTGCGGCGGCTCGACGGCCTGCTGCACGGCGACTACCAGACGCTGTTCCGCGGCTACGGCATGGATATCGCCGACCTGCGCGAGTACCAGTACGGCGACGACGTGCGCCATATCGACTGGAACGTCACTGCCCGGCTGCAGGTGCCGCACGTGCGCGAGTTCCACGAGGACCGCGAGATCACGGCGTGGTTCCTGCTCGACCTCTCGCAGTCGGTGAACTTCGGCTCGACCGCGGTGCGCAAGCGCAACATCTCGACCGATTTTGTCGCGATGCTGGCGCGGCTGCTCACACGGCGCGGCAACCGCGTCGGCGCGCTGTACTACGGCGAGCGCGTCGACGGCATGGTCCCGCCGCGCGGCGGCCGTCGGCAGGTGCTCAACATCCTGCACGCCATGCAGGCCGAGGACGAGACGCCGGCCTCCTCGGGCACCAACCTGGGCGAGCTGCTGCGTGCCGCGGAGCAGGTCTGCAAACGGCGCTCGCTGGTCTTCGTCGTCTCCGACTTCATCAGCGCGCCCGGCTGGCCCGAGGCGCTCGGCCGCCTCGCGCAGCGGCACGAGATCATCGCCGTGCGGCTGCACGACCCGCTGGAGGCCGAGCTGCCCGACCTCGGCCTGCTGGTGGTGCAGGATGCCGAGACCGGCGAGCAGCTCTTCGTCGACACGCACGACCGCGGCTTTCGCAAGCGTTTCGCCGCCGCCGCCGCGCGCCGCGAGGCCGAGCTGCGCGCCGCCTTTCGCAACGCCGCCGTCGACGCCATCGAGCTTTCCACCGGCGACGATCTGGTGGAGACCGTGATGCGCTTCGCCGACATGAAGCGCCGCGGCCGGCACACGAAGCGGGCAGGGAGGGCGGCGGCATGAGCTTCCTCTGGCCCGAGATGCTGTGGCTGTATGCTGCGGTACCGCTGCTGGTGGCGATGTACTTCTACGCGCTGAGCCGCAAGAAGAAGCTCGCCGTGCGCTATGCGAGCCTCACGCTGGTGAAGGAAGCGATGGGCAAAGGCCAGGCGTGGCGGCGGCACGTCCCGCCGCTGCTGTTCCTGCTCGCGCTCGCGGTGATGGTTGCCGCCATCGCGCGGCCGCAGGCCGTGGTCACGCTGCCCTCGCAGCACGAGATGATCATCCTGGCGATGGACGTCTCCGGCAGCATGCGCGCGACCGACGTCGAGCCGAACCGCCTGGTGGCGGCGCAAAACGCGGCCAAAGCCTTCATCGCCGAGACGCCGGAGAACGTGATGATCGGCGTGGTCGCCTTCGCCGGTACGGCGACCGTGGCGCAAGCGCCGACGCGCAACCGCGACGACGTCGTCGCCGCGATCGACCGCTTCCAGCTGCAGCGCGCCACCGCCATCGGCAGCGCGATCATCGTCTCGCTCGCCACCATCTTCCCGAACGACGGCTACGACGTCGCTTCCTTCATGTACGGCGCGGAGAACGAGCAGAGGAAGGGCCCGCCGCCGCCGGGGCGCAAGATCGTCCCGCCCGGCTCGTACAACAACGCGGTGATCATCCTGCTCACCGACGGCCAGCGCACCACCGGCCCCGACTCGGTGGCGGCGGCGCGGCTCGCCGCCGACCGCGGCGTGCGCATCTACACCGTCGGCGTCGGTACCCCCGACGGCAAGATCGTCGGCTTCGAGGGCTGGTCGATGCACGTGCGTCTCGACGAAGAGACGCTGAAGACCATCGCCGACGTCACGCGTGGCGAGTACTTCTATGCCGGCAACGCGGTCGACTTGAAGAAAGTCTACGAGACGCTGCGCACCAAGCTGGTGATGGAAACCCGGAAGACCGAGGTCACGGCGCTGTTCTCGGCCGCCGCGGCGCTGCTCGCCCTGGTCTCCGGGCTCCTCTCGATGCTCTGGTTCAACCGCATCCTGTAGTTCAGTACACGCGCATCAATAGACGAGATCGCTGCGGCGGTTCTCTGCCCAGGATGTCTCGTCGTGACCGGTCTTGCGCGGCTTCTCCTTGCCGAAGCTCACCGCTTCCATGCGCGATTCGGGTATGCCGAGCAGCTTGAGCGTGCCGGCGACCGTTTCGGCCCGGCGCTGGCCGAGCGCGAGGTTGTACTCGGAGCTGCCGCGCTCGTCGGCGTTGCCTTCGATCTTGACCTTCACCGCCGGGTTGTCGCGCAGATAGCTCGCATGCGCCTCGATGAGCGCGCGCGATTCGGGCTTCAGCTCGGCGCGGTCGAACTCGTAGTACACGCTGCGGTCGACAGGAACGGTCTTGCGCGCCGCGGCGACGGCGTCGCCCGAGGGTTGCCGGCTTGCCGCCGAGCCGGAGGTCGCAGCCGCGGTGCCGGATTGGGCGCCGCCCGAGGCGGCGTCCTGCGAGCCGCCGGTTGCGCAGGCGCCCAGGCTCGCGGCGGCGGCGAGCGCGAGGCCGTATCGCACGAAGAAATTCATGTTGGTCTCCCGTTTTAGTGAGGGCCCGCGCCGGGGGCGGAGCCGTGCCACACTATGCCACAAATTATATTTGTACAAATATAACCATCGTAATAGCGTGACGGAATGCGCAGGAACCCCCAGGCGAAGCAGGGCAGAATGCTCGAGGTGCTCGAGCAGTTCCGCGTTATCTTCAAGTCGCTGCGCAGCCACTATCGCGAGGTGCAGAAACGCACCGGCATCAGCGGGGCGCAGCTATGGGTGCTGGCGCGGGTCGCCGCCCGCCCGGGCAGCCATGTCGGCGAGATGGCCCGCGCGCTCGCCATCCACCAGTCGACCGCCAGCAACCTGCTGAAGAGCCTCGAGCGCCGGCGCCTGGTGGCGCGCGAACGGCGCGGCGCCGACCAGCGCAACGTCCAGCTCTATGCCAGCGCGAAGGGCCTGCGGCTGCTGCGGCGCGCGCCGCAGCCGCTGATCGGCGTGCTGCAGCAGGCGCTGACCGACCTGCCGGCGCCGGTGCTCGCCGATCTGCACCTGTCGCTTGGCCGGGTCATCGCGGCGATGAAGGGCAAGCGCGTCGCGGCGGCGCGCGCGCTGCCGCTTTCGGAGATGTAGCCGCCTAGAAGTCGAACTGCGCAGTGACACCGTAGTAGCGCAGGTCTTCCATGAAGAACTGGCCGAACGGCGCGAAGCCGTCGTAATACTCGGCGAAGATGGTGAAGCCGCGGCGGTCGGGCGTGAAGCGCCCGAGCATCACGCCGGCCTTCACGCTGGTGCCCTTGCGCCAGTCGGTGGCCTCTAGCCATTTCACGTCCACGCCGCCGGTCAGCCGCGTGTAGGGCAGGATCGAGCTCGAGGCTACGTAGTCGAAACCCGCCTGCGCGCCATTTCCCTTGTAGAGGTCGGTGCTCGACGCGATCACGTGGCTGCCGCCACCGTAGAGCCGCAAGCCGCCGTATTCCCAGGCGAGAAGCAGGTCGGCGGCCTGGAAGCTGAGGTTGATGCGCGGCGGCGCATTGCCGCCGAGGATCAGCTCGTCGCCGAGGTGCGAGCTCTGGTGGTAGACCCGGCCCCGCGCGGAGAAAGCGCCGTGGCGCCAGGCGAGGGGCAAGCCGATGCGATAGTCGGTGTTGACCAGCGCATCGCTGGTCAGGTCGAGGTCGAAGATCGAATCGATCGAGCCGAAGACGCCGAGCTGCCAGCCGTCGTCGGGGCGATCGCCGCTCAGGCGGATCAGGCCGAGGTCGTAGCCGATGCCCGCGCCAGCCGCCTGGAACTTGCCGGCGTCGCGCGTGACGTTGATCCGGCTGAGATAGACGCGCGGCGCGGCGGGATCAGCGACCGGAGAGCGGAAGCCGCCGCCGATCGGGAAAACTTCGTAGCGCAGCTCACTCTGCGCCGTCGCCGGGCTTGCGATGATCGCCAGGCACGCTGCCAGAAGCGCCTGCCCAGCCGTTCTCAGTGATATCGAAGACCAGGCCATTGGGATCGTGGAATTTCACTTCATAAAAGGCACCGCCGTCTATCGCCTCACCGGACCAGTGCTTGCCGCCGGCGGCCTCGATTGCGCGTCGCGAAACATCCACGTCATCCACCAGGAAGCCGATGTGGTGTACGCCGACGAACTCGCGGCCGCGCCAGCCCGCCGCCGCCTCGGTCTTATAGTGGAGTAGCGCGATATTGATCGTGCCGTCGCTTAGATAAACGCCGCGCGCGTTCGCCCAGTCGGTCTCGCCGACCTTCTTCAGGCCGAAGGCCTTCATGTAGAACTCGGCTGCCTTCCAGGGATCGGGTACGGTAATCGCGATGTGGCGCAGCTTGGCCATGGCGTCTCCAGCGTGGCTTCAGCGGGGTGACAGGTCCGACAGCTTCCGGCAGGCGCGGGGATCGGCGGCGGCGCATTCGCCCGCATAGCGCACGATCAGGGCGTTGCGCTCCTCGCCATGGGCATCGCGCTGCGAGCGGGCGTCGAGCGCCAGGGCGCTGCACGAAGCGCTGTCGCCCTGGCTGCAAGCGAGCCGCGCATGCATGACCGCCTCATCGGTCATCTGCGTAGCGCTCTTCGTCCGGTATTCCTGCAGAACGGCGCAGATGCCCGGCAGGCCTTTGGCGCAGGTTGCTTCCAGCGTCATGATGTCGCTCGCCCGCATTCCGAGATTGGCGGCGACCACGCGGCGTTCAGCCGCCGTGAGCGTCGCCGGCTTTTTCTCGTTCGCGACGCTACCGCTCCTTTGGCCGGGACACGGCACGTCGGAGAAAGCCATCTTGCCCTCGGCGGTGGTGCACTTGTACATCGCCTGCGCTTGCGCGCGGCCGGCGATGACCAATGCGACCAGCAGGAAGAGGGGAAACTTCATTGCAACATTATGTATTAGAATCAACGCCTTTTTGCAGACGGCAGAAGAAACAGATGGCCCTGATCGTGCAGAAATTCGGCGGCACTTCGGTCGGCTCCCCGGAGCGGATCCGCAACGTCGCGCGTCGCGTGGCGAAGTGGCGGAAGGCCGGGCACGACGTGGTGGTGGTGCCCTCGGCGATGTCGGGCGAGACCAACCGGCTGATCGCGCTCGCGAAGGAGCTGCAGGCGCACCCCGACGCGCGCGAGCTCGACGTCATCGCCTCCACCGGCGAGCAGGTGACGATCGGCCTGCTGACGATGGCGCTGCTCGAGCTCGGGGTAAAGGCGAAGAGCTACACCGGCTGGCAGGTGAAAGTGCTGACCGATTCGGCCTTTACCAAGTCGAGGATCATTGAAATCCAGGAAAAGAACATCCGGCAGGCGCTGAAGGAGGGAATCGTCCCGGTCGTCGCGGGCTTCCAGGGCGTCGACGCGCAGGGAAACGTCACCACGCTCGGCCGCGGCGGCTCCGACACCTCGGCCGTCGCGCTCGCTGCTGCGCTGAAGGCCGACGAGTGCCACATCTATACCGACGTCGACGGCGTCTACACCACGGATCCGCGCCTGGTGCCCGAGGCGCGCAGGCTGCACAGCGTCACCTTCGAGGAAATGCTCGAGATGGCGGGCGCGGGTTCCAAGGTGCTGCAGATCCGTTCGGTCGAGTTC
>DASXKY010000030.1:0-2841 GCA_036496555.1 Burkholderiales bacterium | reverse complement strand
GTCGCCGAAGGCGACCGCCTCCTGCAGGGTGCCCGACTTCGCTCGCCCGCCGACGCTGTCGATGGCGCGCTTCACCGCCTCCGGGTCGCGGTCGGAGAACATCACTTCGTGGCCGGCCTTCACCCACAGGCCGCCGAGCGTCGAGCCGATGCGGCCCGAGCCGATGACCCCGATCTTCATCGGCTGCTGGGCGAGCGCCGGGGGGAATACCGCCGCCGCGGCGAGCGCCATGAGGAACATGCGGAGGAAAGCGCGTCGTTTCATTTCGAGATCTCCTTTTTCCTAAGCTAGCACAGCTAGAATCGATTTCATGGACTGGCGCAGACGGACTATGCTCGGCGCGCTGGGCGGCATTCTTGCTCCTACCTTGCGTGCCCAGGACAACAAACACCTCCGCATGAAAACCATTCCTGCGTCGGGCAAAACGCTTCCCGTCATCGGCCTGGGCACCTGGCAGACCTTCGACGTCGGCGGCGGCGCGGCGGAGCGCGCGAAGCTGCGCGAGGTACTCAAGCTCCTCGACGGCAACGTCGTCGACTCCTCGCCGATGTACGGCAGCTCCGAAGCGGTGGCGGGCGACCTGATCGCCGAGCTCGGCGTGCGCGACAAGCTCTTCGTCGCCACCAAGGTGTGGACGACCGGCCGCGCCGAGGGGCAGCGGCAGATCGAGACCTCATTCGAACGCCTGCGCGTGCAGGTGATGGACCTGCTGCAGATCCACAACCTGGTCGATGTCGCGACGCACACGCGCACGCTGATCGACCTGAAGAATCAGAAGCGCGTGCGCCACATCGGCATCACGCACTACACCGCCTCGGCCTATCTCGACGTCGAGCGCTGGCTGTCGACCGGGCCGTACGACTTCCTGCAGATCAACTACTCGCTCGCCGAGCGCGAGGCGGAGACCCGCCTGCTCGGGCTGGCGAAGGACAAGGGCGTGGCGGTGATCGCCAACCGGCCCTTCGCCGAAGGCGCGCTATTCCGCCAGACCAAGGGCAAGCCGCTGCCGCCCTGGGCCGCCGAGCTCGGCATCGCGAGCTGGGCGCAGTACTTCCTCAAGTGGATCGTCTCGCACCCGGCGGTGACCTGCGCCATCCCGGGCACCGGGCGCCCCGAGCACATGCAGGACAACCTCGCCGCCGGCCGCGGCCCGGTGCCCGACGCCGCCCAGCGCAAGCGCATGGCGGAATACGTAGCCTCGCTCTAAGCCTTTCGTTCTCGCCGTGAGGCGTAGGATGGAGGAAGAGGAGGTTTTCGGATGAAAAAAGCCGTTCTTGGCCTGTTCGCTGTCGCGCCTCTCGCGCTCGCCCAGGTCCCCGAAATCCAGTTCGACTCCGCGCCCGAGCCGCTCAAGCTGCCCGAAAACATGTACTTCGGCGAGCTGACCGGCGTCGCGGTCAACTCGAAAGGCCACGTGTTCGCGCTGTCGCGTGGCAACACGAGTGGGCCGGCGTACGCCGCGGCGGCGACGCAGCTCCTCGAGTTCGACCCGCAGGGCAAGCTGATCCGCGAAATCGGCAGGAACCTGTATGCCTGGTCCTACGGCCACACCGTGCGCGTCGATCCCCAGGACAACATCTGGGTGACCGACAAGGGCTCGGATATGGTGGTGAAGTTCAATCCGCAGGGCCGCGTGCTGATGGTGTTCGGCCGCAAGCAGGAAGCCTCCGACAAGGAAACCGGACCGCTCGAGCGCCACAAGCCGCCCTTGCCGCCCGAGGTCGGCCGCTTCCGCCAGGTAACCGACGTGGCGTGGGACCCGCAGGGCAACACGTTCATCAGCGACGGCTACATCAACTCGCGCGTCGCGAAAGTCGACAAGCTCGGCAACTGGCTGAAGTCCTTCGGCGAGCCGGGCTCCGGTCCCGGCCAGCTCAACACGCCGCACAGCATCGCCGCCGACGCGAAGGGCAACCTCTACGTCGCCGACCGCGGCAACCGCCGCATCCAGGTGTTCGACGGCGAGGGCAACGTGCTGCGCGAGATCCGCATCGACGTGCCGTTCCCGGCGGATGCGAAGCCGGCGCTCGGCGCAACGCCGAACGTCGACAAGCTCCAGGCCGCCGGCCTGCCGCTCACCATGGCACCGGGCGCGCCGTGGGCGGTGTGCATCACGCCTGCTTCTACCCCTGCGGCGAAGCAGGTGCTGTTCGTCTCCGACGCCTATCCCGGGCGCGTCTACAAGCTGTCGCTCGACGGCAAGGTGCTCGGCTGGCTCGGCGAGTCCGGCAAGCAGCTCAAGCAGTTCGGTTGGATCCACGAAATAGCGTGTCCTTCTGAAAAGTTGCTGTACGTCGCCGAGCTCCTCAACTGGCGGGTTCAGAAGCTGACGCTCAAGTAGAAGGATCACCGGACAAATGAGGCTAGCCATGCGCATTCCCTTCCTGTTGGCTTTCATCCTCGCTTGCCTGCCCGCGTTCGGCGCGGATGGGCTGAGCGGCATCGTCTCGTCTCAGGCCGAGGGCCCCATGGAGGGCGTCCTCGTCAGTGTGAAGAAGGAGGGCTCGACGATCACCACCACCGTGGTGACGGACGAGAAGGGCCGCTACAGCTTCCCGGCTTCCCGCCTTTCTCCCGGGAAGTATTCCCTCAAGGTTCGCGCCGCCGGATACGACCTGCCGAAGAAAACCGTTACCGTCTCGAAGAACACCACTGCAAATCTGTCCTTGGTGAAAACGAAAAAGCTCGCCGACCAGCTGTCCAACGGCGAGTGGATGGCAAGCATGCCGGGGACCGACCAGCAGAAGGGCCTGCTGCTCAACTGCGTGGGCTGCCACACGCTCGAGCGCGTGGTGAAGTCGCCCTACGACGCGAGCACGTTCATGAAGGTGGTGCTGCCGC
>DASXKY010000029.1:0-16531 GCA_036496555.1 Burkholderiales bacterium | reverse complement strand
ACAAGAACAAGCTGCAGCCCGGCCCGTCCATTCCCGAGCAGCTCTTTCCTCTGCGCGAGAAGGTCGCGGCATGGGTCGGCCTGCCCGCGGAAGAGTTCCGGCACGCGCTCGTCACCGAATACCGCCAGGGCACCGCGCTCGGCTGGCACCGCGACACGCCGGAGTTCGGTGTCGTGGTCGGCGTCTCGCTGGCGAATCCGACGCGCATGCGCTTCCGCCCGTATCCACCCGCCAAGGGCCGCGATCCGCGCGCCTTCGCGCTGATGCTCGAGCCGCGCTCGGCCTACGTCATGCAGCGCGACATCCGCTGGAAGTGGCAGCACAGCATCCCGGCGACCAAGGCGCTGCGCTACTCGATCACCTTCCGCACCATGATCAGGACGCCTGGATAACCATCGGCCGAACGGCTGGCGTATCGTGCCTCCGGGGAGGGGTGATGAAGAGAATCGTGCTGTGCTGCGACGGGACCTGGAACAAGGCCGACCAGGAGTCGAACGGCGTGCCATGCCCGACCAACGTGGTGAAGCTCGGCTACCGCATCGCGAAACGCGACGCGAAGGGCGTCGCGCAGATCCTGTACTACGACCAGGGCGTCGGCACCGGCAACCCGGTCGACCACCTCTCCGGCGGTGCCTTCGGCGACGGTCTCGAGGACAACATCCACGACGCCTACCGCTTCCTCGTCGCCAACTACGAGGAAGGCGACGAGCTCTATCTCTTCGGCTTCAGCCGCGGCGCCTTCACCGCTCGCAGCATCGTCGGCATGGTGCGCAAGTGCGGCATCCTCGGCCGCGCCTACGTCAGGCACTACAAGGAAGCGACCGAGCTCTATCACAACGACGAGCACCCGGCCGACCCCGGCCCGGCGAAGTTCCGCGAGCAGTACTGCCTCTACGGCAACAAGGACATCGACGTTCGCTTCATGGGCGTATGGGACACCGTCGGCGCGCTCGGCATCCCGCTGCGCGGCCTGCGCTGGCTGACGCGCCGCGAATACCAGTTTCACGACACCGAGCTTTCCGGCACCGTGAAGGAGGCCTATCACGCGCTCGCCGTCGACGAGCACCGCGGCTCCTTCGACCCCGCCATCTGGGACTACAAGCCGAAGGACTGGCAGCACGTCGAGCAGGTCTGGTTCTGCGGCGCGCACAGCGATGTTGGCGGTGGCTACGCCCCGCCGAAGCCCGGCGAGACTCCCGGCCTGCTCTCCGACATCGCGCTGCAATGGATGATGGGCAAGGCCGAAGCCGCTGGCCTCGCGCTCGACCAGGACGCCATAAAGGCCAATCCGATCAGCCCCAGCGCCGTCGCCAAGATCCATGACTCCAAGACCGGCTTCTACAACGTCGCCCCCGACTTCAATCGCGACATCGGCAAGACGCGAAAGACGGAAACTTCGCCCGAGGTCGACGATCCGACGCAATCACTCCATCCTTCGGTGCTCGAGCGCTGGGACGCGGACGAGAGCTACCGGCCGAAGCCGCTCGTCGAATACTTCAAGCGCATCCACGACAAGCGCGCGAGCGAGTCCGGCGTGGAGGACGAGACGCCGGTGACGCGGGACGTCGGATAGGCGGCCACCCCCACGCGAGCATTCAAGCGCACCACTAGATGACCGTCCGCATTGTCCGCCTTGGAACTCCGCGTGAGAAAGGCGAAGGCGTCCGCCTCGGCACGGTCCGTCGCCCGCCGCGAGGCGTCCGGAAAAGCGAGTTCGCGAAGAGGAATTACTACGACGTGTGGTTTCCGACGCTCGCGCCGAGCCTGCCGACGATGAAGACGGGCCTCGCCGCGAAGACGCCGCAGCAGTTCGCGCGCTTCGCGAAGAAGTACCAGGCGGAGATGGCGAAGCCGGACCCGAGCCGCGCGATCGATGTCCTCGCCGCACTCTCGCACGGCGCCGATTTCTCGGTGGGCTGCTATTGCGAGGACGAGAACCGCTGCCACCGGTCCATCCTGCGGCGGCTCCTCAGCGAACGGCGCGCGAAAATGGCGTAAGCTTTTGGCGGGAGTTCCAAGAGGAGGGGATCATGCCGAAGCGCTATGCCGTCATCGCGGTCGCCGCAGCCCTCGCCGCTTGCCAGACCATGGGCGAGATGCTCACGGTCCGGGACTACACCTCCAAGTCGGGCCAGCGCGTGATGGCCGGCCAGGCCGTGCCGAAGGCCGAGTACAACTGCCGCAAGCTCTCGCAGGAGAAGCAGGACTGGGGCCTCACCGGGACGATGGATCGCGTGCAGGCGCAGGAGCGCGTCACGCAGATCGCAATCGACACGGCGCCGTCCAAGGGCGCGAACTACGTGAATGTCATGCCGCCCGCTTCGATGGGCATCGGCTCGATCAACGTGAACGCGTTTGCCGACGCGAGGGTCGAGTACTACGCCTGCGCCAATCTGCCGGCGGCGAAGTAGTCAGCCCAGGGCGCGCCAGATCAGCGAGCCGCCGGAGGCGAGCAGCATGATTGCCACGGCCTTCATCAGCGCTTCGCGCGAGATCCAGAAGTAGACGCGCTGCGACACGAAGATGCCGAGCAGGATCGCCGGGACGGCGAAGACCGCCGTCAGCCAGACCCTCGCATCGAGCAGCAACCCGGTGACGATGAAAGCGAGCACGCGCAGCGAGATGCTCGTCATGGTGCAGAAGCCGAGCGTGGCGCGGAACTGCTCCTTCGTCAGGCCACGGTGCGAGAGGTAGATGACGTAGGGCGGCCCGCCCGCGCCGAATACCGTGCTGGTGATGCCGCCGCCAAACCCGGCGAGCCACGCCCAGCCGGTTGAAATCAGGTTCGTGCTCTTACGCGGCACGAGCGAATAGACGCCGAAGGCGACGACGAACAGGCCGAGAGCCGCCATCAGCGCCTGCCGCGGCAGGCTGACGAGGGCGGTGACGCCGAGGATCGTGCCGACGACGATCGTCGGCACCAGGCGGTAGTATTCGACGCGTACGGCGTTGCGCGGATTCTCCAGGCCCACGCGCAGCGCGGCGGCGAGGTCGCACACCGCGAACAGCGCGAGCGCGAATGGCAGCGACACGAAATGCGAGGCGAGCGGGATGGTGACGAGCGCGGAGCCGAAGCCGGTCACGCCGAAGATCAGCGCGCCGACGAAGGCGATGCCGGCGAGCAGCGCCGTATCGCCGGGGTCGATCATGGCCCGATCAGGAGCGCCTGCGGCGTCACCTGGTTCATGCCGCGCAGGCGCGAGACATAGCGCGGAAACGGCAGGTCGTAGCGCGACTCGAGCTGCTGCGCGCGCTGCCGCAGCACTTCCCACGCGACGCTGGTCTCGAGACCCTTGAGCGCGAAGGCGAGGATGTTCGGGTCGTACAGCGCCTTCATCGCCAGCACGCGGCCGCCGAACGCCGCCTCCAGGCGCTTCAGGTATTGGTCGAGCAGCCGGTCGTCGTCCATGAAATTCACCACCATCACACCGCGCTCGGCGAGCGCGAGGTAGGCGGCGTCGTAGAACTCGGCGCTGGCGAGCTGCGGCACGTGCTCCTCGTCCTGGTAGGCGTCGACCACCAGCACGTCGCAGCACTCGGGCGCGAGCGCCTCGGCGCCGTCGCCGATCTCGACGCGCAGCCTCGCGTCGTCGGGCGGCAGGGCGAAGTGCAGGCGCGCGGCGGCGACGACCTCCTCGTCGACCTCCGCTACGCGCACGTTGGTCTTCCGGAAGTTGCGATGGAAGAACTTGGCGAGCGAGCCGCCGCCGAGGCCGATCATCAGCGCCTCGCGCGGCGCAGGGTGAAACAGCAGGAACGCCATCATGCAGCGCGTGTAGTCGAGGGCGAGCGCCCACGGATCGGACAGGCGCATGGTGCTCTGGATTGCCTCGCCGCCGACGTGCAGCGTGCGGTAGCCGTGCTGGTCGCTAACCGCGACGGAAGACTTCGGCGCCTTCGCGCTTGCCTTTTTCATTGCGCACCATGAATACCACGATCGCCGCGGCGAGAAAGGCGCACAGCGAACCCGCGAGGATCGGCAGGTCGTAGGCGCCTAGCGCGTCGTAGGCGAGGCCGGCGAACCAGGGACCCACCAGCGTGCCGAGGCCCGCGCCGGTGTAGAGGCAGCCGATGATGCCGGACACGGCGCGCGGGCCGTAGAGGTCCATCACGATCGTCGGCACCAGCGCCACGTAGCCGCCGTAGCAGGCGCCGAAGATCACGGCGAAGACGGCGAGCAGCCACCACGCGCTCGCCATCCACCAGACGAGGAGCATCACGCCCAGCCCGGCGTACGCCGCGGCGAGCGAGGCCTCGCGCCCGATGCGGTCGGCGAACGGCCCGACGGTGAAGCGGCCGAGCAGGCTGCCGAGGCCAATCAGGCTGACGAGGGCGATGCCCTGCGCCTCGCTGTAGCCCAGATCCTGCGCGTAGGCGCCGAGGTGCACCATCGGCACGAACAGCCCGAAGCAGCTCAGCACCAGCGAGGCATAGAGCAGCCAGAAAGGCCTCGTGCGCAACGCTTCGCGCAAGCCGGGGCCCGGCGGGATTTTCGCCCCCGGCGCGGCTTTTTCCCTGAGCGCCCACGCAGCGATGCCTCCCAGCACGAGCACGAAGGCCGCCATCGCCACGTAGGCGCCGCGCCAGCCGAACAGGTCGATCCACCACGCCGCGAGCGGCGGCCCGACGATATTACCGGCGCCGATCCCGGCGACCGCGATGCCGGAGGCGAACGCACGTCGAGCCTGGAACCACGGCTGCACCGCGCCCACCGAAGGCACGTACACCAGCCCGACGCCGACGCCGACGCCAACGCTGTAGGTGACGTAGAGCGCGGTGACCGAATCCGAGATCGCGGCGAGGCCGAGCGCCGCCACCAGGCACGCGACGCCAGCCGCCACGACCCTGCGCGCGCCGATGCGGTCGGCGAGCATGCCGGCGGGTGCGCCGGCGAGGAACCAGAGGAAGGCAGCGACCGAGAACACCAGCGCGACGTGGCCGCGCGAGGCGCCGAACTCCGCCTGGAAGGCGCCGAAAAACGCTGCGAAGGAATAGGCCGCGGCGAAGCCGACCAGCATCAGCGTGAACGCCGCACCAACCACGACCCAGCCGTAGGCGGGCGATGCGGCGCCTTGCGGACCTACTTGGTCTTCTCTTTGACCCAGTTTTCGGTTTTCTCGCCGGCGTTTGTCAGCGCTTTGTCAACTTTCTTGGCCGTGCGCGCCGTGGCGTCGACGGCGCGCCTGGCCGTGCGCTCGGTGGCGTTCGCGGCGCGTTTGGCGGTGCGCTCGACCGCGTTGCCCTCCTCCTTCTTCTGCGCTTGCTGCTGCGCAAAAGAAAAAGAACTACAGCCGAGCGCCAACAGGGCTATGCAGAGTGATAGACGGATTGTCACCCGAAAACTAACTTGGACTGGCATGAAAGCGAGCATACCGGACAGCTCCCTCCTGCAGAAGGCGCAGCTGAAGCTCAAGCGCCAGGGCGCCGCGAACCTGCTTTACGCCGCAGCCGTCAAGGCGATCAACGCCCTGGTGCCGTTCAAGGTCCTGCGCGGCGTGACCATCGAGGAGCCCGACCCGGCGTACCTCGCGGCGCCGAAGAGCTACGTCGCCGGCTTCCTCACCGAGGCGCAGCTGCGCGCTTATGCCGCCGATCCGGCGACCGAAATGTCAGACGCGTTTCTCGACGGCGCGCTCGCCAAGGGCGACGAATGCTACGCGATCCTCGACGGCGAGAAGCTCGCCGCCTACGGCTGGTACGCCACCACGCCGACTCCGGTCGACGCGCCGGAGCTGCAGCTGCATTTCCGCGAAGACTACGTGTACATGTACAAGGGCTTCACCGATCTGCGCTACCGCGGCCAGAGGCTGCACGCGATCGGCATGACGCGCGCGCTGCGCGAGTACCGGCGCCGCGGCCTGCGCGGCATCGTCTCGTACGTCGAGTCGATCAACTTCGATTCGCTCAAGTCCTGCTTCCGTATGGGCTATCGGGTATTCGGCTCGATCTACCTCATTCGCGTCTTCGGCCGGCATTTCGCCCGCTCCAGCCACGGTTGCGAGCCTTACGCGTTCCGCCTCGTCATCGGTCAGTACACCGCGCCCCGCGCGGCGACCGGCCAGAGCGCTTCGACGACCCCGCCGCGCACGCAGACGTACCAGTCGTAGAGATTCACCGTCGGGTCGCAGTGCCCGGGCACCAGGAGGAGCTTCTCGCCTAGCGCCGGCGGCGGCGCACCCGGGGCGATGTCGACGCAGCCGTGCTCGTCCGAGGCGCGCGTATAGGCGAGCCCCGGCCGCCGCCAGACGGCGGGCATCCCCGAATCGACGCTCGAGGCCTTGAGTCCCGCGTCGAGCACCGCCAGCGCGGTGCCCGTCCGGCTCATCACGGTGCTCAGCACGAAGAGCGCGTGCTCGAAGCGCGGCAGCGGCGGCGCCCATTCGTTGCGCGCGTAGTCGGCGTCCATGAATACGTAGGAACCGGGCTGGATCTCGTCCCAGGCCCCCGAGCCGACCTCGAACATGAAGGTCCCGCTGCCGGCGCCGGTGACGATGGGACAGGGCAGGCCCGCCTTTTCAAGGATTCGTCTCGTGTGGACGACATGCTGCGCGGCTGTTTCGATGATCGCGTGACGCTCTTCCATCGTGCGCACGTGCTGGGCGCGACCGTGGTAGGCCTGCAGCCCGGCGAAGCGCAGGTTCGGAAATTTCGCGGCCTCGCGCGCGAGCGCGACGGCGGGCTCGCCGGGCTGCACGCCGCAGCGGCGCATGCCGAGGTCGAGCTCGACATAGACGTCGAGCTTCGCGCCGGAGCGGCCGATCGCCTGCAGGTTGCCGGCATCGTCGACGCAGACGCCGACGCGGGCGCGGCGCGAGAGCGCCGCCAGGCGCTCGATCTTCTGCGCTCCGACCACCTCGTTGCTCACCAGCACGTCGGCGATGCCGCCCTCAACCATCGCCTCGGCTTCGGACACCTTCTGGCAGCACACGCCCACGGCGCCGGCCTCGACCTGCCGGCGCGCAATGTCGGGCGATTTGTGGGTTTTGGCGTGGGCGCGTACGCGGACGCGTCCGCCGACCGCGGCCTTCATCGTCGCGAGGTTTTTCTCGAAGGCGTCGAGCTCGAGGATCAGCGCAGGCGTATCGACTTCATCCAGCCGCTGCCCCACCGACGCCGGCGGACGCATCGCTACGGCGCGGCCTTGGCCGTCCGCGTATGCAGGCCGTACCAGACGATCGCAGCCGCGACCAGCGCGACGAGCGGCAGCGCGAAGAGATTCACGCGCTCCCAGCCGGAGCTGGTCACCGTGAGCCCCGAGGTAAACGAGGAAATCGCCATCATGATGAAGATCGCCTGGTCGTTGGTGCCCTGCGCCTTCGCGCGCTCCTCGGGCCGGTAGGTGTCGGTGAGCAGCGTGGTGCCGCCGATGTACAGGAAGTTCCAGCCCAGGCCGAGCGCCACCAGCGCCATCCAGAAATGCTCGATCGAGATGCCGGAGAGCGCGACGCCGATCGAGACCAGGTTCAGCAGCGCGCCGGTGAACATCACCGTGAGCACGCCGAAACGCTTGATGAGCGAACCCGTGAAGAACGAAGGCGCGAACATGGCGACGACGTGCGAGGAAATCACGAACGCGGCGTCCGCATAAGGAAGGCCGCAGACGCCCATCGCGATCGGCGTCGAGGTCATCAGGAAGTTCATCACGCCGTAGCCGAGCGCGCCAGCGAGGACGGCGACGATGAAGCGCGGCTGGGCCGCGATCTCGGCCAGCGGCCGGCCCTTCGCCGCCTGCTCCGCGGCGGTGGGGGTCGGGATCCGGATGAAGCGCAGGAGGACGAACGAAACCAGCGCGAAGCCGATCAGCACGAGGTAGGCGCCCATGAACTTCTGCGGCAGCAGGTCGACGGTGAAGCGGCTGGTGCCCGGCCCGAGGATGCCGCCGACCAGGCCGCCGGCGAGGACCAGCGAGATGGCGGTGGCCTTGAAGTCGCCGCTGGCGACGTCGGCTGCCGCGAAGCGGTAGTACTGGCCATAGGCGTTGTACACGCCCCACACCATCGTGCCGAGGCAGAGCAGCCAGAAGCTCTGCAGCCACATCGCACTCGCGCAGATCAGCGCGCCGACGACACCCCACGCGATGCCCGAAGTGAGCCCGCGCTGGCGCCCTACGCGCTTCATGTGGAGCGACGCCGGCATCGTCGCCATGGCGCCGCCGAGGATCCAGCAGGTCACCGGCAGCGTGGCGAGCCCGCGATAGGGCGCGAGCGCGAGGCCGGCGAGGCCGTTGATGGCGATGAGCGTCGAGTTGTTGGTGAACAACATCGCCTGGCAGGCGGCGAGCAGGCCGACGTTGCGCTTGGTACTGGTCATCTATACAGTATCCGGGTAGGATCCGAGGGGCCGATGGATTCTACCGACGATCGCCTGCACCTCCGCGGCGCGCGCTCGCACCTGCAGGGCCGTTTCGAAAGCGAGGCGCGCGAGCCCTTCGACGACGGCTGGACACCGGAGGAGCGCGAAACGAGCGAGCTGCAAACCACCGTAACGATCGAGAAGGCGCGCTCGATCGTCTCGCACAACGACTCGCCCGACATCGGCTTCAGCCAGTCGATCAATCCCTACCGCGGCTGCGAGCACGGCTGTATCTACTGCTACGCGCGGCCGAGCCATGCCTATCTCGAGCTGTCGCCCGGCCTCGACTTCGAGACTAAGCTCTTCGCCAAGACCAACGCCGCCGAGGTGCTGCGCGAGACGCTGGCGAAGCCGGGCTACCGCGTGAGCCCGATCGCGCTCGGCGCCAACACCGACTGCTATCAGCCCATCGAGCGCAAATTCCGCATCACTCGCTCGATCCTCGAGGTGCTCGCCGAATGCGAGCACCCGGTCACGATGGTGACCAAATCGGCCCTCGTCGAGCGCGACCTCGACCTGCTGGCGCCGATGGCGCGCAAGAACCTGGTCAAGGTGTTCGTCTCCATCGGCACGCTCGACCGCGTGCTGGCGCGCAAGCTGGAGCCCCGTGCAGCCAGCCCGCAACGACGGCTCGACGTGCTGAAGTCTCTTTCAAAAGCACAAGTACCTTGCGGCGTGATGGTGGCGGCCCTCATTCCCGCGCTGAACGACAAGACCCTCGAGCATGTACTCGAAGAGGCGGCCGCAGCGGGCGCCGCCGAAGCGGCGTACGTCATCATGCGGCTGCCGAACGAGCTGAAAGTGCTGTTCAAGGAATGGCTCGCCGAGCACTATCCGCAGCGCGCCGACCACGTCATCAGCATCGTCCACCAGATGCGCGGTGGCCGCGACAACGATCCGCGCTTCGGCAGCCGCATGACCGGCACCGGCAACTACGCCGAGCTGATCGAGAAGCGCTTCGAGATCGCCTGCCGCCGGTTCAATCTCAACGACCATGGCGCGGGCCGAAAGCCGCCCGCGCTCGACTGCACCAGGTTTCGGCCGCCGTCACCCGGCGGGCAACTCGGGCTTTTTCCGATCTAGTCTGTTCTAGAATCGGCGCGATGAACCGCCGCGCTGGCCTCGCGCTCGGCTGGGCCTGGGTGGCGCTCATCGTCTACCTCTCGGTCATGCCCTCGCCGCCTCAGATTCCCGTCGAAGGGGGCGACAAGGCCGGCCATCTCGGACTGTATTTGGTCGCGGCGCTGCTGTTCTCGATTTTCCGCAAGAGGAGCGCGGCAGCGCTGCATTGCCTGGGCCTCGTCGCGCTCGGCATCGCCCTGGAGTTCGTGCAGCGCTGGCTCGGCTACCGCAGCTTCGAGGTCGCCGACATGGTGGCCGACGCCATCGGCGTCGCGGCCGGCTACGGGCTGGCGCAGCTCATACCGCTGCGCTTTTCGCGGTGAAGAGCCAGACCGAGCGCCTGCTGACGGCGCCCGTGCTGCCCGTCCTTGCGCGGCTGAGCGCTCCGGGACTGCTGCTCGTCGCCTTCCAGTCGGCGGTCTCGATCGGCGACACCTACTTCGTCGGCCGGCTGGGCACCGGCGCGCTCGCCGGCCTGGCCCTCGTCTTCCCGCTGGTGATGCTGCTGCAGATGACCTCGGCCGGCGCGATGGGCGGCGGCGTCGCCGCCGCGATCTCGCGCGCGCTCGGCGCGGGCGACGCGCGCAGCGCGCGTCGGCTGGTCGTCCACGCGCTGGTGATCGCGGCAGCGATGGGCCTCGCCTTCACGGTCCTGGTCCTCGCTTTCGGCCCGGGCCTCTATCGGCTGCTCGGCGGCCACGACGATTCGCTCCACCACGCGCTCGCCTACTCGAACATCCTTTTCGCCGGCGCGATCGTGGTGTGGGCGGCGAACACGCTATCGAGCGTGCTGCGCGGCGCCGGCAACATGGCGCTGCCCGCCGGCGCGCTGATCGCCGCTGCCACGCTGCAGGTGCCGCTCTCCGCCGGCCTGGTCCTCGGGCTCGGGCCGCTGCCGCGGCTCGGCATCGCCGGCGCCGCGGTGGCCTACGTCGGCGCCTTCGGCTTCTCCACCCTGGTCATGGCCGGCGTCGTCTTCAGGCGCGCGAGCCCGCTGCGTCCCGCGGCGGACGACTGGCGGCTGGAGTGGCGTCTGTTCCGCGAGATCCTTCGCGTGGGCGCGCTTTCGGTGCTGAACTCGCTGCAAACGGTCTTCACCGCGGTCGTCCTCACCGGCTTCGTCGGCCGGCACGGCGCGGCCGCGATCGCCGGCTACGGCGTCGGGCTGCGCCTCGAGCTGCTGCAGATCCCGATCGTCTTCGCCATCGGCCAGGCGCTGGTGGTCCTCGTCGGCACCAACCTCGGCGCCGGCCAGGGCGAGCGCGCCCGGAGCATCGCCTGGGCCGGCGCCGGCCTCGCGGCGGCGATCAGCCTGGCGATCGGCATCGTCGTCACCTGCTTTCCCCTCGCGTGGGTGGGCCTGTTCAGCGCCGACGCGGCGGTGCTGGAGAGCGGCGGCCGCTATCTGCGCACCGTCGCTCCCTGCTATCCGTTCCTCGCGGCCGGTATCGCGCTCTACTTCGCCTCGCAGGGCGCCGGCAGCGTGCTGCAGCCGTTCCTCGCCGGCACCGCCCGCCTCGCCATCGTGCTCGCCGGCGGCGTGCTGGTCGCCTCGCTGCAGGGTCTCTTTGTCGTCGTCGCGGCGGCCACCGCGGCCTACGGCGGGCTGACCATGTGGTTCCTTGCCCACCGGCGCTGGCACTAGAATCGACGCATGCTCTTTCCCACTACGCTCGTCGGCAGCTTTCCGCAGCCCGACTGGCTGATCGACCGCAAGCGGCTCACCGAGGAAATTCCGCCGCGCGTCCGCGCGCAGCAGCTCTGGCGCATCCCCGAGCCCTATCTGGCGCAAGCGCAGGACGACGCGACGCTGCTCGCCATCCGCGCGCAGGAGGCGGCCGGCATCGACATCGTCACCGACGGCGAGATCCGCCGCGAGAGCTACTCGAACCGCTTCGCCACCGCGCTCGAGGGCGTCGACCTCGAGAAGCCGGGCATCGCGGTGACGCGCTCGGGCAAGCAGCAGATGGTGCCGCGCATCGTCGGCAAGATCAGGCGCAAGCACGCCGTCGAAGTCGACGATTTGAAATTTTTAAAGCGAAACACGACCAGAAAAACCAAAATAACCGTGCCTGGACCTTTCACCATGGCCCAGCAGGCGCAGAACGACTACTACCCGTCGGTCGAGGCGGCGGCGATGGACTACGCCGTCGCGGTGAACGAGGAGATCCGCGACCTCTTCGCGGCGGGCGCCGACGTAGTGCAGATCGACGAGCCTTATATGCAGTCGCAGCCCGACAAGGCGCGCGAATACGGCGTCAAGGCCCTCAACCAGGCGCTCGAAGGCATCCAGGGCGAGACCGCGGTACACATCTGCTTCGGCTATGCCGCGTACCTGAAGAACAAGCCGGCCGGCTACTCGTTCCTGCCCGAGTTCGCCGCCTGCTCCTGCAGGCAGATCTCGATCGAGACGGCCGAGCCCAAGCTCGACTGCTCGGTGCTCACCAAGCTGCCGGGGAAAAAGATCATGGTCGGCTGCATCGACCTCTCGGACGAGAAGGTCGAGCCGCCGCAGGTGGTCGTCGATCGCATCAAGCGGGCCCTCGAGTTCATCCCGCCCGAGAACGTGATCCTCGCGCCCGACTGCGGCATGAAATTCCTGCCGCGCGAATCGGCCTTCGGCAAGCTGCAGTCGATGGTCGAGGCGGCCCGGATGTTACGGAAGGAATACGCCTAGTGCTCAAGGACTACTCCTGAGCTCTCCGGCAGCGCCGCTCGCCGAGGAGCTCGCCGGCGCGCTCGACCAGGCGCGCGCCGCCGCGCCCGCCTTCCGCGACACCGCCGAGAAGCTGCTCATCGACATCGCCGGGCTGTGCGTCGCGGCGCGCAAGATGGACTACACGCACGCCGCGCTGCAGGCCTGGGAGTCCTCCGGCGGCTGCACCGCCATCGGCCACGCACGCGCGCTCGACGCAGCGGGCGCCGCCTTCGTCAACGGCACCGCTGCGCACGGCGAGGATTTCGACGACACGTTCGAGGGCGGACCGGTGCACGCCGGCGCAGTGATCGTTCCAGCCGTATTGGGAATTTCGGAACGCGAGAAACTTTCGGGGGCCGACGCGCTTGCCGGGCTGGCAGTGGGATGCGAACTTGTGTGCCGGGGAGCCCTCGTCGCGCCCAAGCGCATCCACAAGGCCGGGTTTCACCCGACGGCTGTCCTTGGGACGATGGGCGCAGCCGCGGCCGCCGCCGTTTCGATGAAGTTGAGCCAACAGCAATTCGTAAACGCGCTCGGCATTGCCGGCTCCATGGCCTCGGGAATCATCGAGTACCTTGCCGAAGGTGCGTGGACCAAGCGCCTGCATCCCGGCTGGGCCGCGCAGTCGGGCATCCGCGCAGCGGACCTCGCCCGCAACGGCTTCGTCGGGCCGCGCACCGTCCTCGAGGGCACGCACGGCTTCTACTACGCCTTCGCTCGCGGCGCCGAGGGCGACTGGGCGAAGCTCGTCGACGGCTTCGGCAGCCGCTGGATCGCCAACACCATCGCGTTCAAGCCTTACGCGTGCGGCACGATGACGCAGCCGTACGTCGACTGCGCGCGCCGCCTCGCGAAGAAAGTGAAGCTCGAGGACATCGCCGACGTGGTGTGCGAGACCGCGGAAGGCATCGTGCACCGCCTGTGGGAGCCGCTCGCCGACAAGCAGCGCCCGCCCAACGCCTATTTCGCCAAGTTCAGCCAGCCCTACTGCATCGCCGCCGGCTTCGTGCTCGGCCATGCCGGCCTCGAGGCGTTCACCGAAGAGCGGGTGCACGACCCTCGCCTGCGCTCGCTGGCGGCGAAAATCCGCTACCAGATCGATCCCGCCAATCCCTACCCGAACGAATTTACCGGGCACGTGCGCGTCAGGCTGAAGGACGGCCGCACGCTGGAAGAGCGCCAGCCGCACATGCGCGGAGGCGCCAAGGAGCCGCTGACCCGCGCCGACATCGAGGAAAAGTTCCGCCTCAACTGCGCCTACGGCGGCTGGCCGGCGAAGCGCGCCGATGCCTTCCTCACTTTTGCGAAGCGCGCGTTCGACTCGCGCATCGACCTCGCCGCCTTCCGTGAATAGTCGGGAAACTGCGGAGCTCGCCGGCCGCGTTGCCCTCGTCACCGGCGCCGGCCGCAACATCGGCCGCGCGATTGCTCTGTCGCTGGCCGATGCAGGTGCTGCTGTGGTTTTGAATGCAAGATCTTCCAGGTCGGAAATCGAAGCCGTCGCCTCCGAGATAAAAGAATCTCTTCCATTCATTGCTGACGTCACGGATGACGCGGCCGTTCGGAAAATGATCGAGGCAACCCTGAAACGCTTCGGCCGGCTGGACATCCTGGTCAACAACGCCGCGCTGCGCGCCGTCGAGCCGATCGAGTCGATCGACCTCAAACGCTGGCGCGAGGTGACGGGCGTGATCCTCGACGGCGCCTGGAACTGCGCGCGCGCCTCGCTCGAGGCGCTGAAGAAGAGCGGCGGCGGCAGCATCGTCAACATCGGCGGGCTCTCCGCCCACACCGGCGCCGCCGGTCGGCCGCACGTCGTCGCGGCGAAAGAAGGCCTGGTCGGCCTGACGCGCGCGCTCGCCCACGACCTCGCGCCGCACAACGTCACGGTGAACTGCGTGGTGCCGGGGCACATCGAGACGGCGCGGACCTCTCCTTCGGCGAACCACAAGGCCTCGCCGCTAGGCCGGCGCGGCAAGCCAGAGGAAGTGGCGGCGGCGGTGCGCTTTCTCGCCGGGCCGGGCGCCCGCTATATCACCGGCGCCGTCCTGCACGTCAGCGGCGGCGCGGCCGCCTAGTCGTCGAGAGAAATCCCGCGCTCCTGCGCGAGCTTGCGGTAGCGCGTGATTTCGCTCTGGATGTAGGCGGCGAACTCCGGCGGCGTCATCGGCATCGGCGTGATCGCCTCGGCCGACAGGCGCTGGCGCAGCTCGGGCGCGGCGATGGCCTTGTTGATCTCGGCGTTCAGCTTGTGCGTGATGTCGGCGGGCAGCTTCGCCGGTCCGACGATGCCGTACCACTGCACCGTGTCGAATCCCTTGAACCCCAGCTCCTCGAAGGTCGGCAGATCGGGCTGCAGCGGATGGCGCGTGAGCCCGGTGATCGCGAGCGGCTTGATCTTGCCGGAGCGGATGTGCGGCAGCGCCGCGGCGAGGCCGGGCATCAGCACATTGATGTTGCCGGAGAGCATGTCGGTGAGCGCCGGGCCGATCCCGCGGTAGTGGCCATAGACCACGTTCTCGATCCCCGACGCGGCGCGGAACTGCTCGAGCGCGAGGTGGTTCAGCAGGCCGATGCCGCCCGTGCCCCAGTTCAGCTTGTCGGGATTCTTCTTCGCGTAGTCGATGAAGCTCTTGAGATCGGATACCGGCACCGATGGGTTCACCACCAGAAGGTTCGGCGTGCCGCCGACCATGGCAATGGCGGTGAAGTCGCGCACCGCGTCGTAGTTGAGCTTGCGCACCGCCGGGTTGGTGCCGTGCGTGCCGACGTAGCCCACCATCAGCGTGTAGCCGTCGGGCGCGGCGCGCGCGGTCGTCATCGAGGCGATCGAGCCGCCGCCACCCGCCGAGTTCTCGACGAAGAACGACTGCCCGAGGGCGCGAGTGAGCTGGTCGGCGACGGTGCGCCCGATCAGGTCGAGTCCGCCGCCGGGGTTCGCCGGCACGATGATCTTTACCGCCTTCGTCGGATAGTGCTGCGCGAGGACCGCGAAGGGCAGCAGCGCCAGCAGCCAGACAGCCAGTTTTTTCATGAGAAGAACCCGATCAGAGCGTCGAGGGTGGCGTCGGGCGCCTCGGCCATCATCGAATGGCCCGAGGGCGCGATCGAAACGGTCCTGGAGCCGGCAAGGCTTGTTTGCAGGTCGGCGGCCATTTTCGGCGGCGTCATCATGTCGCGCTTGCCCAGTACGAACAGCACCGGGCAGCCTACATTCCCGGCCAGCCGGTAACCGTTGCAGGCGTTGAGGTCGTTGTAGAGCACGCCGGGCGCGAGGCGACGCAGCCGCGCGAGCGCGTCGCCGTACATCCACATCCCCGGGTTGGGGTTGCTGCCGAGCGGCACCTGCGCCGCGTGGCCCCAGATGGTCTCCATGTCGTAGGCGGCTTGGTCGTTGCGCCGCGCGGCGTCGAGGAACGCCTCGGACACCTTCATCGGATAGGCGACGCCGAGCAGCGCGATGCGCTCGACCCAAGTGAATCTGCTCGCACAATCGAGAGCGATGAGCGCTCCCATCGAGTGACCCACGATGGCGGCTTTTTCGACCTTCACAGCTTTCAAACACAACGAAACCCAATCGGCCATTCCTGAAATCGAAGCGACCGGAGGGCCCGCGGAGCGGCCATGCCCGGGCAAATCGACCGCAAGAACATTCCACCCGTGGTAGCCGAAGTAGCGGCTCTGCAGTCCGAACAGCGAATGATCCAGCCCGGCGCCATGGACGAAGACCATCGTAGGCTTCTTGCCGTCGAGCTCGTGTGCCGCCGTGTAGGCGAAGGCAGGCCTTGCTTCGACGGTCAGATTCACCTTGAGGAAACCTTCAGGGCCCGGTCCAGGTCGTCGATCAGGTCCTGCACGTCCTCGAGGCCGATCGACAGTCGCACCGTACCCGGGCCGACGCCCGCCTTCTTCAAATCGTCGTCGCTCATGCGGTAGTGCGTCGTCGTAGCCGGGTGGATCACAAGCGACTTCGCGTCGCCGACGTTGGCGAGGTGCGAGAACACGCGCAGCGACTCGATGAACGCCTTGCCCGCCGCACGGCCGCCCTTGATGTCGAAGGAGAACACCGCCCCGGCGCCTTTTGGCAGGAGCTTCTTGCAAAGCTCGTGGTCGGGATGCGAGGGCAATTCGGGATACGAAATTTTCTCTACGCTTTTATTGTTCTTTAGAAATTCAACTACCTTTCTCGTGTTTTCCACATGTCGGGGCATCCGCAGGTGCAGCGTCTCGATGCCCTGCAGGATCTGGAACGCCGTCATCGGCGCCATGCAGGCGCCGAAATCGCGCAGCCCCTCGCGCCGCGCGCGCAGCAGGAACGCCCGCGTGCCCGACTCCTCCTCGAAGTCCATGTTGTGGAAG
>DASXKY010000028.1:0-46849 GCA_036496555.1 Burkholderiales bacterium | reverse complement strand
AGGAGTCTCCTGCCAGAGCATGGAAAAGACGCTGACAGGGTGCACTCGGTCGCCTGAATAGCACCTCGCCTCGTGAGTGCTGAAGGGGATGTTCCGTTCGAGCAGGAACAACTCGACCTCTTTGGAACTCTCGGGGAATAGCTGCAGGTCGATTTCAGCGTAAGGGCCGGCGGTCCCCTTGAGCACCGGCCCGGTCAGGTAAGGGTGGAACTGCTGCAGGGCCGTCATCGCTTGGAGCGCCAAGGCGCGCAGTTCGATGATTCTTTCCGCTTGCTCCTCGGGCTGATAGAGGTCCCGGTACGCCCGCAACTCGGCCTCGATCTCGTCGTTGGCGGGTAGTGCCTCGGTTTCCGCGGCGCCCAGGGTGCGGGCGGCCTTGCGCTTGGCAAGACCGAAGTCGTCGACGCCGTCTTCGGCCATGATCCGTGCGGCGGCCGCCGCAATGCGCGCGCGCATGCTGATCGCCTGCCTGTTGTTCCTGCGGCTCACCGTCCGCCTCGCGGCGAATTCACAGGGCAAAGGGTCGCATAGAATGCCGCCCTTGCCCGTGAGCGCACACCTTCACATCCTCGGCATCTGCGGCACTTTCATGGGCGGCATAGCCGCGATCGCCAAGGCCGCCGGCTATCGCGTCACCGGATGCGACGCCAACGTCTATCCGCCGATGAGCGAGCAGCTGGCCGCCCTTGGCATCGGCCTCACCGAAGGTTTCGGCGCGGAGCAGGTGGCGCTGCGTCCCGACCTTTGGGTGATCGGCAATGTCGTGACCCGTGGCAACCCGTTAATGGAGGCGATCCTCGATCGCGGCGAGCGCTACGTTTCCGGGCCGCAATGGCTAGCCGACAATGTGCTCGCCGGGCGCCATGTTCTGGGCGTTGCTGGAACCCACGGCAAGACCACCGTAACCTCGATGCTCGCCTGGATCCTGGAGTGCGCGGGGCGTGCGCCGGGCTTCCTGATCGGCGGGGTGCCGGAGGATTTTCCCGTTTCCGCACGGTTCGGGGAGGCGCCTTTCTTCGTTATCGAGGCCGACGAATACGACACCGCCTTCTTCGACAAGCGGTCGAAATTCGTGCATTACCGTTGCCGCACCGCAATATTGAACAATCTTGAATTCGATCATGCCGACATTTTCGACGATCTTGCAGCCATTGAGCGGCAATTCCACCATTTAGTCCGGATAGTCCCGCACTCTGGACTGATCATTGCCGGCCCGGACGAATCTCTGGACAAGGTGCTGGCGCAGGGTGCGTGGACTCCCGTCGAGCGCACGGGTCGGGCGCCTGGATGGCAGGCGGGGCAGCCAGCTGCAGACGGCAGTTTCGAGATTGCTTGGCAGGGCAGAGCGCTGGGCAGGGTCCGGTGGCAACTCCTCGGCGAGCACAATCGCCTTAACGCGCTCGCCGCTGTGGCGGCGGCGCGGCATGCAGGAGTCGATCCCGAACGGTCAATCGCAGCGCTCGGCGCCTTTTCGGGCGTCCGCCGCCGCATGGAGGTGCGGGGTCGGACTGGCGGGGTGACGGTCTACGATGACTTCGCCCATCACCCCACGGCGATTCGCACGACGCTCGAAGGCCTGCGGCACAAGGTCGGCGCCGCGCGGATCCTCGCGGTGCTTGAGCCACGTTCCAACACCATGAAGCGCGGCGTAATGAAAGACGCCCTGCCGGAGAGCCTCGCGCAGGCTGATCGCATCTATGTCTACACCGCCGGCCTTGGCTGGGATGCGGGCGCTGTTCTGGCGCCGCTGGGTGCCCGTGCGCAATGCTTCGCCGAAATCGACGCGCTCGTCACAGCCCTTTCCCGGGACTCGCTCGCCGGCGATCACATACTTGTAATGTCGAACGGCGGCTTCGGCGGCATCCACCAGCGCCTTTTGGATCGGTTGGCGGAAGGCGAGGCGTCGACCCCAAGCGCGGCGCGCAGCAAGTGATTCTTTACCTGCACGGTTTCAATTCCTCGCCGCAATCGCATAAGGCGCAAGTGCTCGGGCGCCGCTTGGATCAGTGCAGTCTGGCGTCCCTCTATGCGTGCCCAGCGCTTCCTCCTCTTGCCGGAGATGCGATCCGCTCGGTCGAGAAGCTCATCGGGGTGAAGCGCGGCGTTTGCTTCGTCGGTTCCTCCCTCGGCGGTTACTACGCGACCTACCTCGCTGAGAAGCACGGTGGCCGGGCAGTACTCATCAACCCGGCCATCGATCCTCACGTCGGCCTGCGCGCTTATTTGGGGCCCCAGAAAAACCTGCATACCGGCGAGCCGTACATCCTGACCGAGGCGCACCTCCTCGACTGGGAAAAGCTGTACGTTCGCACCGTCACTCCGAGCCGGTACCTGCTGCTGGTCGAAACCGGCGACGAGGTGCTCGACTATCGCCGGGCGGTCGCGCGCTACGCAGGTGCTGAGCAGCGCGTAGTACCCGGCGGTGATCACAGCCTGAAGAGCTTCGAGGAGCACCTGCCGCGCATCGTCGAGTTCGCCCGTGCAACTCCTCTATGAGGAGGATGGGGAGCTGAAAGTCGGGGCCGTGCTCGCCCAGGCCCCGGCGTCATTCCAGGTCGAAAGCCCGCACGGACGCCGCTCCAAGGTGAAGGCAGCGACCGTGCTGCTGTCTTTCGAGCGACCTTCCGGCGCCGAGCTTCTTGCCAGCGCGCGCGAATTCGCCGGTGGGCTCGATACCGCGTTTCTCTGGGAATGCAGCGGCACGCGGGAATTTGGCTTCCAGGAGCTCGCGCGCGAGTACGTCGGCCGCGAGCCCAGCCCCATTGAGGCCACCGGCGTTCTGGTCAAGCTGCATTCCGAGCCGATGTACTTCTATCGGCGCGGCAAGGGCCGCTTCCAGGCGGCCCCCGAACCGATCCTGAAGGTCGCCCTCGCCGGGCTGGAACGGAAAAAGCGGTTGCAGGAGAGCATCGCATCCTGGGCCGGGCGTCTGGCGCGCTTCGAGTGCCCGCCGGAGATCGCCGGCCTGCGCGACGAGCTCCTCTACGCGCCCGATCGCAACAAGGCCGAGACCAAGGCCTTCGAGCAGGCATGCAAGGAGACCGGACTTTCGCCGGCGCGCCTGCTCGAGCGCTGCGGCATCCTCACCGATCCGCACGACTACCATCTGCGCGGTTTTCTGCACGAGTTTTTTCCGCGCGGCACCGATTTTCCGCCCCACGAGCTGCCGCAGCTTCCGGTGGACCTGCCGGTCGCGCCGGGCGCCGCGTTCAGCCTCGACGATATCGGCACCAGCGAGATCGATGACGCTTTCTCGATACAGCAGCTGCGGCCGGGCGAATGGCGCATCGGCGTTCACATCGCGGCGCCCGCGCTTGGATTCGCACCGGGCTCGAAGATCGGCGAGATCGCGCGCGAGCGCCTTTCCACGGCCTACATGCCCGGGCGCAAATTCACCATGCTGCCGGAGGACGTGATCGAGCGCCTCTCGCTCGACCACGGCGGCGAGCGCGTCGCGGCGTCGGTGTACTTCGATGTAGGCAAGGACGATTGGGCGGTGCGCGGCCACCATTCGCGGCTCGAGCGCGTGCCGGTGGCCGCCAACCTGCGGCACGCGCAGTACGACGTGCTGAACGAAACCTTCGAGTCCGGTGCCCGCGCCGGCCTCGCCTTCGAGGACGAGCTGCAGGTGTTATGGCGCTTTGCCACGGCGCTCGAAGCCCGGCGGGGTCGCCCGAGCGCCGGTGCGGCGAACCTGGACTACTCCTTCTATGTCGAGCAGGGCAGGGTGCGCATCGTGCCGCGTAAGCGCGGCGCGCCGCTCGACAAGCTCGTCGCAGAGATGATGATCCTCGCCAACTCGACCTGGGGCGAGCTCCTCGCCGAGCGTGACGTCGCGGCGATCTACCGCGTGCAGTCGGTGGGCAAGGTGCGCATGTCGGTCCACCCGGAGGCGCACGAAGGCCTCGGCGTCTCGTGCTACGCGTGGATGACCTCGCCCCTGCGCCGCTATGTCGACCTCGTGAACCAGTGGCAGCTTGCCGCGGCATTGAGCGGTGGCCGGGCGCCTTTCGCCCGCAATTCCGACGCGCTGCTCGCCGCGCTGCGCGCGTTCGAGGTCACCTACGCGCGCTACGACGAGCACCAGCGTGCCATGGAAGCCTATTGGAGCCTGCGCTGGCTCCAGCAGGAGCGCGTCGCGGATACGGAAGCGGTGGTGCTGAAGGAGAATCTGGTGCGCTTCGCGGGGCTGCCATTTACGACGCGCGTTCCTTCGCTGCCCGACGTGCCGCCGGGCACCCGCGTGCGTCTGGAACTGAAGGGCACGGATTTGTTCGAACGCACCGTCGGCTGCATCTACCGTGAGACACTTGGGCAGGGCGCGGCGGTCGAGAATTCCGAAACGGGCACTAGTCAAAAAGCCTAAAATATGAAAGGCTTGCGATATTGAGGTGAGAATGTACTTCACAATCGAGAACCGCGATCGGGCGCTGGCTGCAGCGCTCGGCCTCTCGATTGCGGTGCATGGGATGGCGTTCGCGCTGCACTTCAAGTTTCCCGATCCGGTTCGATGGCAGCCGCCGCAGCCGCTCGAAGTCGTGCTGGTCAACGCAAAAACACGCGAGCGCCCAGGGCAGGCGGACGTGCTCGCGCAGTCCAACCTCGACCGCGGTGGCGATGTAGACCAGGACCGCCGCGCAAGGACGCCGCTTCCAGTTATCGAGCCGCGCGACCCAGGCCGGGATCTCACCGCCGCGCAGCGCCGCAGGCAGCAGCTCGAGGTGCAGCAGCAGCGGCTGCTGGCGCAGCAGCGCGAGGTGGAGCGCCGGCTCGCCGAGAAGCAGCATCCGGTCAAGACCGAGGAGCCGGCCGACCGCCCGAGCGGCCGCGACCTCGCCGACCTTTCGCTAGCCGCGATGCGGCTGCAGGCGCAGATCGACCATCAGATCGAGGAATATCAGAAGCGGCCGCGCAAGAAGTTCATCGGCGCCCGCGCCGCCGAATACCGCTTCGCGCAGTACGAGGAAGACTGGCGGATGAAGATCGAGCGTATCGGCAGCCTGAACTATCCAGCCGAGGCGCGCGGCAAGCTCTACGGCAACCTGCGACTCACGGTGACGATCCGGGCCGACGGTACGATCGATTCCATCGAGCTCGATCGCTCCTCGGGCCTGAAGGTGCTCGACGCAGCGGCCTTCCGCATCGTCAAGATGGCGACGCCCTTCGCGGTCTTCCCGGCCGACATTCGCCGCGACACCGACCTGCTGGTCATCACGCGCACCTGGTTCTTCGGTCAGGGCGACAAGCTCTGGACTGAGTAGCGCCGATGGCCGAGCGCTACGCGGTCATCGGCCACCCGGTGGCGCACTCGAAGTCGCCCTGGATCCACGCCGAGTTCGCGCGCGCCACTGGCCAGGACATCGAGTACCGCCGCATCGAAGCGCCGCTGGACGGATTTCGCCGCGCGGCAGAGGAGTTCCACGCCGCAGGAGGCCGCGGTCTCAACGTCACGCTGCCCTTCAAGCAGGAAGCGTTCACTTACTGCCGCGAGCCGAGCGCACGCGCGCGCACCGCCGGGGCGGTCAATACCCTCAGCTTCGGCGAATCGATACTCGGCGACAACACCGACGGCGCAGGGCTCGCGCGCGACCTCGGCCAGAACCTTCATTTCGATCTGCGCAGCTGCCGCGCGCTTCTGATGGGCGCTGGCGGCGCGGCGCGCGGCGTGATCGGCGCGCTGCGCGAAGCAGGCGTCGCTCAGCTGGTCATTGCCAATCGGACCGCCGACAAGGCGCGCGAGCTGGCGGAGCGCTTTCCGGGCGTGCGCGGCTGCGGCTACGCGGAGCTCGGCGAGGAAGCGTTCGGCCTCATCATCAATGCCACTTCGGCTGGCCTGGTCGAAGCGGCGCCGCCGCTGCCGACTGCGGCCTTCGGACGCGGCGCGCTCGCCTACGACATGGTGTACGGGCGCGACACGCCGTTCCTCGCCGCGGCGCGCGCCGCCGGCGCGCGTACCTGCGACGGCCTCGGCATGCTCGTCGAGCAGGCCGCCGAGTCGTTCTTCATGTGGCGCGGCGTGCGGCCGCAGACGGTGCCGGTGCTGCGAAAGCTGCGCGGTGGCTAGGCGCGGCCGGTTGGGGGCCGTGGTCGCGCTTTGGAAGGGCTTCTGCTACAGCCTCGGGGCGCTGGTCGCTGCCTTCGTGCTGGCGCAGATCTGGTTCTTCGGCAATCTCCTCTATCTCACCGAGTACGACCCCGGCACGACGGCCTTCATGGACGCGCGGCTCGACGCGCTGCGCGCGAAGAATCCCGCGGCGAGGATCCGCCGCAACCCCGTGCCGTACGAGCGCATCTCCATCCACCTGAAGCGCGCGGTGGTCGCCGCCGAGGACGCCAAGTTTCTCGACCACGAAGGCTTCGACTGGGAGGCGATTCAAAAGGCGATGACCAAGAACGAACAGCACAAGAAGGTCATCGCCGGCGCCTCGACCATCAGCCAGCAGCTCGCCAAGAACCTGTTCCTTTCCGGCGAGCGGTCGTGGCTGAGGAAGGGCGAAGAGGCGATCATCACCTGGATGATGGAGCGCACGCTCTCAAAGAGGCGCATCCTCGAGCTGTACCTCAACGTGGCGGAGTGGGGCGAGGGCGTGTTCGGCGCCGAGGCGGCAGCGCGCTACCACTTCGGGGTACCGGCCTCGGCGCTCGGCCCCGAGCAGGCGGCGTGGCTCGCGGCGATCCTGCCCAGCCCGCGCCGCTACGACCGCGCCCAGGTCACCCCCTACGTAGCCGGGCGCGTCGACACGATTCTCGCGCGCATGGAGAAGGTGCAGATACCCTAGCGAATGTCCGAAGTCCACGAGCGGCTGGAAGCGGAGGAGCTGCAGCAGACGCTGCGCGATGTGCAGGAGCTAGTGCAGGCCGAGCGGCTGCCAGACCTGCGCGCAAGCCTGGAGCGACTGCATCCGGCCGACATCGCCTACATCCTCGAGGCGTTGCCCCCCGAGCCGCGCCTCGCGGTCTGGAACTTGGTCAAGGCCGATCGCGACGGTGAGATCCTGGTCGAGGTCTCGGAGGCGGTGCGCGAGTCGCTCATCGCCAGCATGGACAAGAGCGAGCTGGTCGCCGCGGCCGAGACGCTGGAAGCCGACGAGCTCGCCGACATCGCGGGCGACCTGCCGGCGGCGGTCATCGAGGAGGTGGTGCGCTCGCTTTCGGCGGAGGAGCGCGAGCAGCTGCGCGCCGCGCTCTCCTTCCCGGAAGGCTCGGTCGGCGCGCGGATGGATTTCGAGTACGTCACGGTGCGCGAGGACGTCACGCTCGAGGCGGCCACGCGCTACCTGCGGCAGCTTGACGAGCTGCCCGCGCACACCGACCAGCTGTTCGTCGTCGACCGCGCGCGGGGGCTGAAGGGCACGCTGCCGCTCGCGCGCCTGATCGTGACCGACCTCGACCGCGAGGTGGCCCAGGTGCTCGTCGGTGACAGCATCCGTTTCCAGCCCGAGGACCGCGCCGAAGACGCTGCCGGGGCCTTCGAGCGCTACGACCTCGTCTCGGCGCCGGTGGTGGACGCCGGCGGCAAGCTGATCGGCCGGCTGACCGTCGACGCGGTGGTCGACTACATCCGCCAGCGCAGCGCCCAGTCGCAACTCGCCGAGGCGGGCCTGTCGCAGGAGGAGGACGTCTTCGCCACCGTAGCCGACAGCTTCAAGAACCGCTGGTCGTGGCTCGCCATCAATATGGTGACGGCGTTCATCGCGTCGCGGGTCATCGGCGCCTTCGAGGGATCGATCGCGCGGCTGGTCGCGCTCGCCGCGCTGATGCCGATCGTCGCCGGCATCGGCGGCAACTCGGGGAACCAGACCACCACCATGATCGTGCGTGCGCTCGCGCTGGGCCAGATCCAGCCGGGCTATTGGTCGAAGCTGCTCGGTAAGGAGATCGGCGTCGCGCTGCTGAACGGCACCGTGTGGGGCACGCTCCTCGGCGCGATCGCCTACGTGCTTTACGGCAGCGTCGCGCTCGGCGGCGTGATGGCACTCGCCATGCTCCTGAACCTGGTGCTCGCCGCGCTCACCGGCGTCGGTATCCCGTGGCTGCGCGTGCGCTTTGGACGAGACCCGGCGGCCGGCTCATCGGTGCTGCTCACCGCCGTCACCGACTCGGGCGGCTTCTTCATTTTCCTCGGCCTCGCCACACTGTTCCTAGTTTGAGTCCGCGCACCGCCGAGGAGCACGCGCACCTTTTTTGGGGTGAATCCGCAGTTGCAGCGGAGCGCGCGGGCGGATCTAATGCCGCATGGGGGTCGTTCAGTGGGGCGCTCTCGGTATCGGCATCGCTCTGGTGGCGTGGCCGGTGTTCCAGTCCTTGTACGGCCGACCACAGCTATCGTTCGCGTTCGACCGCGCCGGCGATCACTCCGGCTGCGTGCTGCAGGTCCACATCAGCAACCAGCCGGTCAAGAGCGCGTTCCTCCTGCAGCTCGGTGTAAGGCGTGACGACGCCAACTTTTCGCTCTCCATGCTGGTCTTCGACGAACGCGGCAACGAAATCCTGAAATACCCGGAGGGGCGCGAGCCGGGCCGCCTGCACCTGCCCGGGGGAAACGCGCCGCTCACGCTGCGGCTGGTGAGCTGCGACACGCGCGGCGCACGGCTGCGCAGCGGCGAGGCTGAAGGCAATCGGGATCTCGCTCCCGGGACCTACAGCCTGCGCCTTATGGCATCGTTCGCGCAGCGCACGCCGGCCGCGCAGCGGATGTTCGTAGTTACGCAGCGCAAACTGGACTCTTACTGGGCCGACGCCTAGCCGGCCGCGAACGCGGCGCGTGCCGCGGCGAGCGTTGCGTCGATCTCCGCAGATCCGTGCGCCGCCGAGACGAAGCCCGCTTCGTACGCCGACGGCGCGAGGTAGACGCCGCGCTCCAGCATGGCGTGGAAGAACCGGTTGAAGCGGTCCTTGTCGCACTGCATGACCTCGGCGAAGCTCTTCGGCGGTGCGGCGCGGAAATAGACGCCGAACATGCTGCCGATCGACTGCGCGGAGAACTCGACTTTCGCCTTCTTGGCTTCGCTGAGAAGGCCGTCGACGAGCGCGCGGGTAGTCGCTTCGATTCTTTCCTGGAAGCCTTTTTCCTGCACGATCTCGAGGGTCGCCAGGCCCGCCGCTACGGCGACGGGGTTGCCAGAAAGCGTGCCGGCCTGATAGACCGGCCCTAGCGGCGCGATCTTCTGCATGATGTCGCGCCGGCCGCCGACCGCGCCGACCGGCAGCCCGCCGCCGATGACCTTGCCAAGCGTCGTGAGGTCCGGGCGGATGGCGAACTTCTCCTGCGCGCCGCCGCGCGCGACGCGAAAACCGGTCATCACTTCGTCGAAGATCAGGACCGTGCCGTGGCGCGCGCTCTCCTCGCGCAGCGCCTCGAGGAAGCCCGCAGCTGGCAGCACGAGGTTCATGTTGCCGGCGACGGGCTCGACAATGACCGCGGCAATGCTCTTCCCGTTGCTGGAGAAGAATTCCTTCAGGCCGGGAACGTCGTTGTAGTCGAGCACGGCGGTGTGCGCGGCCGTTTCGGCTGGCACGCCGGCCGAGCTCGGGTTGCCGAAGGTGAGGGCGCCCGACCCTGCCTTGACCAGAAGAGAGTCGGCGTGCCCGTGGTAGCAGCCCTCGAACTTGACGATGGCCGAGCGCCCGGTGAAGCCGCGCGCGAGCCGGATCGCGGTCATCGTCGCCTCGGTGCCGGAGGAAACCAGGCGCACCATCTCGAGCGAGGGCACCAGCCGGCACAGCGTTTCGGCGAGTTCCACCTCCGTTTCGGTCGGCGCGCCGAACGACAGCGCGCGGCTGGCGGCTTCCTGCACTGCTTTAACCACCACGGGATGGGTGTGCCCGGCGACCATCGGGCCCCAGGAACCGACGTAGTCGACATAGCGCTTACCGTCGGCGTCCCAAAGGTGGGCGCCGGCGGCGCGCTCAAAGAAGGGCGGCGTGCCGCCGACGGCGCGGAAGGCGCGCACGGGCGAGTTCACGCCGGCCGGAATGGTGCGCTGGGCGCGCTCGAAGAGGGATCGATTTTTCATCGGAAGAGCTTCCCATACGCGGCGGCCTGCCGCGCGATATCGGCTGCGTCGAAGAGATCCGAGATGACCGCCACCAGCTCGGCGCCGGCGGCGATGGCCCGCGGCGCGTTCTGCAGCGTGACGCCGCCGATCGCGCACGCCGGCCGCCCGAGACGATGGCCGAACAGCGAAAGCGGCGCCGGCACCGCTGCCGGCTTGGTTGGCGACGAAAACACGCTGCCGAACGCGACGTAGTCGGCGCCGGCGGCAACGGCCGCGCGCGCGAGCTCTAGCCGGTCGTAGCAGGATGCGCCGAGGAGCTTTCCCTTCAGCTTCGCGCGTGCGGCGGCGAACTCGCCGTCGTCGCGGCCCAGGTGCACGCCGTCCGCGCCGAGCTCGAGCGCGAGTCCGACGTCGTCGTTGACAATGAACGGCACGCCGTAGCGTCGGCAGAGCACAAGCAGCGCCTGCGCCTCGTCGCGTGAAGCTTTCTGTTTGCGGCGGTATTGCAGCAGCGCGACGCCGCCCTCGAGCGCGCGCTGCACTTTGTCGAGCAGATCCGGACCCTCCGGCGTGACGGCGTAGAGACCGCGCAATCTCACGTGAAGAAGCGCTGTGGAATGAACTGTCCTTCGCCGGGACGGAATCCGGACTTGAGCGCGTGCCAGGTGTACTCCTGCGCGTCGCGCGCGGCCTCGGCCATCGGCAGGCCGCGGGCGAGCGCCGCGGCGAGCGCCGAGGCAAGCGTGCAGCCCGAGCCGTGATAGCTGCCCGGCAGGCGCGGCCAGCGGTCTTCGCGCACCAGGCCGCGCGCGTCGTAGAGGCGATTCACGACTTCGGCGTCGCGCGCGTGCGTCCCGGTCAGCAGGACGTAGCGGCAGCCCGCGGCGATCATCGCGCTCACGCCGCCCAGCCGCTCGGCTTCGAGCGTATTCGGCGTCGCGACGGTGGTAAGGGGAAACAGGCCGTCGTTCATCGCCACGATGGTTTCCTCGGCGGCGAGGGCGTCGCCGCGGCCGGAGGCCAGCACCGGATCGACGACGACCGGCGCGTCGGCGTGCTCGGCGAGGATCGCGGCGATCGCGGCCGCGTTCTCCGCCGAGCCGAGCACGCCGAGCTTGAACGCCGCGACGCGGAACTCGGCGAGGACGCGGCGCGCCTGCTCGGCGACGAGACCCGCGTCGACCGGTTCGACACGCTCGACGCCGTGCGTGTCCTGCACCGTGAGCGCGGTCACCGACGAAAGCGGATGGCAGCCGCGCGCAGCGAGCGTGAGCAGATCGGCCTGCACACCGGCGCCGCCGGTCGGGTCGGAAGCGGCAAAGGCGAGAACACTCGGGGGCGACTTCGCCATGGGTTAATATCCGGTCGAATTTTACTTCCCGGCGACTCCTGCTCCGCCCTTCATGACCGATACCCAAGTCCAGTTCAAGACGTGGATGTGCCTCATCTGCGGCTTCATCTACGACGAGGCCACGGGCCTGCCCGACGAAGGCATCGCGCCGGGCACGCGCTGGGACGACGTGCCAATGAACTGGACCTGCCCCGAGTGCGGCGCCCGCAAGGACGACTTCGAGATGGTGGAGATCTAGAAGCAGGGAACGTAACACCCCCGCTGGGCTCTAAGTTCGTTCATACGCTAAAATAGCGGGTGGGCGAATGTCCTCGATCAATCTGACGCATCACTTCCTGATCGCCATGCCCAGCATGGCCGATCCGTACTTTTCGAAGACCCTGACCTACGTCTGCGAGCACAATGACCAGGGCGCGCTCGGCTTGGTCGTCAACCGCCCGATCGACATGACCTTGCAGTCGCTGTTCGAGCGGCTGTCGCTCTCGATGCACGGCTCGCCGCTGCAGGACGCACCGATCTACTTCGGTGGCCCGGTGCAGACCGACCGCGGCTTCGTGCTGCACGAGCCGGCGGGCAACTGGCAGTCGACGCTGCGCGTGCGCGACGTAATCGGCCTCACCACTTCGAAGGATATCCTCGAGGCGGTCGGCCGCGGCGAAGGCCCCAAGCGCATGCTGGTCACGCTCGGCTACGCCGGCTGGTCGCCCGGCCAGCTCGAGCACGAGCTGTCGCAGAACGCCTGGCTGACCGTCGAGGCGCGCGACGGCATCCTGTTCGAGACGCCGGCGGAAGAACGGCTGCCGGCGGCCATGGAGCTGCTCGGCATCGACTTCGCGACGCTGCAGGACGCGGCGGGACATGCCTGACCAGGCGCGCGCCGCCAACTCTCACGCGCGCACTGTTCTAGCTTTCGATTTCGGCCTCAAGCGCATCGGCGTTGCCGTCGGCGAGCCCGAGCTCGGCACCGCGCATCCGCTGCCGGCGATTTCGTCTTTCGACAAAATTCAGTCCCTGATTTCAGAATGGCAACCTGCGGCCCTGGTGGTTGGCTTGCCCACTTCAGCGCAAGGCGAGCCGCATGCCATGACCAAGCAGGCGGAGGACTTCGCGCGGCGCCTCGAGAAGCGCTTCAAGCTGCCGGTGGCGCGTGTCGACGAGCGCTACACCTCGGTCGAGGCAGAATCGCGGCTGAAAGGAACAATGAAGAAAGGCACAAAGAAGGCTGTCGATTCGGTGGCGGCGCAACTGATCCTGGAGCAGTACTTTGAACAAGCTGCCTGACGCAGAGAAGCTCTGCGAGCAGCTCGTCGCAGAGCTGAAGCCGCGCATCGGGCCGAAGAGCGCGATGGTCGGCCTTTACACCGGCGGCGCGTGGCTCGCCGAGCGCCTGCACAAGATGCTCGGCATGAAGAGCCCGCTCGGCCTGATGGACATCGCGTTCTACCGCGACGACTACGCCGCGCGCGGCCTGAAGCACGATCCCAAGCGCACCACCATTCCCTTCGACGTCAACGGCGCCGAGCTGCTCCTCGTCGACGACGTGCTCTACAGCGGCCGCACGATCCGCGCGGCCATGAACGAGCTGTTCGACTACGGCCGGCCGGCGAGCATCGGCCTGGTGGTGCTCGCGGACCGCGGCGGGCGGCAGCTGCCGATCTGCGCCCAGCACGTCGGCGCGAGGATCGAGGTTGCGCCGGACATGCGGTTGCGGATGAAGCGGCTGGACGACGGCAAGCTCAAGCTGGAGCTCGAGCGTGCAGCGTAATCCCCAGCTCAATACCAACGGCGAGCTGCAGCACCTGCTTTCCATCGAGGGATTGCCGCGCGAGGTCGTGCTGCAGATCCTCGACACCGCGGAGTCCTTTGCCGGGGTCACCGAGCGCGAGGTGAAGAAGGTGCCGCTGCTGCGCGGCAAGAGCGTGTTCAACCTGTTCTTCGAGCCCTCGACGCGCACCCGCACCACCTTCGAGATAGCCGCGAAGCGCCTGTCGGCCGATGTCATCAACCTGAACGTCGCCATTTCCTCGCACACCAAGGGCGAGTCGCTGCTCGACACGGTGGCCAATCTGTCGGCGATGCAGGCCGACATCTTCGTCGTGCGCCACAACTCCTCCGGTGCGCCGTTCCTCATCGCGCGCCACGTCAAGCCGCACGAGCACGTGATCAACGCCGGCGACGGCCGCCACGCGCACCCGACTCAGGGCCTGCTCGATCTTTTCACCATCCGCCACTACAAGAAAGACTTCGGCGGCCTCACCGTGGCGATCGTCGGCGACATCCTGCACTCGCGCGTCGCGCGCTCGCTGATCCACGGCCTCACCACGCTCGGCGCGCCGGAAGTGCGCGTGATCGGCCCGTCCACGCTGCTGCCAACGGGCGTCGAGTCGCTCGGCGTGCGCGTGTTTCACGACATGCGCGAAGGCCTGCGCGGCGCCGACGTGGTGGTGATGCTGCGGCTGCAGAACGAGCGCATGGGCGGCGCGCTGCTGCCTTCGGCGCAGGAGTTCAACAAGCACTATGGGCTGAGCGGCGACAAGCTCGCCCTCGCCAAGCCCGACGCCATCGTCATGCATCCGGGACCGATGAACCGCGGCGTGGAGATCGACTCCTCGGTCGCCGACGGGCCGCACTCGGTGATCCTGCCGCAGGTGACTTTCGGCATCGCCGTGCGCATGGCGGTGATGAGCATAGTGGCCGGGAATTAGGAACAATGCTCCGATGAAGCTTCACATCAAGAACGGACGCGTGGTCGACCCGGCATCGGGCAGGGACTCCGTTGGGGATGTATACGTCGCGGACGGGAAGATCGCGGAATCGTTTTCGAATCCTGAAAAAACGGTTGACGCAAAGGGCTTGGTCGTCGCGCCGGGCTTCATCGATCTTTCGGTGCGGCTGCGCGAGCCGGGACAGGAGCATAAGGCGACGCTCGAGTCCGAAATGGCGGCGGCCGTGGCGGGCGGCGTGACGAGCCTTGCTTGCCCGCCCGACACCGATCCGCCGCTGGACGAGCCCGGCCTCGTCGACATGCTGCGCCGGCGCGCGAAGGCGCTCGCGCGCGCGCGCGTCTATCCGGTCGGTGCGCTGACCGTGAAGCTGGCAGGCGACAGCCTCACCGAGATGGGCCAGCTCGCCGAAGCGGGCTGCATCGCGTTCTCGCAGGCGAACGCACCGCTCGCCGACACGCAGGTGCTGTGGCGCGCGCTGCAGTACGCCGCCACCTTCGGCTATCCGGTCTGGCTGCGTCCCGAAGACGTCTGGCTCGCGAAAGGCGGCGTGGCGCACGACGGCGAGGTGGCGACGCGCCTGGGGCTGCCCGGCATCCCGGCGTTTGCGGAAACGATCGCTCTCGCCACGATTCTCGAGCTCGTGCGCGCGACCGGCGCGCGCGTGCATCTTTGCCGCCTGTCGACGGCGCGCGCGGTCGAGCTGATGCGTCGCGCGAAGGCGGAAAAGCTGCCGGTCAGCTGCGACGTCGGCGTCCACCACGTGCACCTGAGCGAGGTCGACCTCGGCTACTTCGACTCGCACTGCCGCCTCGAGCCGCCGCTGCGCAGCCAGCGTGACCGCGACGCGCTCGCCCGCGCGCTCGCCGAAGGCGTCATCGACTGCCTCTGCTCCGACCATACGCCGGTCGACGACGACGGCAAGCTGTTGCCGTTCGCCGAGGCCGAGCCCGGCGCCACCGGTCTCGAGCTGCTTCTGCCGCTCGCGCTGAAATGGGGTGCGGCGCAGAAGCTACCGCTCGCCGCTACGCTCGCGCGCATCACGTCGGAGCCGGCGCGCGTCCTTGGCGTTGCCTCGGGCCGCCTCGCGCCCGGGGCACCCGGCGACATCACCATTTTCGATCCGCAGGCGCCGGTGCGCATCGAGCCCGAAACGCTGAAGAGCCAGGGCAAGAACACGCCCTTCCTCGGCTACGAGCTCGCCGGACGGGTGAAATGCACGGTTGTGGCCGGAAACGTCGTCTACGAGGGATGAGGCATCCAGCTCTTGCGCTGCTGTTGTTGATCGCAGCCTGCGGCTCCAGCCCGCAGCGCGGCGGCGGCTACTACAAGGACGACGGTCCGGGCGCCAACCCGCCGGCGAACCTGGCATCGATCCCCGACGCAGTGCCGAGGAGCGAGCCGCTGCACAAGTACGCCAACCGGCCGTATGAAGTCTTGGGCAAAAAGTACGTGCCGCTCGCATCGGTGCAGCCGTTCACCCAGCGCGGCACGGCGAGCTGGTACGGCAAGAAGTTCCACGGGCAGAAGACTTCCAGCGGCGAGACCTACGACATGTACAAGATGACGGCGGCGCACCCGACGCTGCCGATTCCAAGCTACGCCCGCGTCACCAACCTCTCGAACGGCCGCAGCGTCGTCGTGCGCATCAACGACCGCGGGCCGTTCCACAACAACCGCATCATCGATCTCTCCTATGCCGCCGCCAACAAGCTCGGCTACATCGGCGTCGGCAGCACGCAGGTGCAGATCGATGCGGTGGTCCCTGCGCAGTCGACGCGCCGGGCCGATGCCGCAGGCGTTTTCTGACTCTATAATTCGCGCCTTTTCGAAAGACCCGACCTTGCGTTTCCTCGCTCTCCTCTTTGCCTTTTGCACCGGCGCGCACGCCGCCGTGCCGCAACCGCCCTCCGTCGTCGGCCGCGCCTGGGTCGTCGGCGATCTCTCGAGCGGGCAGATCCTCGCCTCGCAGCGCGCCGACGAGCGCGTCGAGCCGGCTTCGCTCACCAAGCTGATGACCGCCTATGTCGTGTTCCAGGCGCTGAAGGAAAAGAAGCTCGCGCTCGAACAGCAGATACCCGTCTCGGAGCGGGCGTGGCGCGCGAGCGGCTCGCGCATGTTCATCCAGCCGCGGCGGCCGGTGTCGGTCGACGAGCTGATCCGCGGCATGATCGTGCAGTCCGGCAACGACGCGTGCATCGCGCTTGCCGAGGCGATCGCCGGCAGCGAGGATCTGTTCGTGCAGCTGATGAACCGCGAGGCGCAGCGCCTCGGGCTGAAAGGCACGAAGTTCATGAACGTGTCGGGTCTTCCCGATGCGCAGCACTACACCACAGCGCAGGACCTTTACGCGCTCACTGCCGCGCTGATCCGCGACTTTCCGGCGCAGTACGCCCAGTACTACTCGCAGAAGGAATTCCGCTACAACAACATCTCGCAGCCGAACCGGAACCGCTTGCTGTGGATCGATCCGAGCGTCGACGGCGTGAAGACCGGTCACACCGAGTCCGCCGGCTACTGTCTGGTCGCGTCCTCGCGGCGAAACGAGCGGCGGCTGGTGTCGGTGCTGCTCGGCTCGAGCTCGGAAGCGGCGCGGGCGCAGGAATCGCTCAAGCTCCTCAACTGGGGCTTCCAATTCTTCGACGACGTACGGCTGTACAAGGCAGGCGAGGACGTGAGGTCGCTCGAGGTGTGGAAAGGCGCCGCGCGCAGCGTGAAGGCCGGCGTGCCGCGCGATCTGCTGGTCTCGGTGCCGAAGGGCGAAGCCGACAAGATCAAGGCCGAGCTCGTCGCGCAGCAGCCGCTCGTCGCGCCGCTCGCGAAGGACCAGCGCGTCGGCACGCTGCGCGTGACTTTCGACGGAAAACCCGTCGCCGAGTATCCGCTTCTCGCCCTTGAGCCGGTGGCGCAGGCGGGGATTTTCGGTCGGGCCTGGGATACACTGCGGCTATGGCTGAAGTGAATACCGTTTTCCTGAACGGCAGGCTGCTGCCGATCGAGCAGGCGACGGTCTCGGTGCTCGATCGTGGCTTCATTTTCGGCGACGGCGTCTACGAGCTGGTGCCGGTGTACTCGCGCGTGCCGTTCCGCCTCGACGAGCACCTCGCGCGCCTCGAGCGCAGCCTCGGCGAGGCGAAGATCCGCAATCCGTACACGCGCGCGCAGTGGCGCGCGCACATCTACGGCCTGATCGACGCGCAGGCCTTCGACGACCAGAGCATCTACTTCCAGGTGACCCGCGGCGTGGCGAAACGCGACCACACCTTCCCGAAGGGCGTCGAACCGACGACCTTCATGATGGCGAATCCGCTCGTCAACCCGCCGCAGGAGCAGGTCGAGCGTGGCGCGCCGGCACTGAGCGCGGTCGACAACCGCTGGCTGCGCTGCGACATCAAGTCAATCTCGCTCATCGGCAACGTGCTGCTGCGCCAGCTCTCGGCCGAGGCCGGCGCCGCCGAGACGATCCTGTTCCGCGACGGCCGGCTCACCGAAGCTTCCGCCTCCAACGTGTTCATCGTGCGCCGCGGCGTGATCGAGTCGCCGCCAAAATCGCACCTGATCCTTCCCGGCATCACCTACGACGTGGTGGTCGAGCTCGCGCGAGCCAACGGCTTGCCGCTCGAGCTCAAGGCGCTCGCCGAGGCGGAAGTGCGCTCGGCCGACGAGATCTGGGTCACCTCCTCGTCGAAAGAGGTGCTCGCCATCGTCGCGCTCGATGGCAAGCCGGTCGGCGACGGCCGGCCCGGGCCCGTCTTCCGCCGCATGTATCGGCTGTACCAGGACTTCAAGCAGAAGGTGATGCGCGCAGGCAAGAGGGAAGCGGTTTCCGCCTAGGCGAGGCTTCTTTTGCCTGAGTCGCCGCTCGCTTTTCCCTGCGACTTTCCGATCAAGATCATGGGCAGGAAGGAGCGGGGCTTCGCGCAGAACATGACCGAGATCGTCCTGAAGCACGCGCCCGACTTCGACGTCGCGAGCGTGGAGATGCGGCCGAGCCGGCAGGGCAAGTACCTGAGCGTCACGTGCATCGTACGCGCGGTCTCGCGCGAGCAGCTCGATGCGCTCTACCAGGAGCTCTGCGATCACCCTGCCGTGGTGATGGTGCTGTGAGCGCCGTTCTGGAAAAGATTGCGGTCGAGAATCTCGGAAGGGTCGAGTACGCCGACGCCTGCCGCGCAATGAAAAAATTTTCCGGTGAAAGAAAAGATTCGACCCCTGACGAGCTCTGGATCGTGGAGCATTCGCCGGTCTATACCCTGGGGCAGGGCGCGGAGGCGGTCGTAGTCGCCAACGGAATCCCCATCGTCAGGTCCGATCGCGGCGGCCAGATCACCTACCACGGCCCCGGACAACTCGTCCTCTACGCTTTGATCGACCTCGCGCGGCGCGGCATCAAGGTGAAGCAGTTCGTCGCGCTGCTCGAGCAGGCGGTGATCGACGTGGTCAACGAGGGCGCGAGCGCCCTGGGCCCTCGCGCCGAGCGGAGGCCTGGGGCGCCGGGCGTGTACGTTGGCGGCGCCAAGATCGCCGCCCTCGGAATCCGCGTCACGCGCGGCCGCAGCTACCACGGCCTGGCCCTCAACGTGGACATGGACCTTTCGCCTTTTGCCGCGATCGATCCATGCGGATTTCCCGGACTTGCAGTGACGCAACTGAAGGACCTCGGGTTTTCCGATTCGATTTCCACTGCGGGAAATAAGGTCGCAAGGAACCTGATTCGAGGGCTCGAGCATGCGTGAGGCGGGCGTAAAAGAGAAGGGCGCGAAGAAGACCATCCGCATCGTGCCGCAGGCGCACGCGCTGCCCAAGCCGGCGTGGATCCGCGTGCGCGCGGCGAGCCCGAACTCGCGCTTCGGCGAGATCAAGCAGATCCTGCGCGAGCAGAAGCTGCACACGGTATGCGAGGAGGCCTCCTGCCCGAACATCGCCGAATGCTTCGGCAAGGGCACCGCGACCTTCATGATCCTGGGCGACATCTGCACGCGCCGCTGCCCGTTCTGCGATGTCGCGCACGGCCGTCCGCTCGCGCCCGACGCCGACGAGCCGCGCCACCTCGCCGAGACCATCGCCCGGCTCGGGTTGAAGTACGTGGTCGTGACCAGCGTCGACCGCGACGACCTGCGCGACGGCGGCGCGCGCCATTTCGTGGAGTGCATCGCCGAAATCCGCAAAACCTCTGCGCAGACGACCATCGAGATCCTGGTGCCGGATTTTCGCGGCCGTATGGACCGCGCGCTCGAGATCCTCGCCGGCGCGCCGCCCGACGTGATGAACCACAACCTGGAAACGGTGCCGCGCCTGTACAGGAAAGCTCGCCCAGGGGGCGACTACGCTCATTCTTTGCTGTTACTAGAAAATTTTAAGAAGATGTATCCCGCCGTTCCGACCAAGTCGGGCCTGATGGTCGGGCTGGGCGAGACCGACGAGGAGATCCTCGCCGTCATGCACGATCTCAGGGCACACGGCGTAGACATGCTTACGATCGGGCAGTACCTGCAGCCCTCGCCGCACCACCTGCCGGTCGAACGCTATGTCCACCCGGACACCTTCCGGCTCTGGGAGGCAACGGCGACCCGAATGGGCTTCCGGCACGCGGCAATCGGCGCCCTCGTACGCTCCTCCTACCACGCCGACCAGCAGGCCCACGAAGCCGGCCTGACCTGAGGGTCTTTCTGGTTCCCGGAGAAGTAGTTAACATGTGAGCAGGGTTTTCTTGGGTACCCTTGCTTGTAACCTGCACGGGACGCGAGGGAAGGGGAGGCGCTGGTGAATACCACGCTGGTGATCAACTCGAAGGGCGGGTCGGGGAAGACCACGATCACGACTACCCTTGCCAGCTATTTCGCCTCGCAGGGCCTCGCCACCTCGATCCTCGACTACGACCAGCAGGGCTCGTCGCTCAACTGGCTGCGCTTGCGCGACCCGCTCGCGCCGAAGATCCACGGCGCCAATGCCGCACCGCAGAAAAGCGGCCTGCGCAGCCTGGGCCGCCACGTGCCCGAGGGCACCAGGCAACTGATCGTCGACGCGCCGGCGGGCGCGTCCGGATTGCTCCTGCAGGAAATGCTGTCGCGCGCCAACTGCATTGTCATTCCGGTGCAGCCTTCCTCGATCGATATCCACGCCACCGCGAACTTCGTCCGCGATCTGCTGCTGCGCGGCAACATCCGCCAGCGGAACATCCGGCTCGCGGTCATCGCCAACCGCGTGCGCAAGGCGACCCCGGTCTACCAGCCGCTCGAGCGCTTCCTGACGTCGCTCGGGCTCACCATCATCACGTGTCTGAACGATTCCGAAATTTTCGTGAAGGCCGCCGAGACGGGCGTTGGCGTCTTCGAGATGGACGCGTCGCTATCGATCGCCGAGCGCGAGCAATTCCTGCCGCTTATCGAGTGGGTCGACGTGGGGTACAAGACGCGCACCTCGAATACCGTCATCGAGCTGCCGCGCGCTGCCGTGGCGAATGCCGGCAGGGCTCAGTCGGAGCTAGTGCGCACCCTGCCGCCGAGGCAGCCGGTCCTCGTGTCGAGGGCGGTGAGCAAGCCGGCGGCGACGCAACCCGCCAAGCCGCAGCTGCCGTCCTGGCTAAGCCGGATTTCCCAGCGCTTTGTCGAGTAGGCCGTGGAATTCGGCCCAGTCGGGCTCGCCTAGATACCGCTTCAGCACGCGTCCCTGCCGGTCGAGCACGAAAGTCGTCGGCGTGACGCGGATGTCGCCGAAGCTGCGGGCGATCGAGCCGTCGGTGTCGAGGGCGACCTTGAACGGCAGGCCGCGCTGCTTGGCGAAAGCCATCACGTGGTCGGGCCGGTCGTAGCTCATCGCCACCGCCACCATCTCGTAGCCGCGCGGCGCGAACTTCTTGTAGGTTTCGACCATCTTCGGCATTTCCGCGACGCACACGTCGCACGAAGTGGCCCAGAAATTCACCAGCACCACCTTGCCGCGCAGGTCCGAGGTGGCGAAGGCGTCCCCGGTCAGGGTGGCGAAGCGCACCTCGGGCGCGGGCGCGTTGCGCTTCAGGAAGGCGTATGAGCTCGCCGCGCCGAGGGCGAGGGCAGCGAGGCCGACGATAAGCTTGGCTTTCATGAGGGACGGTATTTTGGCGACAATCGGCGCCCGTGTCATGCGGTTCCGCTAGGCCATCAAGCTTACCCTTACTCTCGCGATCATCGCCGCCGGCCTCGCCGGCCGCTCGGCGGTGGACAAGATCCTCGCGCTGCGCGGCGGCGCCGAGGCGATCGCGCAGTGGGCGCAGCTCGCCTCGCTGGTCGAGCTAATCGCCGGCATCGCGCTCGCGGGAATCGGCGGCGGGCTGGCGGTGCTGGTCGCGCAGGCCGACAACGCCGAGCGCCGCCGCGACTTTCTCCGCGAGGCGCTGCGGACGGGGCTCGCGCTCTCGGCGGCGCCGGTCGCCGGCGTGCTCGCGTGCGCCGCATTTCTCGACACCGGGTTGCCGCGACTGACGATCGCCGAAGCCGCGCTGGCCGGATGGGTCGCCGTCATTCCCGGCCTCCTCGCGAGCTACTGGCTCGGCCGCCAGCGGCGCGACGCGCAGCTCGCCCTCGCCATGATCTCGGCGCTGCTCGCGGTTTCGGCCGCGGCCCTTGCCCCGCCGGGCCGGATGCTGCAGTGGCTGCTCGCCGCGCAGGCGGCGCCCGCGCTGGCGCTCTATCTGGTCTGGAAACCCCGTCGGCAGCCGCGCGACCCGGCGCAGGCCGTCGCGCTGCGGCGCTTTCTCCTGCCCGGAATCGCGGTCGGCGTGGTCGGTCCGGCCTCGCTCCTCGCCGCCCGCGCGCTCGTCGCCGATGCGCTGTCCTGGCACGACGCCGGCGTGCTGCAGGCGCTTTGGCGGCTGAGCGAATGGATCTGGAGCGTCGCCTCGGGCGTGCTGTCGGTGCTGTACTTCGCCCGCATGAGCGCCGCCCATCCGCGCGGCGAGCTCGCCGCGGTGACGCGCGCCGCTGCACGGGCGGTGCTGCTGCCTTCGGCGCTGCTTTATGTGCTGCTCTTCGCGTTGCACCGGCCGCTGCTGGCCCTGCTCTACGACGCGAGCTTCGAAGTCCCCGCGACGGCAGCGGCGCTCATCTTCGCGGGCAGTGCCCTGCGCATCGCTTCGTGGATCCCGCTCTACGCGCTGTACGCGACGTCGCGGACCTGGGCGATCGCCTGGGGCGAGCTGCTGTCGCTGCCGCTCTTTGCCGCGCTGCTGGCGGCCTGGGGCGAGCACCTCACGCTCGAGCGCGCCGGCCTGTCGTGGGCTCTCGCCTACGCGGCGTACGCGGCTTTCAACTACTGGGCGATGCGGCGCGGTTAGTGCGCCTTATCCCAGTTGTCTCCCACGCCGACCTCGGCGACCAGAGCGACATCGAGCTTGGCCACCGATTCCATCAGGTCTTTGACGCTCGTCTTCACGACTTCGAGCTCGCCGTCCGGAACTTCGAGCACAAGCTCGTCGTGGACCTGCATGATCAATTTGGTTTTCGACCTGGAAGAATCGAGAAAGCCTTGCACTGAAATCATCGCCAGCTTGATCAAGTCGGCCGCGGTGCCCTGCATCGGCGCGTTGATCGCGGCGCGCTCGGCGGCCTGGCGCCGCACCGGGGCGCCGCTCCTGATTTCCGGCAGCCACAGCCGGCGGCCGAAGACGGTCTCGACGTAGCCGAGCTCGCGCGCGCGCTGGCGCGTCTCGTCCATGTAGCGCTTGGCGCCGGGGAAGCGCGTGAAGTAGCGCTCGACGTAGGTCTGCGCCGTGCCGCGGTCGATGCCGAGGTTCTGCGCCACGCCGAAGCTCGACATGCCGTAGATCAGGCCGAAGTTGATCACCTTCGCGACGCGGCGCTCCTCGCCGGTCACCTTGTCGAGCGGCAGGCCGAACACCTCGGCGGCGGTGGCGCGGTGGATGTCCTCGCCTTCGCGGAAGGCGCGTCGCAGGTTCTCGTCGCCGGAGAGGTGCGCCATGATGCGCAGCTCGATCTGCGAGTAGTCGGCGGAAAGGATTTTCGCGCCGGGCGGCGCGATGAACGCCTCGCGGATGCGCCGACCCTGCGGCGTGCGGATCGGGATGTTCTGCAGGTTGGGATCGTTGGAGGCGAGTCGCCCGGTGACCGCGGTAGTCTGCGAGTAGGTCGTGTGCACGCGGCCGGTGCGCGGGTCGACGCTCTTCGGAAGCTTGTCGGTATAGGTGCTTTTTAGTTTTGAAAATCCCCTGACTTCCAAAATCAGTCTCGGCAGAGGATGGTCGAGCGCCAGCTCCTCCAGCACCTCTTCGTCGGTCGAGGGCTCGCCGGTCGGCGTCTTCTTTTTCACCGGCAGCTTCTGCCGCTCGAACAGGATCTCGCGGATCTGCTTCGGCGAGCCGAGGTTGAAGGGCCCGCCGGCGGCGGCGTAGGCCTCCTGCTCCTTCTTGAGGATCTCCTTGCCGAGCTCGTGGCTCTGCGCTTCGAGCTTGGCGCTGTCGAGCAGCACGCCGTTCCTCTCCATGCGGAAGAGGACCTGCTGCACCGGCATCTCGATCCGCTGGTAGATGTAGTCGAGCTTGTCGTCCTTCTCGATCTGCGGATACACGACCTCGTGCACGGCAAGCGCGCAGTCGGCTGCCTCGGCGGCATAGTCAGCCGCGCGCGCGACGTCGACGTCCGAGAAAGCGATGCGCGAGGCGCCCTTGCCGGTGAGCGCTTCCTGGCTCGTCGTCTCCCAGCCGCAGTGGCGGCGCGCGAGGGCGGCGAGGTCGTGGCGCTCGTGCACCTCGTAGACGTAGGACTCGATCAGCGTGTCGTACGCGCCGCCGGCGAAGCGCACGCCGTGGTTGGCGAGCACGTGCGAGACGAACTTGAGGTTCTCGCCGAGCTTGCGCCGCGTGGCGTCTTCCAGCCAGGGCTTGAGGAGCTCGAGCGCCTTTTCTATGCCGAGCTGCGCCGGCGCGCCGGGATAGCCGTGGCCGAGGGGCAGATAGGCCGCCTCGCCGCCGAACGCGAACGACAGCCCGACGAGCTGCGCGCTGAGCGGCTCGGCTGCGCCGGTGCTCTGCACGCCGAGACCGACGAGCGGCGCCGCCTGCATCGCGCGCATGAAATCCCGCAGCGCCTGCTCGTCGAGAAGGGTGCGGCGGGTTCTTTTGTCGCGCGCCGCAGCGGGGGCGGACACAGCCGAAGGCGCCGCTGCTACCGCCGTGCCTTCGCCCTCGCGCAGCCAGGTCTTGAAGCCGAAGCGGTCGTAGAGCGCCCGCAGCTTCGCTGCATCCAGCTCGCTCTTCGCCAAATCGTCGAGCGATACGGCGAGCGGCACGTCGCGCTTCACCGTGAGGAGCTCCCTCGCTTTGGGCAGCCAGTCGAGTACCTTGCGCAGGTTCTCTCCCGCGTGGCCCGAGATCTCGCCGGCGTGGGCGAGCACGCCGTCCAGCGAGCCGTACTGCGCGATCCATTTGCACGCGGTTTTCGGGCCCACCTTGTCGACGCCGGGGATATTGTCGATCTGATCGCCGATCAGCGACAGGTAATCGACGATCTTGTCGGGCGGCACGCCGAACTTGGCCCTGACGCCCTCGGCGTCGAGCTTCTCGTTCGACATGGTGTTGATCCACAGCACGCGACCATCGACGAGCTGCGTCAGGTCCTTGTCGCCGGTGGAGATCACCGTGCGCCAGCCTTCCTTGGTCGCGCGCTCGGCGAGCGTGGCGATGACGTCGTCGGCCTCCACGCCTTCCACCACCAATACCGGCCAGCCGAGGGCGGCGACCGCCTCGTGCAGCGGCGCGATCTGCGACGACAGGTCGTCGGGCATCGCCGTGCGGTTCGCCTTGTATTCGGCGTACTGCTCGTCGCGGAAGGTCTTGCCCTTCGCGTCGAACACGCACGCGCGCGCCTGCGGCTTGTAGTCCGCGGCGAGCTTCCGTAGCATGCTGAGCACGCCGTAGATGGCCCCGCTAGGCTCCCCCTTCGGGCTCTTCAGCTCCGGCAGCGCGTGGAACGCGCGATAGAGGTAGGACGAGCCGTCCACCAGCAACAACGTCTTTTCAGGATTTTTTTCCGACATGAGCCGCGAAAAGCAACCGAAGCCGGCCGCACACGGCCACGAGAACTCCGCGCGAGAGGCGTGGAAGCTGCTCGGCATTATGGCAGAGTTCTTCCAGGCGACCGAGCGCCTGGCCGCGATCCCGCCGGCGGTGTCGATCTTCGGCAGCGCGCGCGTCAAGCCCGGCACGCTGTACTACCGCCTCGCCGAAGAGACCGCGCGCATGCTGTCCGACGCCGGCTTCGCGGTGATCTCCGGCGGCGGGCCCGGCCTGATGGAGGCGACCAACAAGGGCGCCTTCGAGGGCAAGGGCCTCGCCATCGGCCTCAACATCGACCTGCCGCTCGAGCAGCCGTCGAGCCGCTACCAGCACATCAGCCTGCGCTTCAAGCATTTCTTCGCGCGCAAGGTGGCGTTCGCGCGCTACGCCACCGCGTTCGTCGTGCTGCCCGGCGGCTACGGCACGCTCGACGAGCTGTTCGAGGCGCTCACGCTGGTGCAGACCGGCAAGACGCGCCAGATGCCGATCATCCTGGTGCACGAGCCGTACTGGCACGGCCTGATCGACTGGATGCGCGAGCGCGTGGCCGCGGAAGGCATGATCGACGCGGGCGACCTCGAGCTGATTTCGGTCTGCAACGAGCCGCGCGAGGTGGTCGACGCGATTTTCTCCTTCTACGAGAAACGCGGCTTCGAGCCCTCGCCTGCCGAGCGGGAAGCGATGCTGAACCTTTAGGTAGAATCGTCGCGATGCGCGCTCTCGGCCTGGTTTTGTTGCTCGTTTGCGCGGCCGCGCTGGCGCAGCAGCCCAAGCGCCCGCCCAAGCTTGAGCCGCTGCCCGAGCCGCCGCCGCCGCCCGCGATCAGCGGGCCCGACGAGCCGGCGGTGAATATCCCCATCCCGCAGGGCCACAAGGTAGAGGAGCTGCGCCAGGGCGGCCGCGTCGTCGCGCTGCGCGTGACGCCGCCGGGCGGCAAGCCCTACTACCTGGTCGACACCACCGGTAACGGCAACTGGATGCGCAAGGACTCGCTCGACGACGGCAACCGCGTGCCGATGTACGAGATCAAGACCTTCGACTGACTTGTCGGTCTATACCCACGTTTCGGAAGACGAGCTGAGCGCCTGGCTCTTGCAGTACTCGGTCGGCCGCCTGGTTGGCTGCGAGCCGATCAAGGCCGGCATCGAGAACAGCAACTACTTTGTCACCACTACGCAAGGCCGCTACGTGCTGACGCTCTTCGAGCGCCTGCCCGCCGCCGAGCTGCCGTTCTACCTCGACTTGATGGCGCACCTCGCGCGCCACGGCATTCCCTGCCCGGCGCCGATCGCCGACCTGTCGGACCGCTACCTGCAGAGCCTGAAGAGCAAGCCCGCGGCGCTGGTGAGCCGCCTGCCCGGCAAATCGATCGAGCGCCCCGACGCGGCGGCCTGTGGCGAGCTCGGCGCGCTTCTCGCGCGCATGCACCTCGCCGCGCGCTCCTACGGCGCGTACCTGGAGAATCCGCGCGGATCCAAGTGGTGGCGGGTGGCCGCCAAGGACGTCTCGCCCTTCATCGATTCACAAAAAAAAGATTTCCTCGGAAAAGAAATCGAGTTCCAGACGCGACACCGCTTCCCCGACCTGCCGCGCGGCCCGGTGCACGCCGACCTCTTCCGCGACAACGCGCTGTTCGAGCGCGGCCGTATCAGCGGCGTCATCGACTTCTACTTCGCCGGGGTCGACTACCTGCTCTACGACGTCGCGGTGTGCGTGAACGACTGGTGCCTCGTCGATCCGGCGGGCGACGGCGCGCTCGAGGCGGAGCGCACGCGCGCGCTGCTCTCGGCTTACCACGCGGTGCGGCCGCTCGTCGGCCTCGAGCGCGAGGCGTGGCCGGTCGTCGTGCGCGCCGCGGCGCTGCGCTTCTGGCTCTCGCGGCTGCACGACCTGCACCTGCCGCGGCCCGGCCCGATGGTGCACGCGCACGACCCCGAGCACTTCCGCCGCATTCTCGCCAGCCGCGTCGCGCGGGACGCGCCGTGGCTCGAGTCCTGAGGCGAAGCTAGCGTGCGCGCGCGCATCGTCCCGGCGTCGCAAGGCCTGCGCTGGCTGGCCGAGGGCTGGGGCATCTTCCGCGCGGCGCCGCTCGGCTGGCTCGCGCTGGTATTTGTGTACCTGTTCAGCACCCAGGTGGTGGCGCTGGTGCCGGTCGTCGGCCTCGTCGCCGCGCTCGTCGCGGTGCCGGGCTTGAGCGTCGGCCTGATGGGCGCGGCGCGCGCCGCTTCGCGCGGCGGCGCGGTGCACGTCACGATGCTGCTCGAAGGCTTCCGCAACGGCCTGCCGGCGCAGCTCGTCCTCGGCGCGGCCTACCTCGCTTTCTCGCTGGCGCTATTCGGCGTGCTCGCCCTGGTCGACGACGCCGGCGCGCTGCGCGCCGCGCTCGCCGGCGGCGAGCCCCAGCCGGCCGAGCCGGGCGACCTGGCCCTGGCGGGGGCGGCGGCGGCGGTCTTCTACCTGCCGGTGGCGATGCTCTTCTGGTTCGCGCCGGTGCTCGCCGCGTGGCATTCCGTCAGCCCGGGCAAGGCGCTGTTCTTCAGCTTCGCCGCCTGCCTGATGAACTGGCGCGCCTTCCTCGCTTACGGCGTGCTGACTGCGTTCGTCATGCTCGCGCTGCCGCTGGTCGCGCTCGCGCTGCCGGTGGCGGTGTTCGGCTTGCCGAGCGCCCGGCTCGCGCCGCTGCTGGTGCCGCTGCTGCTGGTCCTGCTGCCGACGCTGTTCGCCAGCTTCTACGCCAGCTACCGCGACGTTTTCGGCGGCGGCGAATGATGCGGTAGCATCGCTCCTCGAGATGAAGCTGCCCGAGTTTTCCGACGCCGCCGCCCCCGAATTCGGCAACGCCGCCGAGTGCAAGGACTGGCTGCAGACGGTGCCGCTTGCCAACGTCGCCACCGCGCAGCGCGAGCTCATTGGCGAGCTGGAGGAGTTCAACCGCTTTCCGGCGAAGCCCGCCGAGCGCCTGGCGACGATGGAGACGCTGCGCGAGGCGGTGCACTTCGTGCAGGTCGAGCAGGTGAAGAAGTACGCCAACCGCGCGCTGCCGATGACCGAGGCCGAGACCGCCGCCTTCGACGACGCCTACGAGCTGTGGGAGCAGATGCAGGTCGGCTACTCGCACTGCCTCGAGGCCGCGCTCGGCGGCGACGGCGTGAAGTCGCAGGGCGGGCTTATCTGCCAGCGCGTGCTCGCGTACCTCGGCCTGAAGATGCTGTCCTCCTACCGCGCCTATCACGAGGTGCCGAAGCGCGACTGGCGCGCGCTGCACGAGGCCTATGCCGCGGCGGAGAAGCTGCGCGCCACCGAGGACGCGGTCAAGGACCCGATGAATCGCGACATCCACGACAGCTCGCCGCGCATCGCCTACGCGCGCGCGGTGCTGATGGGGCTCGCCGGCCCGCACGAGCTCGGCCAGCGCGTGCTCAGCTTTGTCGACTTTCTGCTCGAGCGCTGGGCCGGCAAGCTCGAGGTGTCGAGGAAGCCGCTCGACGAGGGCGAGGGGCTCGCGCCGCTGACGGCCGACCTTGCCGGCGAAGCCTGCCCCGAGCGCATCGACGGCGCCGCGCCGGCGGAGAACCTGCGCTTCCTCGACACGCGCTCGCTTGCGAAGAGCGTGCGCAACCGCGTCGCGCTGCTGCGCAAGGGCGAGTCGCCGCAGAAGCTCGCGCTCGGCGACGACTGCGTGCAGCCCTCGTGCGAGCAGCAGCTGGTCCATTTGTTCCGGCAGTGGTGCCAGGCGCACCCGCGCGCCGCCGACCGCAAGCGCGCCTCGGCCGGCGCGCAGGTCTGCAACGAGTTCGCCGCGATCCACTACTACATCGGCGGCAAGGGCTTCCACCAGCCGGTCGAGGCGAAGGAGCTGACGCAGCAGGAGCGCGAGCAGATCGCCACCTTCGGCCACGTCAGCCAGCGCGAGGAAGACGACTACAGCAACGTGCACGGCTTCATGGTCGAGCCATGGGAGATCGAGGACGAGAGCGCGCAGGGCCTGCGCATCGCGCGCAAGGCCGATACGCCCGGCAAGCGCTACGCCAACGGCCAGCTGGTCGCGGTGCGCCCGGCGGACGCGAAGAGCTTCATGCTCGGCCAGGTGCGCTGGCTGATGGCGGCCGAGAACGGCGACCTGCATGCCGGGGTGAAGATCCTCGCCGGCGTGCCGGCGGCGGTGTCGATCCGGGCTACCGGCCTCAACGCGACGACCGAGAAATTCGTGCAGGCGATGGCGCTCGGCGCCGTCGCCGCGATCAACCAGCCGATCACGCTGGTGCTGCCCTCGGGCTGGTTCAAGCCGAAGCGCGTGATCGAGCTGGCGATGAACAACGCCGAGCAGAAGATCAGCCTCGCCGAAGTGGTCGAGCGCGGCTCCGACTTCGAGCGCGTGACCTACGAGCGCGCCGCCGGCTAGGCGGCGGCCTCGACCGCGCCGGCGGGCAGGATGCGCGCCGCCGGAAACACCGCGCTGAACTTCGATCCGCGCCCGAGATCGCTCGTCACTTCGAGCACCGCCTGGTGGCGGGTGAGCGCGTGCTTGACGATGGCGAGGCCGAGGCCGGTGCCGCCCGATTCGCGCGAGCGGCCGCTGTCGACGCGGTAGAAACGCTCGGTGAGCCGCGGGATGTGGCGCGCCTCGATGCCGATGCCGGTATCGGAGACGCTGAACACGCCGCGGCCGTCCTCCAGGCGCCAGCCCAGGCGCACCGAGCCGCCCTCGGGCGTGTAGCGCACGGCGTTGGAAACCAGGTTGGAGAACGCGCTGTGCAGCTCCTTTGCGCTGCCGAGGAGCCGGCAGTCGTCGGAGATCAGGGCCTCGACCGCGTGGCGGCCGGCGGACAGCGCGCGCGCCTCCTCGGTCAGGCGCTCGACGAACGGCCGCATCTCGATCGAGTGCTCGTCGACCGGCGAGGCGTCGGACTCGAGCGCCGACAGCGTGAGGAGATCCTCGACCAGGCGCTGCATGCGCTTCGCCTGGTCGGCCATCATGCCGAGGAAGCGCCGGCGCTGCGTCCCCGACAGCTCCATCGACTCGTCGGCGAGCGTCTCGACGAAGCCGGTCAGCACGGTCACCGGCGTCTTCAGCTCGTGCGACACGTTGGCGACGAAGTCGCGCCGCATCGTGTCGAGCCGCTCTTCGGCGGTGACGTCGCGCGAGCTGAGGAGCTTGCGGTCCTCGCCGAATTCGATGATGCGCACCGACAGCACCGCTTCCAGCATCCCCGAGCGCAGCAGCACCGGTTCGGCGTAGTCACCGGCACGCAGGTACGCGACGAAATCGGGATGGCGGATCATGTTGATCACCGGATGCGCGGCGTCGCGGCGCGGGTCGATGCCGAACTGCGCGGTAGCGGTCGGGTTGCACCATTCGATGCGGTTTTCCGGATCGAGGATCACGACGCCGTCCGGCAGCGCGCGCGCTGCGGCGCGAAAGCGCGTCAGCGCGCGGCTGATCTCGGCGGCGTCGGCGTCGCGCCGGCGCAGGTAGCGGTGCACCTCGGCGAGCAGGTCCTCCCACACGCCGCGGCCGCGCGGCAGCCGCTCGAGCGAAGGCTCGCGCAGCCAGCGGCGCAGCGCCGCGATGTGCAGCGCGTGGTAGAGGACGCGGAGCGCGAGCAGCGCGGCGAGCGCCGCCAGCGCGATGACGGTGAAGCTCACCCCGGCTTGGCGGAGAAGCGGTAGCCCGAGCCGCGCACCGTCTCCACCAATCTATCGTGCCCGGAGGGCTCGAGAGCTTGACGAAGGCGGCGGATATGCACGTCGACCGTGCGTTCTTCGACGAACACGTGATCGCCCCAGACCTGATCCAGCAGTTGCGCGCGCGAATGCACGCGCTCGGCGTGGGTCATGAGGAAGTGTAGCAGCCGGAATTCGGTCGGGCCGAGGGTGAGCGGCCTGGTGTCGCCGAACACGCGGCGCGTGCCGGGGTCGAGGCGCAGGCCGGAGACGTCGACCGGGTCGTCGGTCATCTGCGGCGCGCGCCGGCGCAGCACCGCCTTGATGCGCGCGAGCAGCTCGCGGGGCGAGAACGGCTTCGTCAGGTAGTCGTCGGCGCCCGCCTCGAGGCCGGCGATCTTGTCGGCTTCCTCGCTGCGGGCGGTGAGCATGATGATCGGGATCTGGCGCGTGCGCTCCTCCTGCCGCAGCTGCCGCGCGAGGGCCACGCCGGACATGCCGGGCAGCATCCAGTCGATCAGCAGAAGGTCCGGCAGGGCCGATCTGACGATGCCGAGCGCGCCCTCTGCGTCCCTCGCACGGATGACGTGATGGCCCGCGTGCTGCAGGTTGACCGCGATCAGCTCCTGGATCGCCGGCTCGTCCTCGACGAGGAGGATGTTGGCTGCCATGTTGCAATTCTAAGAAAGCGGCATGACGGTTTTGTTGCAACCTGCAGGCAGTATCATTCGGAGGTGGCCGAGGCCGTTTTTCCCACTGAAATCAAGCTCCACCAAAAGTCCCGGGTGCTCGAGGTGACCTTCTCGGACGGCCAGAACTTCCGCCTGCCGTACGAATTCCTGCGGGTGCACTCGCCCTCGGCGGAAGTGCGCGGGCACGGCCCGGGCCAGGAGGTGCTGCAAATCGGCAAGCGGAACGTCGAGATCCGTGCGCTCGACCCGGTCGGCTCCTACGCCGTGCAGCCCGCGTTTTCCGACGGCCACTCAACGGGTATCTATTCGTGGGACTACCTCTACGAGCTCGGCCAGAACCAGGGGAAGCTTTGGTCGAAGTACCTCGAGAAGCTCGCGCAGGCCAGCGCGAGCCGCGACTAGCGTTGGACAAGCGCACCCACTTCGGTTTCCAGCAGGTGCCGGAAGGCGAGAAGTCCGCGCGCGTGCGCGGCGTGTTCGACAGCGTCGCTGACCGCTACGACCTGATGAACGACCTGATGTCCCTCGGCCTGCACCGCGTATGGAAGGCATTCGCCGTGCAGGTCGCGCGGCCGCGCCCGGGCGAGCGCGTGCTCGACGTCGCGGCGGGGAGCGGCGACCTCGCCCAGGCGATGGGCCGGCGCGTCGCGCCGGGCGGCGAGGTCTGGCTCACCGACATCAACCATCGCATGCTCGGCCGCGGCCGCGACCGCCTGCTCGACGCCGGCAGCCTCGCCCCGGCGGTGCAGTGCGACGCCGAGAAGCTGCCGTTTCCGGCCGGCTACTTCGACTGCGTAACGGTCGGCTTCGGCCTGCGCAACATGACGCGCAAGGACGTCGCGCTCGCCGAGATGGCGCGCGTGCTGAAGCCCGGCGGCCGCCTGGTGGTGCTCGAGTTCTCGAAGGTCTGGCCGCCGCTCGCCAAGGCGTACGACTGGTACTCGCTGGAGGTGATCCCGCGCATCGGCGCGCGCGTCGCCGGCGACGCCGAGTCCTATCGCTACCTCGCCGAGTCGATCCGCATGCACCCCGACCAGGCGACCCTCAAGGCGATGATGGAGTCGGCCGGCCTCGCTCGGGTCGAGGTATTCAACCTTGCCGCCGGTGTGGTGGCCGTACATCGCGGGGTAAGGTTTTGATAGGATGAATCACATGAAAAGACACCTGTTGAGCGTCTTCGCGGCTTTTCTCGGTTGCGCCCTCCTGGTCGGCCAGGCCGACGCGGGCAGGCTCGGTGGCGGCCGTTCGATCGGCGCCCAGCGCAGCGTCACGCCCTCGAAGCCGGCCCAGCAGGCGGCTCCCCAAAATGCTCCACAGCAGCAGCCCGTGCAGGCCGCTAACGGCGGCAGTCGCTGGGGAGGCATTCTCGGCGGGCTCGCCATCGGCGGCCTCCTCGGCTATCTCTTCGGCGGCGGCGGCTTGGTCGGCGTTGCGCTGCTTGCGCTTCTTGCGATCGGCGCGGTGCTCGCGTTCCGCGCCATGGCGCGCAGCGCTTCACAGGGGGCGCCGCAGCGCGCGCAATATGCGGGGATGCAGCGCCAGGAAACCATGCCGGCGTCCTTCGCCGGCGCCGCGCAGGAAACGTCGCGCGCGCGCGTACCGCCGGGCTTCGACGCCGATGCCTTCCTCAAGGCGGCGAAGATGAACTTCATCCGCCTGCAGGCGGCCCACGACCGTGGCAGCCTCGATGAGTTGCGCGAGGTGATGACCGACGAGCTGTTCGAGGAGCTGCGACACGACATCCGCGGCGCCGACCAGCACACCGACGTCGCCGCGCTGCGCGCGGACCTGCTCGAGCTCGCCACCGAAGGCGACCGCCACTGGGCGAGCGTGCATTTCTCGGGCATGGTGCGCGACGCGCCGGACGCCGCGCCGGCCGGTTTCGAGGAAGTATGGAACCTGGTGAAGCCGGCGGATGGCTCAAGCGGCTGGCTGCTCGCGGGCATCCAGCAAATGCATTGAGCGCGGCGATGCGAGACGACAAGGCCACCCTCGGGTGGCCTTTTTCTTTGGCCCTGAATCACCTCCTCGAGGCGCTGCCGGAGGGCCGCGAGCGTCTCTCGCCCTTCGCCGGCGAGGTCGTGGAACTGCGCGCGCCGCTGCTGCCCGCCCTCGTCTTCACGCTGCTGCCGGGCGGGCGCGTCGAGGCGGGCGGCACCCGCAGTGACGATCAATCGTCTCTCGTCGTCACCCTCAAGCCCGGCTTCCTCGCCGCGCTGCCGAAGGGGGAGGACCACCTGATGCGCGAAGTCGAGGTCGCCGGCAACGCGCGCCTCGCCGCCGAGGTGATGTGGCTGGTGCGCCATCTGCGCGAGGCGCTGCCCGACATCGCGGAGGAAGATCTTTCGCGCGTGGTCGGCGACGTCGCCGCGCGCCGCCTCGCGCAGGGCGCGCGCGATTTTCTCGCCTGGCAGGTCGACGCGGCGCAGCGCCTCGCCGGCGCCTTTGCCGACTACGCGACCGAGGAGGCGGGATTCCTCGTCGGCCGCGCCGAGCACGCCGAGTTCGCCGCCCGCGTTGCCGCGCTGCGCGACGCCCTCGATCGCCTCGACAAGTGGATCGCCCGCCTTGGCTAGGCTCGCCCGCCTCGCGCGGATCCTCGCCGCCGGGCTGCGCTTCCGGCTCTACGAGTTCGCGCCGCGCTATTCGGGCGAAGTGCAGCGCGAGTCGCGCGGCCGCCGGCTGCGCGAGGCGCTCGAGACGCTGGGACCGATCTTCGTCAAGTTCGGCCAGGTCCTCTCGACGCGCCGCGACCTGGTGCCGCTCGATATCGCCGACGAGCTCGCCAAGCTGCAGGACCAAGTGCCGCCGTTTTCATCCGAGCAAGCGATTCTCGAAATAGAGAAGGGCATCGGAAGAAAAATCGGCGAAGCCTTCCTGAAGTTCGAAAACGCGCCGGTCGCCAGCGCCTCGATCGCTCAAGTGCATTTCGCGACCCTGCAGGACGGCCGCGAGGTTGCGATCAAGGTGCTGCGGCCGGGCGTGGAGGCCGCCATCGCGCGCGACGTCGCGCTGCTCGAGACCGCGGCGCGGCTGATCGAGCGCTGGTGGCCCGAGGCGCGCCGGCTCAAGCCCCGCCTGGTGGTGGCGGAGTTCGCGCACCACCTCGACGAGGAGCTCGACCTGATGGTCGAAGCGGCGAACGCGAGCCAGCTGCGGCGCAATTTCGCCGATTCGAGACAGCTGCTGGTGCCGCAGGTGCACTGGGACTTCTGCTCGCGGCGTGTGATGGTGATGGAGCGGATGAGAGGGGTGCCGGTTTCGCAAAGAAGAATTCTCGAAGAACACGGCATAGATATCCCTGCGTTGGCGCGCGCGGGCGTCGAGGTGTGCTTCACGCAGGTGTTCCGTGACGGCTTCTTCCACGCCGACATGCATCCGGGCAACATCATGGTTGCGGTCGACGACGAGCACCGCGGCAAGTACATCGCGCTCGACTTCGGCATCATGGGTACGCTTACCGAGGCGGACAAGCAGTACCTCGCACGCAATTTCCTCGCTTTCTTCAACCGCGACTACCGCCGCGTCGCGCAGGCGCACGTCGACGCCGGCTGGGTCCCGGCCACGACTCGCGTTGACGAGTTCGAGGCGGCGATCCGCGCGGTGTGCGAGCCGGTGTTCGCGCGGCCGCTGAAGGAGATCTACTTCGGCCGGCTGCTGCTGCGCCTGTTCCAGACCGCGCGCCGCTTCAACATGGAGGTGCAGCCGCAGCTCGTCCTGCTGCAGAAGACGCTGCTCAACATCGAGGGCCTCGGCCGCGAGCTCGACCCCGAGCTCGACCTCTGGCGCACCGCCAAGCCCTACCTCGAGCGCTGGATGGAGGAGCAGATCGGCTGGCGCGGCCTCGCGCGCCTGCTGCGGCAGGAGGCGCCTTTCTGGGCGCAGTTGCTGCCGCAGCTGCCGCGCCTGCTGCATCGCGCGCTCGCCGAGGACCGCAACGCGCCGCTGCGCCTCGAGCTGGAGCGCCTCGCGCGCGAAAGCGCGCGCCGCAACGATCTGCTGGCCGCCTGCGTGGCGCTCGCCGCGGTGGCGCTCGTTCTCGTGGCGCTGTTCTTCTTCTGAACATGACGCACGACGCGGCGGTCATCCGGACGGGCGCCACCGGCCTGGTGCGGACGCTGCTCGCGGTCTACGCGCTGCTCATCGTCTACGCCTCACTCTATCCGCTCGAGGGCTGGCGCGACCCCGGCATCTCGCCCCTCGCCTTTCTCGGTGCCGCGCTGCCGCGTCGCATCATCGGCTTCGACGTCGTCATCAACGTGCTGGGCTACATGCCGGTCGGCATCCTCGGCTATGCCGTGCTGCGGCCGCAACGTCGCGCCGCGCAGGCATGGCTCCTCGCGACCCTCGGCGCGCTCATGCTGTCGCTCGCCATGGAGGCGCTGCAAAGCTACCTGCCGGCGCGAACGGCGTCGAACCTCGACGTGGCGTGCAATACGCTCGGCGCCGCGCTCGGCGCCGCGGCGGCATTCGTCGCTCTGCCGCACGTTCGATGGCATCTGCTGCGCGAGGAGCTGTTCCTCCCGGGGCACGACATCGATCTCGGCCTAGTGCTGCTCGGCCTGTGGCTGTTCGTGCAGCTCAATCCGGCGACGCTGCTCTTTGGCGTCGGCGACCTGCGACCGCTGCTGGAGACCGCGCCGAGCCGCGGCCACGCGCCGCAGTTCTTCATCCGCACCGAGGCGTTCATCGCCGCGGCCAATCTGGTCGCCGTCGGCCTGCTGTTCTCGTCGCTGCTCGCGCCGGGGCGGCCGGCGCGTGTGCTGCTGATCGCGCTTCTCGCCGCGGCGCTGGCGGTGAAGGCGGCCGCCTTCGCGGTGCTGATGCAGACCGAGCAGCTCTTTGCATGGCTTACGCCGGGGGCGCAGGCCGGCCTCGCCACCGGGCTCGCCGTGGCGCTCGCCGCGCTCGCGCTGCCGCGCACCGCGCGCCTCGTGCTGGCGGCGATGCTGGTGATGGCGGCGACGGTGCTGGTCAACCTCGTGCCGCCCAATCCGTATCTCGCCGCGTCGCTGAAAGTCTGGCAGCAGGGACACTTCCTCAACTTCAATGGCCTTACGCGCCTTGTGGGCACGCTATGGCCGTTCGCCGCTCTGGGCTATCTGATCTTCCTCGCTTCCCGCAGGCGGTAAAATCGCCCGATGTCCTACTACGAGAAACACGTCTTCTTCTGCTGCAACGAGCGCGAGCCGGGCGCCGACCGCCCCTGCTGCGCCGGGCGCGGCGCGCAGGAGATGCGCGACTACGCCAAGAAGCGCGTGAAGGAGCACGGCCTCGCCGGTCCCGGCAAGGTGCGCATCAACCAGGCGGGCTGCCTCGACCGCTGCGAAGAGGGGCCTTGCGTCGTGGTCTACCCCGACGCGGTCTGGTACACCTACGTCGACCGCCACGACATCGACGAGATCATCGAGGAGCACCTGGTGCACGGCCGCGTCGTCGAGCGGCTGCGCATGTGAGGGCGAGCACCCGGCGCGAGTTCGTCGCCGGCCCGGTCGGGCGCATCGAATGCGCGGTCGACGCCCCCGACGGTCCTTCCCGCGGCGCCGCGCTGGTGGCCCATCCGCATCCGCTCTTCGGCGGCACGCTCGACAACAAGGTGGCGCAGACCCTCGCGCGCGCCTTCGTCGACCTCGGCTACGAAGCCTGGCGGCCGAATTTCCGCGGCGTCGGCGAAACCGAGGGCACGCACGACGAGGGCAAAGGCGAAGTAGACGATCTGGAATTCGTTTTTAGGAAAATAAATCATCCGAAAGTGGTGCTCGCCGGTTTCTCTTTCGGTGCGGCGATGCAGGTGTACCTCGCCCAAAGAGTGCAATCGGAGCGCATCGTCCTGGTCGGCGTGGCGGTGACGGGAAGGCAGCTGCCGGGCGTACCGGCAGGAACGCTCGTGATGCACGGCGAGGAGGACACCACTATCCCGCTCGCCGCGGTGCTCGACTGGGCGCGGCCGCAGGAGCTGCCGGTGACGATCGTGCCGGGCGCGGACCACTTCTTCCACCGCAAGCTGCAGGTCCTGCGGGACTTCATCAGGTCGAACTGGAAATAAAATGAGCGTGCTGATGCTCTGGGTCAAGTCTCTTCACATCATCTTCATGGTCACCTGGTTCGCGGGCCTGTTCTACCTGCCGCGGCTCTTCGTCTACCACGCGATGGCGGAAGACCGCGTCTCCATCGAGCGCTTCAAGGTGATGGAGCGCAAGCTGTTCTGGGGGATCATGACGCCGGGCGCGGTCCTCACCATCGCCTTCGGCCTATGGCTGTGGCTCGGCTGGTTCCGCGGCGCCTTCACCGGCTGGTTCCACGCCAAGCTCGCGCTCGTCGCGCTGCTCGTCGGCTATCACGTTTGGTGTGCGCGGCTTCTCCGCGACTTCGCGGCCGATCGCAATACCAAGAGGCACGTCTGGTTCCGCTGGTTCAACGAAGTCCCGCTCGTCGTCCTCGCCGCCACGGTGCTGCTGGTTGTCCTCAAGCCGTTCTGAGTCCTTCTTCGCGAGCTGCCCGCGCGGCCTCGAGGATTTGCTTCTCCAGGAGCTGGGTTCTCTCGGTGGAAAGGAGCTGAAGCAGACGCCCGGAGGGGTCGCGTTCAGCGGCGACTGGGAGGCCTGCTACCGCGCGAACCTCTGGTCGCGCATCGCGTCGAGGGTCTTGTGGAGGGTGGGCGCATTCAGCTACAGCAACGAAAAGGACCTGTATGAGGCCGCACGCGGCATCGGGTGGCATGAATACTTTTCCGTAAAGAGGAAAATCCGCGTCAACGTCACCGCGCAGAAGAGCCCGCTGAAGAGCCTGGAGTTCGCCACGCTCAAGGTGAAGGACGCGGTCTGCGACCGCTTCCGCGACCAGGCCGGCAACCGGCCCGACGTCGACCGCGCCGCGCCCGACGTGCGCATCCACGCGTTTCTCGAGGAATCGAAAGGCACGCTCTACCTCGACACCTCGGGCGAGGCGCTCTTCAAGCGTGGCTGGCGCATGGACATCGCCGAGGCGCCGCTGCGCGAGAACCTCGCCGCCGGCATCATCATGCTCACCGGCTGGAAGTTCGACCAGCCGTTGCTCGACCCGATGTGCGGCGGCGGCACGCTGCTCTCGGAGGCGGCGGCGATGGCGCGTGGCCGTGCGCCGGGCGCGAAGCGCTCGTTCGGCTTCGAGAAGCTGAGCGCCTTCGACTCGAAGCTCTGGGAGCGGATCAGGAACGAAAGGACGGTCGAGCCGGTCGAGCCGCGGCTGTATGGCAGCGATAGCGACCCCGAGGCGCTGAAGGCGGCGCGCCGGAACCTCGGCGCGGCGGGCGTCGAGCGCTGGGTGAAGCTCGAGCAGAGCGACGTGCTCGAGCGCGCCGCGCCGGAGGCGGCAGGCGTTCTAGTGGCGAATCCGCCTTATGGGGAGCGCATAGGCAGTCCCGAGGAGCTGGCGGCGCTCTATCCGAAGCTCGGCGACGCGCTGAAGAAGAGGTTCGCCGGATGGAACTGCTTTTTCTTTACCGCCGACCTGCGGCTGCCGAAGCTGATCCGCCTGCAGCCCTCGCGCCGCACGCCGCTCTGGAACGGCTCGCTGGAGTGCCGGCTCTACGAATTCCGCATCGTTTCAGGCAGCAATCGGTGAGCCGATGTGCTCGGGCCGCGCGCCGAGGCCGACCATCCGCGCGGCCATGCGCCGCAGCGCAGGCCAGCGTGCGAGAAGCCGCACCGCGAGCGGAGCCTTGAGCGGCGCCTCGTCCGCCAGGACGCGCATCAGGACGTTGTTCTGCACCACGACCTGGAACGCCTGGGTGATGCGGGTCGGGAATTCGCGCCGCCGCTGAACCGCCCGCAGGCTGGCCGCGGAGAAATCTCCCTTCCAGAGCACGTTGGCGGCCGCGACGGCGTCCTGGATCGCGAGGTTGATGCCTACGCCGCCGACCGGCGACATGGCATGCGCGGCGTCGCCGATGCACAGCAGTCCGGCGCGGTGCCATTGCCGCAGGCGATTCACCTGCACGGTGAGCAGCTTCAGCTTGTCCCACGAGTCGATTTCGTCCATGCGGTCGGCAGCGAACGGCACCGACCTCGTCAGCCGCGCGCGGAAGGCGTCCAGGCCGCGGCTGCGCAGCACTTCGAGGGAGCCTTTTGCGATCACGAAAGCACATTGCCAGTAGTCGCCGCGGTTCAGCATCACCATCAGCTGGCCGCCGCCGAAGCGCGCCATCGTTGCCTGCGGATCGCGTGGCCGGCGCGACAGGCGGAACCAGAGCACGTCGATCGGCGCGCCCAGATCCAGCACTTCGAGCTGCGCCTGCTCGCGCACCGTGGAATGGCGTCCGTCCGCGCCGACCACCAGCCCGGCACGGACTTCGAACGCTCCTTGCGGGCTGGTGCCCTTGACGCCCGACACCTTGTCCCCGTCGAAGAGAAGGCCGGTCGCCTCGGCCTGCATGAGCAGCTTGAATCCGGGATAGCGCTTCGCGTTCTCGGCGAGGAAAGCCAGAAAGTCCCATTGCGGGATGAGGGCGATGAACGGACAACGCACGGGGAGGCGGCTGAAGTCGGCCACCGGAAACGACATCCCGCCGAACTGCGCCTGCAGCTCGCTCACGCGCTGCTGCGGCAGCTTGAGAAAGGCGTCGAGCAGGCCGAGCTCGTGGAGCAGCTCGAGCGTCGAAGGGTGGATGGTGTCGCCGCGGAAGTCGCGCAGGAAGTCGCCATGCTTCTCCAGCACCACGACGCGCCGGCCCGCCCGCGCGAGCAGCAGCCCGAGCATCATTCCGGCGGGACCTCCCCCGGCAATGCAGCACTCGGCGGCAATCTGCATGCAGGCAGTTTAGCGCCGGCCGAGGCCCTGCCACGCCGAATTGCCACCCGTTACCCGCGGCCCGTAGGCGCGCCTGAGCCGCGGCAAACGCTTGCCGGCGACGTGCATCCGGAATTCGCCCTCACCGGCGGGTTCCCACGCAAGGCGCAGGCGCTGCATCAGGTTCAGCGCGTCGAAGGGCGCGCGCACCTTCATGTCGTTGTCGAAGTAGACGAAGACGTCGAGACCGGCGCGATCCCATGCGCGGATTCGCTTTGCCCAATCCTTCAGGGCAGTGGGCGTATAGCCGCTCGCGTAGATCTTGATGTCGCCGTGCAGGCGCACGTACACGAAGTCCGCAGTCACGTCGAAAAGCCGCGGGAACTTGCCCGCGGTGTCGGCGACGACCAGGCCGATGTCGTGCTCCCTGAGAAGCGCGATGAAGTCCCGGTTGACAAAGCTCTCATGCCGGATCTCGATCGCATGGCGCAGCGGCCGACGGCCGCGCCGGCGCGGTAGCTGCTCGAAGAATGCCTGCAGGCGGTCGGGCTGGTAGGGAAGAAACGGCGGCAGCTGCCACAGGAAAGGCCCCAGCTTGTCGCGCAGCTCGAACATCCCGGAGGCGAAGAAGCGCTCGAGCGGCTGCTCGATGTCTCGCAGGCGCTTCAGGTGCGTGATGTAGCGCGAGCCCTTCACCGCGAAGACGAAGCCGGGCGGCGTCTGCGCGTACCAGTCCTCGTAGTATTTCGGCCGCTGCAGCGAATAGAACGAGCCGTTGATCTCGAGCGTCGGGAAATGTCGAGCCGCGAACTCCAGCTCGCGCCGCTGCGGCAGCCGCTTCGGGTAGAACACGCCGCGCCAGGGCTCGTAGCGCCAGCCGGAGATGCCGATGCGCACCATGGCCGAGCGCTACGCGAAGCGCAGCTTCTTCCAGGAGTCGAGCTTGCGCACCTTCTCGAGCTGCTCGTAGTCGGTCAGGTCCAGCCGCAGAGGCGTCATCGAAACGTAGCCGTCCTCGATCGCGCGGCGGTCCGAGTCCTCCTCCGTTCCTTCGACCGGCACGACGGTGTACCAGTAGTGCGTGCGTCCCATCGGGTCCTTCGCCGGCACTACCTTACCGTCGTAGTGCCGCACCGACTGGCAGGTCCAGCGCGTGCCGCGCGGCGCCTTCTCCGGGAAGTTCACGTTGACGAGGATTAGCTCCGGCGCCTCGAGGAGGCGCTCGAGCACCGCCGCCGCCCAGGGCTTGAGCAGCTCGAAGCCCGGCTGCTCGGTGTCGGTCGCGGGCGCCGAAAGCGCGATGCCGCGCACCCCGAGGAGCGCGGCCTGCTTCGCGCCGGCGAGCGTGCCGGAATGCCACAACGCGTTGCCGAGGTTGGTGCCGATATTGATGCCCGAGAGGACCAGGTCGACCTTCTCCCAGAGGCTCATGCCGAGCGTGACGCAGTCGGCCGGCGTGCCGTTCACGCGGTAGGCGTCGAGGCCGGCAAGCGGCGTGCGCTTGTAGGTAACCGGGCGCGAGGACGTGATCGAGCTCGAAGCCGAGGACATCTCGACATCGGGCGCGACGATGCGGACTTCGCCGAAATGCGCCGCGACCTGAGCCAAAGCGGCTATGCCCGGACTGTAGACGCCGTCGTCATTGGTCACGAGGATGCGCATATGACTACCCTGAGCAATTAGCGTGCGCGTGACCCTCATCCACAACCCAGGCGCCGGCCGCCAGGGCAAAGCGCAGGGCCGCGAGCTGGAGAAGCTGCTCGAGCGCTTCGGCCACAGAGTGCGCTACCACTCCTCCAGGGAAAAAGGCCTGCGCCGCGTGTTGAAGAAGGACGCCGACCTCGTCGCCATCGCCGGCGGCGACGGCACGGTCGGCAAGGTGGTGCGCCGCATGGTCGGCCGCGGCGTGCCGCTCGCGGTGCTGCCCTCCGGAACGGCGAACAACGTCGCGCGCTCGCTCGGGTTGCTGGGCCGGCACTTCGAGGAGCTGGTGCGCGGATGGCAAGAGGGGCGGCGCGTCAAGCTCGACATCGGCACCGCCGTGGGGCCTTGGGGCGAGCGCGACTTCATCGAGGGCGTCGGCGCCGGCCTTTTCGCCGAGCTGCTGACGCACGAAGGCAGCGCGGCCCAGCAGCGCCGCAAGAAGCAGAAGGCGAATCCCGTGGAAGGAGCCTTGGAGCGTCTGAAGGACGAGGCCGAGCACAGCGAGCCGATCGAGGTGCGCGCCCGCCTGGACGGCGTGGACATCTCGGGCGCCTATCTGCTCTTCGAGGCCGTGAATCTGCCCTACGTCGGGCCGAACCTCCATCTCGCGCACGACAGCCAGCCGGGCGACGGCACCTTCGAGGTGGTGATGGTCGGCGAGGCCGAGCGGCCGCGGCTGGTGCACTACCTCGAGCATTGGCAGGACAACCGCGAGCGCCTCGCCGTGCTGCCGTCGCAGCGCGGCCAGCGCCTGCAGATCGAGTGGACCGGCTTTCCGCTGCACATCGACGACAAGCTGAAGCCGAAAGAGGACGCCGAGCCCGACGAGATGGCTGGGCTGGTCGAGGCGCGCCTCGCGCACGCCGTCGAATTCATCTGCCCCTAGGGGCTAGCGACATTTTCCCGGCAGGTAGGGCGAGGGGATCGTCGTGCGGTTCACCCCCCGCGCGACCATGTTGCCCGGCACGCTCGCCGAGGCGCATACCCAGGCTACCGGCACGATCTGCGCATCGTCGACGACCGCCGGCCGCAGCGTGAGCACCTGACCCTTGAGCGCCGCGGCGGCGCGGTTGCCGAAGGTAATGTGAATCGCGCCGCCCTCCAGCGCCACGGAGCTCACCAGGTTGCTGACGATCTTCTCCGGCGGCGGCAGGCCGGCGGCGGCGTTGTCCGCGGGCAGCGTTTTCATCAGCATCCACGACGCCGCGACCGGCGCCTTCGCGAGGTCGGCGAGCGGCAGCGCTTCGTTGATCTGGTCGCGCACGAACTTGTCCTGGTAGGTGGGGTAGGCCATCAGCGCGAGGATCGCGATGATGGCGAGCACCACCATCATCTCGATCAGCGTGAAGCCGCGGCGCATGCCGCATTCTAGAGTGGCGCCGCGAACGTGCGGGTCGAGCAGGGCGGCTACTTGGCCGCCGCCTGGCGCTTCCACATCTCCCACGAGCGGATGTAGTCGCGGCGCGCCTCGATCTTGCGGCCTTCCTCGGGATCGAGATAGTTGACGGTACCGCCCAGAGCCATCGCCTGTGCCTGCAGCTTTGCGCCCACCTCGAGGTAAATGCTGCGACCAACGACGTACTCGAGATTCTTGCCGGTCACCGCGGCGCCATGGCCACGCATGAGGATGGCCGCATGGTTGCCGAGCTTCTGGGCCAGGTCCCGGCCGAACTTGGCGTTGCTGACGAGCATGTCGGTCAGGCCGCCCGCGTCGCGGATTTCCCACACCGGCACGCCATCGGCCATGAAGCCGCCCGAGTGCGCAATCGCTTTGAGCGGCACGTTGCTCACCGAGAACGGAATCACGCCGGGCGAGTGGTTGTGCACGACGGCGTTCACGTCCGGCCGCAGCTTGTAGATCTCACCGTGGATGTAGCGCTCGGAGTACTGGCGGCGGCCGGGGTCGCGCACCGGATTGCTGTCGAGGTCGTACTCCATGATGTCGGCCGCGGTGACGAGCTCAGGGGCGCGGGCGAGCGAGATGAGAAAGCGGTTCGGGTCCTTGTTGTGCCGCACGCTCACATGACCCATCGCGTCGACCACCCCCTGCTGGTAGAGGATGCGGTTCGCCGTGATGAGGTCCTCGATCAGCTTCGGATCCGCCGGTCCGGCGGACTTGGGGTAGGTCTGCGCAAACGCCGGCAATGCGGCGAACAGCCACGTAGACCACAACACGAGGAAACGCCGGTAGATCATGACTTGCCTCCGTCTATTGGATTGCGACAGTGCTGGAAGTCGCAGGCCTGCTCCGCAGCAAATAAATCACATTGCACGCGGCCGTAGTCAAGAACAACGCCCAACCGGCTACGACGCGAATCCAGCCGATGTCCCCCTCCAGAGCTCGTGCGAAGGGATATAGAACATAAGGTGTAAGGATCAGCAGGAACACGATCACGGCGGCCAGAAACAGCACATTGATGGTCACTGCGAGGATCCGAAGCTTCATCGAGCGAAGCAGCGAGAAAAGAGCGGTGCCAAAGGGGATAGCGATGACGACCGGCAAGACCAGGGTCAGCCAATAAGGCGATTTTTGCAGGACCAGCAACGCCGCGTAGTTCAAGACCAGGAGCGCGAGCACCAGGATATTCAGTCCGCGTAGTGTCTTCACATCATCGCCCGATGCGAGTCGCCGAAGTCAGTGCGAGCGCAATGCCCGCGAAGCATCGGCAGAATATTCAGCGCAACCGGCGCAAAAGAAAAGGGTCCGCTCGCAGCCTATCTTGCAGAAAGCTTTCGGCGGGTCCTTCTTCGCGCTCCCAATGCCCCGGTCGACGCGGCGCCGAGGAGGCGACGGAACGTGGGACATTCCAGGTGGCTCGGCGCGGGGCAGACGGCGGCGTGCCGGAGACCGTCGCGCATCGCGGTCAGCTTGCGGATCGTCCGGTCCAGCTCCTGCGCCTTGGCCGCGAGCGTCTCTCGATCGATGCGGGGCCGCCCATCCGGCGCGAACATGCGGGCGATCTCGTCGAGCGAAAAACCGGCGGCGGAGCCGAGCCCGATCAGCGCCAGCCGCTCGAGCGCGCCGGGCGCGAACACGCGGCGCAGGCCTCGCCTGCCGACCGAGGCGATGAGTCCCTTCTCTTCGTAGAAACGAAGGGTATGGGCGGGAATCCCCGAACGTTGAGCCAGTTCCGCGATGTCCATCGCCACCCCTTGACCTCAAGTCGACTTGAAGTGGCACTGTGCGGCCTTCGACTCTTGAAAGCAAGCAAATGGAGAACTTCATGAACTATGTGCTGTGCGCTCTTCTGATCGGGGCGGCGGCGACGGCGGTGATGGACGTCTGGACGCTGGTCCGCCGGCGGCTGTTCGGCATGCCGCCATTCGACTACGGCCTCGTCGGCCGCTGGCTCGCGTACATGACCCGCGGGCGCTTCCGCCACGATCCTATTGCCGCCTCGCCTGCGGTGCGCGGCGAGAGACTGATCGGTTGGATCGCTCACTATCTGATCGGCACGGCGTTCGCCGCCGTGCTACTCGCAGTCTGGGGCCTGGACTGGACGCGCAGCCCCACGCTCATTCCCGCGCTAATTGTCGGCATCGGCAGCGTGGCGGCGCCCTTCCTGCTGATGCAGCCCGGCATGGGCGCCGGCATCGCCGCCAGCCGGACTCGCAATCCGGCCGCCGCCCGTCTGCAGAGCGTCGTCACGCACACCGTCTTCGGCCTTGGCCTGTACATGGCGGGCTGGGCTGCAACTCTCTTGGGAGAATGAACATGCGCATCGCCAGTCGTTTTACGCCGATCCTCTTCGGCGCCGTCCTCTCGCTCATCATGGTCGCCGTCGTTTCGGCGCTGGTCCTGGCCATCAACCAGGGATTCCACGGCGGGTTCGTTGCGCAATGGATGAAGAGCTGCGCGACGACGTGGCCCGTCGCATTCCCGACGGTGACGCTCGTCGCTCCCTGGGTGCGTCGTGTCGTATGTCGGGTGAGCGTCTGCTGAAAAGAAAAGGGCCGCTTGCGCGGCCCTTCTGCTGCTTAGTCCCAAAGGAGGTCTAACGTCCGCGATGACGCGCACCATATCGACCGCGTAGCGGCGAAGGTGTGGTGTCGCTGCCGATCGCGTTGTTAGGCGACATCTACTGATAGTCCTTCATGCCCGGGTGCGTAACTCGCATGAACTCCTTAAGGCGCTCGCTTCTTCTCTTCATGATGTGCGCCCGTACTGCAGCGATATAGCTGCGCCGGTCCTTTACTGGATCGAGGGGCGGGTCAGGAACAAAGTTCGCCTTCAGCCCGTTGCAAACGCGGCAGCTCAGGACAAGTTGTTCAAGCTCCCTGCCGCGCCCGCCTTTGGACTCCGGGACGAGATGATCTTCTGTGGCCATCATGAATCGGTCGTAGTCAGCTTTTAGGTCAACGCCACAATAGACACAACGTCCTTGATCCCGCTCGAAAAGCTGCAGAAATTTCGACTTGGTTGGCTCTGCCACGTGTCGCCTAACGTCGTGCTCTGCGGCGGGCCAACGCCGACGTCCGAGTGGGCTCGATGCTGGTGGCCCGTCCGCAGCAGCTACAAGTTATGGCGCTATGCGCACCCATATTGCTTCTTGCGATCCGCCACGAAAGCTTCATAGGAGGAGAAGCCTTTGGGCAATGCAGGCTTCGCCGTAGGATTTTGGCGAAGATTCTCGCGATTGCTCTCAGCGCTCTTGTCGAACGCCTGACATGCTGCAGGTCGATCGCCCATAGCTATGTATGTAAATCCCATATTCAGGTCCACATTCGTGAGAGCGTCGAAGCGCTTGTTATCCGCAAAGATCTTGCGCGCCCTTTCAAAGTATTCGATGGATTTCGCGAATCTGCCATCAAACGTCGCAGATTTATCCAGAAACCCATTCTCTCGGTAATACTTGTTCCATTTTCCCTCGATAGACGGTGATCGAAAGAAGAACCCGTAAGTT
>DASXKY010000027.1:0-18148 GCA_036496555.1 Burkholderiales bacterium | reverse complement strand
GACCCGGGCACGGTGCGCCAGGCCATGGAGCACCGTCGATGCCGATCATGACTAAGCCGCCGACGAAAAAGACCGCGCAGTTTCATATCTGGTACTGGGTCGCGGCGTTCTTCGCCCTGAGCATGATCCAGTATTTCTACGCCTCGGCCACCCAGGTGGCGCAGATCCCCTACAGCCAGTTCGAGACCTACCTGAACGAAAGCAAGATCGCAGAGGTCGCCGTTTCCGACAAATTCATCCAGGGCAAGTTCAAGCAGCCGATCGACGGTAAGCCGAGATTCGTCACCACCCGCGTCGAGCCCGACCTCGCCCGGCAGTTCCAGGACAAGGGCGTCGTCGTCAAGGGCGAAGTCGAGAGCACCTTCCTGCGCGATCTGCTTTCGTGGATCGTGCCGCTTGGCCTGTTCGCGGCGGTGTGGATCTTCATGCTGCGACGGGTTGGCAAAGGGTTGGGCGGCGGCCTGCTGCAGATCGGCAAGGCCAAGGCGCGCATCTACGTACAGTCCGATACCGGTGTCACCTTCAAGGACGTGGCCGGTGTCGACGAGGCCAAGGCAGAGCTCACCGAGATCGTCGACTTTCTGAAGGACCCGCAAGGCTACGGGCGGCTGGGCGGACGCATGCCCAAGGGCGTGCTGCTGGTCGGACCGCCCGGCACCGGCAAGACGCTGCTCGCGCGTGCCGTGGCGGGCGAAGCGGGCGTGCCGTTCTTCTCCATTTCCGGCTCGGAGTTCGTCGAGATGTTCGTGGGCGTGGGTGCCGCGCGCGTCCGCGACCTGTTCGAGCAGGCGCGCGCCAAGGCACCTACCATCATCTTCATCGACGAGCTCGACGCGCTCGGCCGCGCCCGCGGCGCCGGCCCGATGGGCGGCCACGACGAGAAGGAGCAGACGTTGAACCAGCTCCTGGTCGAGCTCGACGGCTTCGATCCGTCGACCGGCCTGGTGTTGCTCGCCGCCACCAACCGACCCGAGATTCTCGACCCCGCGCTGTTGCGGGCCGGCCGCTTCGACCGCCAAGTGCTGGTCGACCGGCCTGACAGGGCGGGCCGCATCCAGATCCTCGAGGTCCATCTCCGCAAAGCCCGCCTCGCGCCGGACGTCGAGCCCGAGAAAATCGCGGCGCTGACGCCGGGTTTCACCGGCGCCGACCTCGCCAACCTCGTCAACGAGGCGACGCTGCTGGCGACGCGACGCAAGGCCGATGCGGTCACCATGGCGGACTTCACCAACGCCATTGAGCGCATTGTCGCCGGCCTCGAGAAGAAGAATCGCCTGCTCAATCCGAAGGAGCGCGAAATCGTCGCCCATCACGAGATGGGACACGCGCTGGTGGCGATGGCGCTACCGGGCGTCGACCCGGTGCATAAGGTCTCGATCATCCCGCGCGGCGTCGGTGCACTCGGCTACACCATTCAGCGCCCGACCGAGGACCGCTTCCTGATGACGCGCGAGGAGCTCGAGAACAAGATGGCGGTGCTGCTCGGCGGGCGCGGCGCGGAGGAAGTGATCTTCGGCCACCTTTCCACCGGCGCCGCCAACGACCTCGCCAAGGTCACCGAGATCGCGCGCAGCATGGTGATGCGCTACGGCATGGTGAAGTCGCTCGGCCACGTCGCTTACGAGAACGAGCCCGCGGGCTTCCTCAACAACAACATCACGCAGAAGCAGTTCAGCGAAACGACGGCTCGCGAGATCGACGTCGCCGTGCGCGAGATCGTCGAAAAGGCCTATGCCAAGGCGCTGTCCATCCTCAAGCGCGAGCGCGCCGCGCTCGAGCGCTGGGCGCAGCGCCTGCTCGAGCGCGAGACGCTGGTCGAGGCAGACCTGGAGGAGCTAAAGCGCGCCGTCGCGCCCGAGGAGCGCGCCGCGGCCTAAAGCGCGCGATAGGCGGCGAAGCCGGCGGCCGCCGCCGCGAGCGAGCCGAAGAGATGCGCGGCGGAATGTGCCAGCGCCCAGCCGTAGCGCCCGTCGTGCAGCAGGACGAGCGACTCGGCGGAGAAGCTGGAGAAGGTGGTGAGCGCACCGAGGAAGCCGGTGATCAGGAACAGGCGCACGTTCGGATGCATCTCGGGCGACGCGCCCAGCCAGGCGACGGCGAAGCCGATGATGAGGCCACCGCCTACGTTCGCGATCAGCGTGCCGAGCGGCAGGTACGGCACCACTGCATTGAATTCCCCGATCAAGAACCAGCGCAGCCACGCGCCGAGCACGGCGCCGACGCCGACCGCGGCAAATGCAGACGCCGGCGGCATCAGGGCGCCTTTTTCTGCGCCTGCGCTTGCCAGCGCTCGGCCGCCTGGTCGTCCGCCGCGCGCGCCTCGACCCAGCGCGCGCCCTCGGCGCGATGCTCCTTCTTCCAGAACGGTGCCTGCGTCTTCAGGTAGTCCATGATGAATTCGCACGCAGCGAAGGCGTCGCGGCGGTGGGCGCTCGCCACAGCGACGAGCACGATCTGGTCGCCGGGCTGCAGCGCGCCATAGCGGTGGATCACGGTGCAGTCCATGACCTTCCAGCGGGAACTCGCTTCTTCCGCTATTTTTCTGATCGAATTCTCTGTCATGCCGGGATAGTGCTCGAGCGTCATCGGCACCTCGCGCACCACGCCGACGAAGCTGGCGACGGCGCCGACCTTGGGGTTCCTTGAAATATTCTCTACCTCGGTGGAGAGGTCGAAGTCCTGACTTTGAACCAGCACCTTCATCCGCCGGTCACCGGAGGGAAGAACGCCACCTCGTCGCCCGCCTTGATCGGCGCCGTCGGCTGCACCATGTCCTGGTTGACGGCCGCACGAATCAGCTTGCCTTCTGCGAGCACGCCTTTCCAGGAATTGTTTCTTTGCGACAGATGAGCGCGCAAGCCTGCCACGGTGGTGACGCCGCCGGGCAGTTCGATCTCCTCGCCCGGGGTGCCGAGCTGCTCGCGCAGGCTGGCGAAGAAGAGGACTTTCACTTTCACCGGTAGAGCTCCGCGTACGGCAGGTAGCGCACCAGCTCGCCCTTGCGGATCGCATGGTTCGCCGGATTGTCGACCAGTCCGTCGGCCCAGGCAGTAGAGGTGAGCACTGCCGAGTCCTGCGTCGGGTAGAGGTCAAGCCCGCCCTGCTCGTTCCATTTTACGCGCAGGAACTCGCGCCGCGCGTCGGGCTGCGGCCAGTCGAAGTCGGCGCGCGCCTGGATGGCCTTCGGTTCCACCGCGGAGACCCCTTGGGTGCGCAGCAGAAAAGGTCGTACGAAGATCAGGAACGTCACGAAGCTGGAAACCGGATTGCCCGGCAGCCCGATGAAGAAGGCCTTCTGCACCGATCCGAATGCCAGCGGGCGCCCGGGCTTCATCGCGATCTTCCACATCAGCAGGCGCCCCTCGGCCTCGACCGCCGGCTTGACGAAATCGGCGTCGCCGACCGAGACGCCGCCGGAGGTAACGATGACGTCGCACTCGCCTGCCGCGCGCCGCAGCACGTCGCGCGTCGCCTGCAGACTGTCGGGCACGATGCCGTAGTCGAGCAGCTCGCAGCCGAAGGTCTCGCCGAGGCCGCGCAGCGTGAAGCGATTGGAGTTGTAGATGCGCCCCGGCGCGAGCGGCTCGCCCGGCATCACCAGCTCGTCGCCGGTGAAGAACAAGCCCAGCTTGACCCGGCGGTAGACCGGCAGGGTCTTGATGCCGACCGAAGCGGCGAGGCCGGTGTCCTGCGGCAAGAGCCGCTTGCCCGCCGCGAGGATCTCGCCGCCCTTCTTGATATCGCTCGCCGCAAGGCGAATCCATTCACCCGGCTTCGGCTTCGTTTTGACCGTCACCTGGTCGCCTTCGACTACGCATTGCTCCTGCATCACCACGGCGTCAGCGCCCGGAGGGACCGGGGCACCGGTGAATATCCGCGCAGCGGTACCCGGCAGAAGAGGCCCGCCTACGGCACCCGCCATGATCTTTTGCCCGACCTTCAGCGACGGATTCCTTTGAAGATCGGAAAGGCGGATTGCATAGCCGTCCATAGCGCTGTTGTCCATGGGCGGGACGTCCATCGTCGAGCGCTGCGGCTTCGCGAGCACGCGGCCCGTCGCTTCGAGGGCCGCCACCTCCTCGACGCCGGCCACCGGCTTCGCCGCGGCGAGGAGCTGCGCCAGCGCGTCGTCGACGGAGAGCAGGCCCTTGTTCATGCGAGCTTCAGGTGGCGGAGAATGAACTGCGCGACCGCGGCGTCGTCATCGAGCCCCAGTACCGGCAGCGCGGTGTCGACTTTCGAGTCGCTGGCGACGGCGACGATGTGCCGGTCGTTGGGATGCAGCAGCGGCTCGCCGGTCACGGCGCGCCAGACCTCGAGCTTGGGGATCGGCGCATGCTTGAAGCCCTCGACGAGCAGCAGGTCGCAGGGCGAAAGCTGCTTCATCTGCTCCTCGAAGGACGGCTCGGCCGTACCGCGCAGCTCGTGCATCAGCACCCAGCGCCGCGATGAGGTGACCAGGATCTCGGTTGCGCCGGCATGGCGGTGGCGATAGGAATCCTTGCCGGGCTGGTCGACATCGAAGGTATGGTGGGCGTGCTTGATCAGCGCGACCTTCAGCCCTCGCTGCGTGAAGCGCGGGATCAGCTTCTCGATGAGTGTGGTCTTGCCGCTGCCCGACCAGCCGGCGAATCCGAAGACTTTCATTGGCGGGCGATTCTACCGCCCGCCCACGTTCACTTGCCGACGATCACGCGTTGGGGAAGAAGAGCTGCTCGCCGTCGATTTTGTAGTCGGCGATGGTCTTCTGTCCTTCGGGCGAGATCAGCCAGTCGACGAACGCCTGGCCCATCTCCTTCTTCACGTTGGGATGCTTCTCTGGATTGACCAGCATCACGCCGTACTGATTGAAGAGGCGCTTATCGCCTGCCACCACGATGCCGAGATCGCCGCGGTTCTTGAACGAGAGCCACGTGCCGCGGTCCGAGAGGATGTAGGCGCCCATTGCCGCGGCGCTGTTGAGTGCCGGACCCATGCCCTGGCCGGTGTCCCGGTACCAGGGACCCTTCTCCTTTGCGATGTCGATGCCGGCTGCTTTCCACAGCTCGAGCTCGGCGAAGTGCGTGCCGCTCTTGTCGCCGCGGGACACGAAGGGCGACTGTTTTTTCAGTATTTGCCGAAAAGCTTTCACGACATTGCCGCCGGCGACGCCGGCGGGATCCGACTTCGGCCCGATGAGGACGAAGTCGTTGTACATGACGTCGTAGCGCTTCACGCCGTGGCCCTCGGCGAGGAACTTCTCCTCGAGCGGCCTGGCATGCACGAACACGACGTCGGCATCACCGCGCCGGCCGATGTCGAGCGCCTGCCCTGTGCCGACAGCGACTACGCGCACGGCGATGCCGGTCTTCTTCTCGAACACCGGCAGCAGGTGCTTGAACAGGCCCGACTGCTCGGTCGAGGTGGTCGACGAGACGGTGATGAACTTGTCCTGCGCATAGGCAGGCAAGGCCACCAGCAGCGAAAAAGCGATCCTCCAGATCAGACCCGCGGCAATGCTCCGTGTCATACCCAAGGTAGTTCTCCTTTTATGAATGCGGACGCCTCGGCCGAAGCCGGTTGCGCAAAGAAACGGTCGACCGGCGCGCGCTCGACCAGACGACCCTGGTGGACAAAGAGGATCTCATCGCCCAAGCGCCGCGCCTGACCGAGGTTGTGCGTCGACATGACGATCTTGGTGCCTGCGGCGTCGAACGCCTTGATCACCGACTCGATCTCGCGCGTCGCACCCGGATCGAGGCTGGCGGTCGGCTCGTCGAGGAACAGTACTTCCGGATGCAGAGCCCAGGCGCGCGCCAGGGCGAGACGCTGCTGCTCGCCGCCGGACAGCACCCGCGCCGGACGGTGCGCGAGGGCCAGCAGCCCTACGCTTTCCAGCGCTTCGCGCGCCTGCTGCTCGCGCTGGGCGCGCGGCACGCCAGCGAGCGCGAGCGCATAGGCGACATTGGCGAGCGCCGAGCGCCGCAGCATCACCGGACGCTGCAACACCATCGCCTGCCGGCGCCGGGGATTCTCGCCGCTCCAGACGATCCGTCCGCGCGACGGCACGAGCAGCCCGTGCATCAGCCGCATCAGCACGCTCTTTCCGGCACCGTTGGCGCCGAGAATAATGCTGCTCGGGCCGCGTTCCAGGTCGAGCGTGACGCGCTCGATGATGGCGCGGCCGTCGACGGCGAACGAAACGTCCTCGAGGCGCAGCGGCAGGATCATCCGTAGCGGCGCTGCGCCGCTTCCTTGACGCCGTAGGCCGCCGCGTTGAGGGCGAGCACGAGCGTGATCAGCACGATACCGAGCGAGAGCGCGAGCGGCAGGTCGCCCTTCGACGTCTCGAGCGCGATGGTGGTGGTCATGACGCGCGTGACGCCGTCGATGTTGCCGCCGACGATGATCACCGCGCCGACTTCGGCGCAGGCGCGACCGAGGCCGGCGAGGACCGCCGTGACCAGCGAGAAGCGGATGTCCCACAGCAGGGTCGCCGCCGCGCGCACCCCGTGCGCACCGAGCGAGCGCAATTGCTCCTCGTACTCGACCCAGGCGTCTTCCACCGCCTGCCGCGATAGCGCCGCGATGATCGGCAGGATCAGAATGGTCTGCGCGACCACCATCGCGCCCGGCGTGAAGAGCAGCCCGAGCGAGCCGAGCGGTCCGGCGCGCGAGAGCAGCAGATAGACGACGAGCCCCACCACCACCGGCGGCAGGCCCATCAGCGCATTGAGCAGCACGATGACCGCGCGCCGGCCCGGAAAGCGCTCGACGGCGATCGCCGCGCCAAGAGGCAGGCCGAGCAGCGTCGCGCAGAAGACCGCCGTCAGGCTGACTTTCAGGCTCAGCGCGATGATGCCGATCAGCTGGGCGTCCCAGGCGCCGATCAGGCGCAGCGCGCCGCCCAACGCCGCGACAATGTCGTTCAGTCCATCCTCCTTTGGTGTGTCGATGCTAATCGGCGGCTCCCGGCGGCCAAATATGAACCGCCCTGCATAGGAGCACCGGCGGCGCCCGGCGCATCGCGTAAACTCGGCGCGTGATCAACCTCACCTTGCAGTACGAATGGCAGCCCCGGCCCGGCAAGGGCACCGTCCTCGACGCGACGCTGTTCGAGGTGCTCTACGGCATCCACGAGAGCGGCTCGATTGCGGCCGCAGCGCGCCTCACGCAGCTCTCGTACCGGCACGTCTGGGGCCTGATGGGGAAGTGGGAGAAGCGCCTGGGCAGGCCGCTGGTCGCGCTGCAGCGCGGACGCGGCGCGACCCTCACGGAGTTCGGCAAAACGCTGCTCTGGGCGCAGGAACTGGTGCAGGCCCGCCTCACGCCCGACCTCGAAAGCGTCCGCCAGGAGATCGAGCGCACGCTGTCCCACGCGGACGACGAGTCGACGCGCCTTTCGATCTGCGCGAGCCACGACATCGCCCTCGCCCGCCTGCGCGACCGCCTCGCGCAGCGCGAAGGGCTGAAGCTCGACGTACGGTTCCAGGGAAGCCTCGAGTCCGTCAGGGCGCTCGCGCGCGGCCAGTGCGAGCTGGCCGGCTTCCACCTCGCCGAGGGCCTCGATCGCTCCGTCGTCCGCGAGTTCAAAGCGCTCCTGCCCGCGCGCCGCTACCGCTTGATCGGCCTCGCCACGCGCACGCAGGGCCTCATGATGGCGCGCAGCAATCCCAAGGGGATCGAGAGCCTCGGCGATCTGCTGCGGCGAGGCGTGCGCTTCATCAACCGGCAGCCGGGCTCCGGCAGCCGCATCGAGCTCGACCAGCTGCTTTCCGGCGCCGGCATCGACCCGAACCAGATCGACGGCTACCAGAACGAGGAATTCACCCATCTTGCGGTCGCCGCGACGGTCGCCGGCGGACGCGCCGACGCGGGCTATGGAATAAGGGCCGCGGCGGCGGAGTACGGCCTCGAATTTCTTCCCCTGCTCACTGAGCGCTATTACCTCGCTTGCCGCAGGGATTTGCTCCGCGAGGCGTCGCTGAAGGGTTTCCTCGCGTTGCTGGCGAGCGACGAGTTTCGCGGGCTGCTCGCGCAACTGCCCGGCTACGGCAGCGCCGTGACCGGCCTGGTTTATGAATTTGGCGAGACATTTCCCGTGGAAAAGCCGGAGCGTGCGCTGCGTCGGCTATGATTAGGCAGTCCAGCAGACATCCGTAGGAGACCCATGCATAGACGCTCTTTTCTCCAGGCCGGCGCCGCTGCGTCGGTTGTCGGTTCCCTTCCCCGCTTCGCTCTCGCTGAGCAGCAGCCGGCGTTCGACCCGAAGCCGGCCGGCTGGCGCACCTTCGAGATCACAACGCGCGTCGAGATCCTCAAGCCGCAGGGCGCCTCGCGCGCGTGGATTCCCGTGCCGGCCGTGGAAAGCGACTACCAGAAGGTGATCGGCAGCAGCTGGTCGGGCAACGCCTCGACGCGCCTCGCGCGCGACGGCAAGTATGGCGCCGCCATGGCGGTCGCCGAATGGTCGGCCGGCGACAAGGCGCCGGTGGTCGAAGTGACCAGCACCTTCTCGACCATCAATCGGGCGATCGATTTCTCCAAGCACGACCCCGCGATCAAGATCGACCCGGCGACCGCGAAGTTCGCCACCGCGCCGACCGAGCTCATTCCGACCGATGGCATCGTGCGCCGCACCGCGTACGAGATCACCCGCGGCAAGACCTCCGACATCGACAAGGCGCGCGCGATCTACGATTGGATCGTCGTCAACACGTTCCGCGAAGCGAAGGTGCGCGGCTGCGGCGTCGGCGACATCAAGGCGATGCTCGAGACCGGCAACCTCGGCGGCAAGTGCGCCGACCTCAACGCGCTCTACGTCGGCCTCGCGCGCTCGGTCGGCCTGCCGGCGCGCGACGTCTACGGCATCCGCGTGGCGAAGAGCGAGTTCGGCTATCGCAGCCTCGGCGCCGGCAGCCCGAACATCACGCGCGCGCAGCACTGCCGGGCCGAAGTGTTCCTCACCGGCTACGGCTGGGTGCCGGTCGACCCGGCCGACGTGCGCAAAGTGGTGCTGGAGGAGAAGGCCGCGCCCACCACGCTCGCCGATCCGGTGGTGCCGCCGGTGCGCGCCAAGCTCTTCGGCGCCTGGGAGATGAACTGGCTCGCCTACAACGAGGGTGCCGACCTCAAGCTGCCCGGCTCGAGCGGCCCGGCGGTCGGCTTCCTCATGTACCCGCAGGCCGAGACGGGCAAGGAAAGACTCGATCCGCTCGACCCTGACAATTTCAAATACACCATCACCGCGCGCGAGTTGAAGGCCTAGGGCCTTACACGCCCTGACAGACCCGGGGGATGGCCGACAGGGGTGTCGGACGCCCGACTCCGCCGCCCCCGGAAAGCGTGATTTCTCCCACGTTTGACCCCTCTTCGGGCCGGTTTCGCTGTGGCACGGCCCGTGCGTATAGAGAGGTAACCCGGGCACGGAGCCCGGCCAAACTAGGGAGAGAAACCATGAAAAAGCTTCTGATCGTTGCCGCCAGCCTGATGGTCATTGCCAACGTGCACGCCGAGGAGTCGCTGGAGATCGGCGTAGAGATGACCCCGGTGGTCAAGCAGGAGAAGGCGAAGTCCGACTCGCGCTTCGACAACTACGCGATCGAGAACAGCGCCGCCGGCAGCCAGTAGTACCGCACTACAGAATTCGCAGCACGGGACAAGACTCTCCCTAGGGGGCCCGGGCCGAAAGGTCCGGGCCTCGCTGTTTTTGGACTCGCCGGCGGCCCGAAGCAGTGCAAAGATACGGCATGGCATGGCGAGCCAAGATCCTGATCGTCGACGACAGCGAGCTCTCGCTCGAGATCCTGCACGCAAAGCTCGCCGATCGCTATGACATCGTTTCGACCAACTCGCCCGCTAATGCGCTCAAGCTCGCGCGCGAGGTCGAGCCGGACCTTATCCTGTGCGACCTCGACATGCCGGACATGGACGGCGCCGAGGTGTCCGCTGCGCTGCGCGCAGACGAAGCGACGCGCCACATTCCGCTGCTGTTCCTCACCGCGCTCGCCTCGACGGGCGACCTGAATCGCATGCACAAGCAGCTCGGCGGCCGTCCGGCGGTTTCCAAGGATTCGCCGCTCGAGCGCATCGTGGCGCGGATCGAGGAGCTGCTGAAGGTCGAGTAGGATCTGTTTCGTTCGGTAATGCCAACTCCTGGAGACTCGACCACGCATCATGGATACCTATTACAAGCCGGAGCATCTGCCGCAGTTCTCGACCATCGCCGAAGGCAACAAGAAGCTCGCCGACAAGTTTTTCGACTACTACGCCGAGGTCTTCAAGGCCGGCGCCCTGTCGGCGCGCGAAAAGGCGCTGATCGCGCTGGCAGTCTCCCATGCGGTGCAGTGCCCCTACTGCATCGACGCCTATTCGAAGGAATCGCTGCAGCAGGGCGCCGACCTCGAACAAATGACCGAGGCGCTGCACGTCGCGGCGGCGATCCGCGGCGGCGCCTCCCTGGTCCACGGCGTGCAGATGCTCGAGCACGTGCACAGGCAGGTGATGGCCTAGTGGGAGCGGTCGAAACGGAAAAGCTGATCGGTCCGCGCGCGACGACCTCGCTCGTCTCGCGCGCCTCGCCGCTCGCCTCGAGCGCCCAGCAGGTCCAGGTGCTGCGGCGCCTCGACCTCAAGGACTTTCCGGTGAAGCTCAAGCCGGCCGCGATCGACATCTTCCAGATCAACGTCGGCAAGCTCTGCAACATGACCTGCCGGCACTGCCACGTCGATGCGGGGCCGGACCGCACCGCCGAGATCATGAGCCGCGAGACGGTCGAACTCTGCCTCGCGGCGCTCGACGAGACCGCGGCGAAGGTGGTCGACCTCACTGGCGGTGCGCCGGAGCTCAATCCGCACTTCCGCTACCTCGTCGACCAGTGCGTCGCGCGCGGCAAGCAGGTGATGGATCGCTGCAATCTCACCGTCCTGCTCACCGGCCCCTGCCGCGACCTGCCGCAATGGTTCGCCGAGCGCGGCGTCGAGATCGTCTGCTCGCTGCCGCACTACCGGAAGCGCAACACCGACCTGCAGCGCGGCGACGGTACGTTCGACAAGTCGATCGAAGCGCTCAAGCGCCTCAACGCCGCCGGCTACGGCAGGGGGAATCCGCGCCTCAGGCTCACGCTGATGTACAACCCGGTCGGCGCTTTCCTCGCCGGCGACCAGAAGTCGATGGAAAGAGAGTGGAAGGAAGGCCTAGCCGCCAACCATGGCGTCACTTTCGATGCGCTGATCGCGCTGAACAACATGCCGATTTCGCGCTTCCTGGAGTGGCTCGAGAGCTCCGGCAATCTGCAGGCGTATATGGAAACGCTCGTCAACGCCTACAACCCGGCGACCGTGGCGGGTCTCATGTGCCGCAACACTCTGTCCGTCGGCTGGGACGGCCGCCTCTACGACTGCGACTTCAACCAGATGCTCGAGCTCGACGCGCGCTACGCCGATGGGCGCGCCGCGCACATCCGCGACTTCGACCCTGCGCGGCTCGCCGCACGCTCGATCGTCACCGGGCGCCACTGCTTCGGCTGCACCGCAGGCGCCGGCAGCTCCTGCGGCGGCGCGATTGCTTAGAGGGTTCCTGCTTGCCGGGCTTTTCCTGTTCGCGTGCGCGGCGCACGCACAGACGATTTTTGCGGCGGCGAGCCTGAAGAACGCCCTCGACCAAATCGCTGCCGCCTACCCGACCAAGCCGGTGATCTCGTACGGCGCCAGCTCGGCGCTCGCCAAGCAGATCGAGAGCGGCGCGCCGGCGGACATCTTCATCTCCGCCGATCTCGACTGGATGGACTACCTGGAAAAGCAGGGCCTGGTCGCGCCCGGCACGCGCAAGGACCTGCTCGGCAACCGCCTGGTGCTGATCGCGCCGGCAAAGGAGCCGATGAAACTGCAGCCGGCGCCTGGATTTCCCATTTCTTCTGCATTGAAAAACGGCAGGCTCGCGCTGGCTGAACCGAACAGCGTGCCCGCCGGCAAGTACGCCAAGGCGGCGTTCGAGAAGCTCGGCGTCTGGGACCAGATCTCAGGCAAGGTTGCGGCCGCCGAGAACGTGCGCGCGGCGCTGCTGCTCGTCGCGCGCGGCGAGGCGCCGCTCGGCGTGGTGTACCAGACCGACGCGAATTCGGAACCGAACGTGATGGTCGCGGGCGTGTTTCCGCCCGACAGCCATCCGCCGATCGTCTACCCGGTAGCGGCGCTGAAAGGCGCGAAAACGTCAGCGGCGCCCTTCCTCGAATTCCTCGCCTCTCCAGCCTCGCGCCGCGTTTTCGAGAAGCACGGCTTCACCGTACACTGAGGGCGTGTGGAGCCTGACGCCGGCCGAGACCGCCGCCCTTCTCCTTAGTCTCAAGGTCGCTTTCTGGAGCGTAGTGGTGAGCGTGCCGGTCGCCATCGCGCTGGCTTGGGTGCTGTCGCGCCTCGACTTTCCGGGCAAGAGCCTGCTCGACGCGGTGGTGCACCTGCCCCTCGTTTTGCCGCCGGTGGTGGTCGGCTACTTCCTCCTTCTGCTGCTCGGGCGCCGAGGCCCGATCGGCTCACTGCTCGACGAGTACCTCGGCGTCACTTTCGCCTTCCGCTGGACCGGCGCGGCCGTGGCCTGCGCGGTCATGGGCCTGCCGCTGCTTGTGCGCGCGGTGCGCCAGTCGCTCGACGCGGTCGACCGCGGCCTCGAGGACGCGGCGGCCACGCTCGGCGCGCCGCCGGCGTGGGTGTTCGCCAGCGTCACGCTGCCGCTGATCCTTCCGGGTATCCTCACCGGCGTGTTGCTTTCCTTCGCGCGCAGCCTGGGCGAGTTCGGCGCCACCATTACCTTCGTTTCGAACATCCCCGGCGAGACGCAAACGCTGCCGCTCGCCATCTATACCTTTACACAGGTGCCCGGCGGCGACGCACAGGCGCTGCGTCTTTGCATCCTCTCGATCGTGCTTTCGCTCGCCGCGCTGATGGCCTCGGAGATCCTCCTGCGGCGCGCCAACGTGCGCGCAGCCGGCCGCGATGCTTGACGTCGATGTCCGCTGCCGGGTCGGCGGCTTCGCTCTCGACGCCGCGTTCTCCACCAACGCCGGGGTGACCGCGCTTTTCGGCCGCTCGGGCGCGGGCAAGACGACGCTCCTCAATCTCATCGCCGGGCTCACCCGGCCGGAATCCGGGCGCATCACGGTCGGCGGGCGCACGCTGTACGACGCCGCGACAGGCATCAACCTGCCGGCGCACGCTCGCCGCGTCGGCTACGTATTCCAGGAAGGCCGGCTGCTGCCGCACCTGACCGTGCGGCACAACCTTCTCTATGGGAATTACTTCAATAGAAAGCAAAGCCATGTGATCGGCTTTGATGCGGCAATCGAGCTGCTAGGCATTGCCCACATACTCGAGCGCCGTCCCGGTGCGCTCTCCGGTGGTGAGAAGCAGCGCGTCGCCATCGGGCGCGCGCTTCTCGCCAACCCGGAGGTGCTGCTGCTCGACGAGCCGCTCGCCTCGCTCGACGCGCCGCGCAAGGCCGAGATCCTCTACTACGTCGAGCGCCTGCGCGACGAGCTGCGGGTGCCGATCGTCTACGTCAGCCATTCGCTCGACGAAGTGGTGCGTCTCGCCAACACGGTGGTGCTGATATCGGACGGCAAGGTGCTCGGCGCCGGCGAGCTGCGCGAGATCATGAGCCGCGCCGAGCTGCGTCCCTACCTCGGGCGCCACGAGGGCGGCGCGGTCATCGAGGCGCAGGTGGCCGGTCAGGACCTGGAAAGCGGCCTCGCGCGCCTCGACTTCGCCGGCGGAACGCTCGAGATCCCCGACGTCGAAGGCTTGCCGGGCGAACGCGTTCGCGTCCGCGTGCGCGCGCGTGACGTGTCGATCGCCACTTCGCGGCCCACGGGCCTGAGCATCCGCAACGTCCTCGCGGGGACGGTCGTCGCGCTCGGCGAGGAGGACGGCCCGAGCCTCGATGTACAGCTCGACCTGCACGGCACCGCGCTGCTCGCCCGCATCACGCGCAAGTCCGCGGCGGAGCTGGGCCTGCGTCCCGGCCTGCCCGTCTTCGCCCTCATCAAGTCGGTGTCGATCGATCGCCGCAGCGTGGGGTACGCGTGAGATACGGGATTTGTCTTTTCTTGTTTTCGTCGGTCTGCTTCTCGCAGGCGCCGGTCGTCGACGCCACCGGACGGGAGATCCGGCCTGCGGCGAAAGTCGAGCGCGTCTACGCCGCCGGGCCGCCGGCCGGCCTGCTGGTGTTCGCGATCGCGCCGGACAAGCTCACCGGCTGGACGCGCGCGATGCGCCCGAACGAGGTGCTTCCCAAGTGAACTCCCGGGCTCTGACCTACGTCCTGGCGGCCGGTGCCCTCCTCGGGTTGACGGCTTTTGCATTCGCGGTCGGCAGATACCCGGTTTCTCCGGGTGAAATTTTTTCCCTGCTGGCATCGAAGCTGACCGGCAGCGCCAGCACGCTGCCGGCGAATGTCGCAACCGTCATCCTGCAAGTGCGCGGCCCCCGCGTGCTCGCCGCGCTCGTCGTCGGCGCGGCCCTGGCCGCCGCCGGCACCGCCTACCAGGGCATGTTCCGCAACCCGCTCGTCTCGCCCGACATCCTCGGCGTCTCGACTGGCGCCGCGCTCGGCGCGGTGCTCGGTATCTTCCTCTCGTACGGCGTGCTGTTGATCCAGCTTTTTGCCTTCGCCGGCGGCCTCGCCGCGGTCGGCCTGGTGTACTGGATCGGCTCGCGGATGCGCGGCCATGACCCGCTGCTCGCGCTGGTGCTGACGGGTGTCGTCATCGGCACGCTGCTCGGCTCGGCGATCGCGCTCCTCAAGTACCTCGCCGATCCGTACAACCAGCTGCCGGCCATCACCTACTGGCTGCTCGGCAGCCTCGCCGCGATCGCGCCCCGTGATCTCGCCGCTGCGGCACCGCTCGCGCTGCTCGGCCTGGCGCCGATGTTGCTGCTGCGCTGGCGCATGAACCTGCTCGCACTGCCCGACGACGAGGCGCGCGCGCTCGGCGTCGACACGCGCAAGCTGCGCACCGTGGTGGTCGCCGCGGCGACGCTGATGACGGCCGCTGCGGTCGCGGTGAGCGGCATCATCGGCTGGGTCGGCCTGCTCATCCCGCATGCCGCCCGGCTGTTGGTCGGGCCTGACTTCGGCCGCCTGCTCCCGCTCGCGATGATGCTCGGCGCTGCGTTCCTGCTCGCCGTCGATACGCTCTGCCGCACCATCGCCCCCATCGAGGTGCCGCCCGGTGTGCTGACGGCGCTGATCGGCACGCCCTTCTTCCTGTGGCTCTTCGCCCTCGCCCGGAGAACCTGGTAGTGCTGCGCGTCGACTCCCTCGCCTTCGGCTTTCCGGGCCGCACCATCGGTCGCGACGTGAGTTTCTCGCTCGCCGACGGAGAGGTGACGTGCGTGCTCGGCCCGAACGGCGGCGGCAAGACGACGCTGTTCAGGACCATTCTCGGCCTTCTCCTTCCTCATGAAGGAAAGATCCTGCTGGACGAGAAAACCCTGGGATCCCTCACCCGGCAGGAAATCGCCAGGCGCATCGGCTACGTGCCGCAGGGGCACAGCGCGTATTTCGGCTACACCGTGCGCGATTTCGTGCTCATGGGACGCACCGCTCACCTTGGAATTTTTTCTTCACCTTCGAAGAAAGATCGTCAGGTCGCGGACCGGGTCCTGGGGTCGCTCGGCATCGCTCATCTCGCCGAAAGGCCGGTCACCGAGGTGTCGGGCGGCGAGCGGCAGCTCGCGCTCGTCGCGCGCGCCCTGGCGCAGGAGCCGCGCCTGCTGGTGCTCGACGAGCCGACCGCCAGCCTCGACTTCGGCAACCAGGTGCGCGTGCTCGAGCGCATCGTTGCGCTCGCGCGCACCGGCATCGCGATCCTTTTCTCGAGCCACGACCCGGACCACGCCTTCCTCTGCTCGCAACGCGCGCTGCTGCTCGCCGAAGGCCGCGTCCTCGAGAGCGGCGCGCCGCGCGAGGTGATCCGGCCCGATACGCTGCAGCGCCTCTATGGCATCTCGGTGCAGGTCCTGCCGCTCGAGGGAGGAAGCCACACGTGCCTGCCTCAGCTCCACCCGCCGTAAGCTTCGGCGAGGCGTTCCGCTTCTGGCTGAGGCTTGGCTTCATCAGCTTCGGCGGGCCTGCGGGCCAGATCGCGATCATGCATCAGGAGCTGGTCGAGCGAAGGCGCTGGATCTCCGAGAGCCGCTTCCTGCACGCTCTCAACTACTGCATGGTGCTGCCGGGGCCGGAGGCGACGCAGCTCGCCACCTACATCGGCTGGCTGATGCACCGCACCTGGGGCGGCATCGTTTCCGGCGGCCTATTCGTCCTGCCGTCGGTATTCATCCTCATCGCACTCTCGTGGATCTACGTCGCGTACGGCGATGTAACGCTGATCGCCGGGATCTTCTACGGCATCAAGCCAGCCGTCGTTGCCGTCGTTCTCGCCGCGGCCCACCGCATCGCGACGCGCGCACTCAGGCATCCGGCGCTATGGATCGTCGCCACCGCCGCGTTCTGCGCCATATTTTTCTTCGATACCCCGTTCCCGCTGATCGTCATCGCCGCCGGCCTGCTCGGCTATCTCGGCGGTCGGGTCGCGCCCGACGTGTTCGCGACAGGCCCCGGCCACGGTGCGGCGAGCGCGGCGTACGGTCCGGCCCTGATCGACGACGGCTCGCCGCTGCCGCCGCACACGCGGTTCTCCTGGCCGAAGCTGTGGGCCTATTCACTGGGCGGCGTCGCATTGTGGGCGCTCGCCATGGGCATGCTGCTCGCCCTGCTCGGCTGGCAGCACACGCTGACGCAGATGGGATGGTTCTTCACCAAGACGGCGCTGCTGACGTTCGGCGGCGCGTACGCCGTGCTGCCGTACGTGTTCCAAAACACGGTCGAGCACTACCACTGGCTCACCGCGCCGCAGATGATCGACGGCCTCGCGCTCGGCGAGACCACGCCGGGGCCGCTCATCATGGTGGTCGCCTTCGTCGGCTTCCTGGGCGCCGGCACGGCGGGCGCCTTGGTCGCGACCTTCTTCACCTTCCTGCCGTCGTTCGTCTTCATTTTCGCAGGCGCCCCTTTCATCGAGACCACTCACGGCAACCTGCGCTTCACCGCGCCGCTCACCGGCATCACCGCGGCGGTGGTGGGCGTCATCGTCAACCTCGCGCTTTTCTTCGCGTACCACGTGCTGTGGCCGCAGGGTTTCGCGGCGCGATTCGACTTCGTCTCGGCGCTCATCGGCGTCGCTGCCCTGGTCGCGCTCTTCCGCTACAAGGCCGGCATAATTCCCGTCATCGCCGCCTGCGCCGTGGCCGGCCTCGCGGTCCGAGTCTTCACCTAGGAGCCGACATGGCCGCATACGTCATCGCCGAAATCGAGGTCACCAATCCCGCAGGCTACGACGACTACCGCAAGCAGGTGCTGGCGGTCGTCACCAAGTACGGCGGCAAGTTCATCGTGCGCGGCGGCAGGATCGAGGCGCTCGAGGGCGGCTGGGCGCCGAAGCGCATGGTCGCGCTCGAGTTCCCCTCGATGGAGCAGGCGCTGAAGTGGTACCGCTCGCCCGAGTATGCCCCGCTCATCCAGGCGCGCCAGAAGGCCTCGAAGGGCCGCCTGATCGCGATCGAGGGAGCCTAGGCCGCTTCGGCCCTAGAGCGCCTGGATCACCGCGCAGGCGCTTTCATGGTCTCGCAGGCCGCAAGCGCAGCCGCCGCCAGAGAGACGACGATTGCTCTCACTTCTTGGGTTTGGAAGGCGCCATCGAGGCGCCCTTGTTCTTCTTGTAGTTGGCGACGGCGCGGTCCTGTCCCTTGGCGAGGTCTGCCGCGTCCTTCGCCTTGGCTGCGGCGGCCTTGTCGGCGTCCGTTTTCTTCTCCGCGTCGCTCTTGGGTGGCGGCGCGGGCAGCTTGGCGTGCGAGGCGGCGACGAGGCCGATGGTCAGACCGGCAAGGAGCGCGGCAAGAGCGGCTTTCACGATCTCTCCTCCTTATTTCTTTTCCGTGACGGGCGCATGCGGCGCGCCGGCAGGCACTGCGCCGCCGGCGCCGCCTTGCTGCCCGGATTTCACCTCTTCATACCAATACCGATGGTGTTCCTTGGCCCACTCCTCGTCGGCGTAGCCGTGGCGCATGTTTTCGTAGGTGTGCTCGACGCCGATGGTCCCCAAGTAAATGTGGCCGAA
>DASXKY010000026.1:0-32167 GCA_036496555.1 Burkholderiales bacterium | reverse complement strand
CGCGGAAGTCGGCGGGCGGCGCATGCTCAACTGAACGCCTGGATGCCGGTGATCGCGCGCCCGAGGATGAGCGCGTGGACGTCGTGCGTGCCCTCGTAGGTGTTGACCACCTCGAGGTTCACCAAGTGGCGGATGACGCCGAACTCGTCCGAGATGCCGTTGCCGCCGAGCATGTCGCGGGCCGTCCGCGCAATGTAGAGCGCCTTGCCGCAGGAATTGCGCTTCAGGATGGAAGTAATTTCCGGCGAAGCGCTGCCTTCGTCCTTCATGCGCCCGAGGCGCAGGCAGGCCTGCAGGCCGATCGAGATCTCGGTCAGCATGTCGGCCAGCTTCTTCTGCACCAGCTGGTTGGCCGCCAGCGGCCTGCCGAATTGATTTCTCTGCAAGACATAGGCGCGGGCACGGTGAAAACAATCCTCGGCGGCCCCGAGCGCCCCCCAGGCGATGCCGTAGCGCGCGGAGTTGAGGCAGGTAAAGGGGCCCTTCAGTCCGCGTACTTCGGGAAACGCGTTCTCCTCCGGGCAGAAGACATTGTCCATCACGACTTCGCCGGTGATGGACGCGCGCAGGCCGATCTTGCCGTGGATGGCAGGCGCCGAGAGTCCCTTCATGCCTTTTTCGAGGACGAAGCCGCGGATCTGATCCTCTTCCTTCGCCCAGACGACGAACACGTCGGCAATCGGCGAGTTGGAGATCCACGTCTTGCTGCCGGTGAGGCTGTAGCCGCCTTTCACCTTCTTCGCCCGCGTTTGCATCGAGGCGGGGTCGGAGCCGTGGTTGGGCTCGGTGAGGCCGAAGCAGCCGATCCATTCGCCGGTCGCGAGCTTCGGCAGATACTTCTTCTTCGTTTCCGGATTGCCGAATTCGAAGATGGGCACCATCACGAGCGAGGACTGCACGCTCATCATCGAGCGATAGCCCGAGTCGACGCGCTCGACTTCGCGCGCGATCAGGCCGTAGGAGACGTAGTTGAGGCCGGGGCCGCCGTACTCCGGCGGAATGGTCGGCCCGAGCAGGCCGAGCTCGCCCATCTCGCGGAAGATCTTCGGGTCGGTCTTCTCGTGCCTGAACGCTTCCAGCACGCGCGGCGCGAGCTTGCCCTGGCAGTAGTCGTGCGCGGCGTCGCGCACCATGCGTTCGTCTTCGGAGAGCTGCTGATCGAGGAGGAGCGGGTCATCCCACTTGAATTCGGCCTTGGTCTTGCGACCGCTTTTCCCCTTCAGGTCCGGAGCATTCATGTCACTGCACCCGCTCAAGTATGACGGCGAGGCCCTGGCCGACGCCGATGCAGAGCGACACCGCGGCGTACTTGCCGCCCGACTGCTGCAGCTCGCGCGCGGTGGTGAGCGCGAGGCGCGCGCCGGAGGCGCCGAGCGGGTGGCCGATGGCGATCGCGCCGCCGTTCGGGTTGACGCGCGGGTCCTTGAAGTCGACGTTCATCAGCTTCAGGCAGCCGAGCACCTGGCTCGCGAAGGCCTCGTTGATCTCGATGATGTCCATGTCCGAGAGCTTCAGCTTCGCGCGCTCGAGCGCGAGCGGGATCGCGTAGGCGGGGCCGACGCCCATAATGCGCGGCTCGACGCCGGCGCTGGCGGCGGAGAGGATTTTCGCTATGGGTTTTTTATTGTTTTTCAAACCCCAAGCCTTTGAGCCGATGAGAAGCGCCGCCGCGCCGTCGTTCACTCCGGAGGCGTTGCCGGCGGTCACTACACCGCCTTCAAAAAGGGGTTTTAGCTTCGAAAGGGTCTCGAGGGTTGAATCTCTCCTGGGGTGCTCATCGGTCGCGAACGATTCCCCGGGAGCATCCTTTTTCCTGGCAGGGAGGGTGATGGGAAGGATCTCGCCCTTGTAAAAACCCTCCTTTTCCGCCGTCGCGTATTTCTGCTGCGAGGCGAGGGCGAACTCGTCGGCCTGCTCACGCGTGATGCCGAAGTCCTTGGCGACGTTGTCGCCGGTCTCGGGCATCGAGTGATTGCCATACGCTTTGATCGCCTTCGGATTGGGAAAGCGCGCGCCGATGGTAGTGTCGAACATCTTGGCGTCGCGGCCGAAGGCGCTGTCTGGCTTGCTCATCACGTAGGGCGCGCGCGTCATGCTCTCGACGCCGCCCGCCACATAGAGGTCGCCTTCGCCGCAGCTCACCGCGCGCGAGGCGTCGACCACCGCCTGCAGGCCGCTCGCGCACAGGCGGTTCACCGTCACGCCCGGCGTGGTCGGCGGCAGGCCGGCGAGCAGGGCGGCGAAGCGCGCCACGTTGCGGTTGTCCTCGCCCGCTTGATTGACGCAGCCGAGGATCACGTCGGAGATTTCCTTCGGATCGATCTTGTTGCGCGCCACCACTTCCTTGACGATTTCGCCGGCGAGGTCGTCGGGCCGCACGGGAGAGAGCTTGCCGGCGTGGCGGCCGATCGGGCTGCGCAGTCCGTCGTAGAGATAAGCGTCGAGCATCTCGGTTTCCTTTCTGGTGCTTGCTTCTATTCCGGAGTGAGCAAGGATACGCCGAGCTGCGCCCGGCGCTTGAGCCAGGGGCTCGGCCGGTAGCGCGGCTCCTGGTAGAAATCGTGCATCGACTCGACGATGGCGAGGATGCGGCCGGCGCCGATCGAGTCGCCCATGGCGAGCGGCCCCTTCGGATAGCCGAGGCCCAGCATGACCGCGCGGTCGAGGTCCTGCGGCGTCGCGATGCGCATCTGCACGATGTCGCAGCCCACATTGACAATGTGCGCCACTACCCGCTGAGCTACAAAGCCGGGAGAGTCTCTGATGACCGACACTGGTGTTCCATCCGAGGCGAGCAGGCCGTGAGCGGCATCGCGCACCTCGGGCAGCGTGACCGGGGTAGTCATCAGCGTGCGGCGCTTGGTGTAGCCGAAGAGCGGGTCGACGGCGACCGTGCGCTCCGGGTCGAGGCCGAGTTGCGTCGCGGTGGTGGTCGCGTCACGGCCGATGGGGCAGACGAAGCAGACGGTTTCATTGTCGGCACGCGTGCGGATCTCGACGCCGAACTTGGAGAAGAACTCGCGCAGCTCGGGCACCACCCAGATCGCCGTGGGCTTCGCCGCGGGCGCCTTCGGCTCGGGCAGCGCCTCCGCGGTGCCGTCCTTCCCGTACGCGTACCAGCCGCGCCCGCTCTTGCGGCCGAGCAGGCCGGCCGCGACGCGCGGCTCGGCGAGGAAGGAGGGACGGTACTTCGGTTCCTCGAAGTACTGGCGGTACATCGACTGCATCACCGCGTGCGAGACGTCGAGGCCAACGAGGTCCATCAGGCCGAACGGCCCGATGCGGAAGCCGGCGGCGTCGACCAGGATGCGGTCGATGGTCGTGAAGTCGGCGATGCCTTCGCCCAGCACGCGCAGCGACTCCGGCACGAAGGCGCGCCCGGCATGGTTGACGATGAAGCCCGGCGTATCCTTGCAGCGCACCGGCGTATGCCCGAAGTGCTTGGCGAGCGCGACGAGCGACTCGCCGACCCACGGCTCGGTCAGCACGCCGTCGACTACCTCGACGATCTTCATCACCGGCACCGGGTTGAAGAAGTGGTAGCCGGCCACGCGGCCCGGCTTCGCGCACGTGGCGGCCATCGCCGTCACCGACAGGGAAGAAGTGTTGGACGCGAGCACGCAGTCCGTTGCAACGTGTTTTTCGAGAGAAGCAAAGAGTTGCCGCTTCGCGGCGAGATCCTCGACGATCGCCTCGATCACCACCTGGCAGGGCGCGAGGGCCTCGAGCGAGTCGACGATCTCGATGCGGCCGGCGATGGCCTGCGCCTCGGCGGCCGGCAGGCGGCCCTTCTCGGTCAGCTTGCCGAGCGCCGCGACGATCGCTTCCTTGCCCTTGCGCGCGGCGCCCGGCTGCGCGTCGAAGAGCAGCGTGCGCGCGCCGCACTGCGCGAGCACTTGCGCGATGCCGCGGCCCATGGTGCCGGCGCCGGCGACGCCGGCGCGGAGGTCTCTTCGTTGAACGTCGAGCATGGAGGGAAGCGGCTATTTTAGCGGGGCCGGCCGCTATAATCGCCCGCGAGGAGGAGCACAGATGAAACAGCTGCTGGGTCTGCTCGCGCTGGCCGCCGCTTCGCTCGCCGGCCAGGCATTCGCGCAGGCCTTTCCGTCCAGGCCGATCACGCTGATCTGCCCCTGGCCGCCGGGCGGCTCGACCGACCTGCACCTGCGCAAGTTCGCGGAGGTGGCGCAGAAATACGTCGGCCAGACCATCATCGTCGACAACAAGCCCGGCGCCGGCGGCATGCTGGGGCCGGCCACCATGGCGAAGACCGCGCGGCCCGACGGCTATGTCGTCTCGCAGCTGCCGGTGGGCGCCTATCGCATCCCGCACATGCAGAAGGTCGACTGGGATCCGCTCGCCGACTTCACCTACATCATCGGCCTCTCCGGCTACACCTTCGGCGTGGTGGTGAGGTCGGACTCGCAATTCAAGACGTTCAAAGACCTGATCGAGTACGCGCGCGTCAACCCCGGCAAGCTCGCCTACAGCTCGACCGGCAACGGCACCTCGCCGCACCTGCTGATGGAGGAAGTGGCGCAGAAGACCGGCGTGCAGCTGCTTCACGTACCGTTCAAGGGCAACGCCGACTCGACGCAGGCGCTGATGGGCGGCCACGTGATGGCGCAGTCCGACGCCACCGGCTGGGGCCGCCACGTCGACGCCGGCGCCTTCCGCCTGCTCGTCACCTTCGGCGAGAACCGCACCAAGTGGAACGCGCCGACCGCGAAGGAGCTCGGCATCGACGTCGTCTCCTACTCGCCCTACGGGCTGGTCGCGCCGAAGGGCCTGGAGCCGCAGCAGTTGAAGTTTTTACACGACGCTTTCAAGAAGGCGCTCGATGATCCCGAGCACCTGAAGGTCCTCGCCCAGATCGACCAGGTGTACTGGTACAAGTCGAGCGAGGACTACGCGCGCTGGGCCGCCGACACGTTCAAGGCCGAACGCGCTACCATCGAGCGGGTAGGCCTGCTCGCAACAAAATAGTCTGGTCGGTCAGCAGGCAACAGCGGAGGGGACCATGAAGTATCGCAAGATTCTTCTGGCTTACAACGGCTCGCACGAGGGCAAGCGCGCGCTGCTGGAGTGCGCCGATCTGGCGAGTTTCCTGCAGGCCGAAACGCACCTGCTCGCCGTCGCGAGCATGCCGCCGTCGCTGTTCCTGACCGAGGGCTTCGTCCCCGAGGAGCTGCTCGAGGAGGAGAAGAAGCGCACGCAGAGCGTGCTCGACGAAGGCATCCGCACGCTGCGCGAGCGCGGCTTCAACGCTGCCGGGCAGCTCGCAGTGGGCGAGCCGGTCGAGGAGATCTGCCGGCTGGCGAAGGCGCTCGGCGCCGACCTGATCGTGGTCGGCCACAACCAGAACACCTCTTTTGCGGCGCGCTGGTGGAAGGGATCTGTCGGGGCGTCGCTGCTCGACTACGCGCCCTGCAGCCTCCTGATCGCGTTGTCGCGCACCTGATGAGATTGCTCCTCGTCGCGGCGGCGCTCGCCTGCGCGTCGGGGATCGCGGTTGCGCAGATCGAGGCGCCGGCCGATCCGGCGAAATCCGCGGCGAAACCCACGCCGGCTCGCGTCGACGACTCGCGTTCCCGCGCGCTGCTGAACGAGGCGCAGACCGCGTTTACGCGCGGCGACTATCCCACCGCGGAAGACGTCGGCCTGCGCCTGCTGCAGGAGAACATCCGCACCTTTGGCCCGGACCACCCGAACGTCGCTACCGCACTCGGCCTAATCGGCGGCGTGCACCTGAAGCAGGGCAGGTTCAACGAGGCGGAAGGCGAGTTCCGCCGCATGCTGACGATCTACGAGAAGCGGCTGGGGCCGGACCACGAGTACACCGCCGCGGCGCTGAACAGCCTCGCGCTCGTGCTCGAGCAGCTCGGCGACTATCCGGGCGCCGAGTCGCTGCTGCGCCGCGCGGTGGCGATCCTCGACAAGAAGCTCGGCCCCAACCACCCGGACACCGCCACTACGCTGTCGAACCTGAGCCGCGTGCTCGACAGCCAGGGCAAGTTCGCCGGCGCGACCGACCCGAAGACCGCGCAACTCGCGGCGCGTGCCGACCAGGCGGTGAATCGCGGCCAATACCAGGAAGCCGAGACGCTGCACTACCAGGTGCTTGCGATCCACGAAAAGACGCTGGGCCTCAACAACGCGACCACCGCCACCTCGATGTCCAACCTCGGCCGCGTGCTCGACCTGCAGGGCAAGTACGCCGAGGCTGAGCGGATGTACCGCCAGTCGCTGGCGATCCGCGAGCGGGTGCTCGGCAGCGAGCACCCGGACGTCGCCACCAACCTGAACAACCTCGCCAAGGTGATCCAGGACCTCGGCAAGGACAGTCGCATCGGCGTATCGGAAGCCCGCGCCCGGGCGCGCGCCGGCGCCGCGGTGGGCGGCCTGACCGAGGCGGAGAACATGTACCGGCGCGCGCTCGCGATCCAGGACCGCGCGCTCGGCCGCGACCATCCCGCCACCGCCCTCACGCTGAACAACCTCGGTGGGCTGCTCGCCACGCGCGGCGACTTCGCGCAGGCCGAGCAGATGGAGCGCGCCGCGCTGGCGACGATGGAGAAGGTGTTCGGCGAGCAGCACCCGGATACCGCGGCGGTGCTCACTTCACTCGCCCTCGCGCTCGACAGCCAGGGCAAGGTGGTCGAGGCCGAGGTGGTCTACAAGCGCGCGATCGACTCCTCGCGCCGCAGCGGCAATCCACGCGCCCTGCTGATCAACGACGCCAATCTCGGCTACGCCCTCGCCAAGCGCGGGCGCTACCGCGAGGCGCTCGGCTACTACAAGGAGGCGGTCGAGACCGTCGATTTCCTCTACTCGCAGACGCGCGGCTATTCTGAGGAGACGCGCGCCGCCTTCCTGCAGCAGTTCTCGGCGATCTACCGCGAGACGATCCGCGTGCTGCTGCAGCTCTACCGCCAGCACCCGGCTTCCGGCTACGACCGCGAGGCGCTCGCCATCGCCTCGCGCAACCAGAGTCGCGTCTTCACCGAGCTGATGCGCCAGGCCGACGTCGCGCGCTTCCAGGGCGAGCCGGCGTTCGTGCGCTTGCGCGAGCGCCGCGACCAGCTGCAGGAGAGCCTCGCCCAGCTGCGCAACCTGCGCGCCACCGTGCCGGTGACGCAGGCAAATGCGGCCCAGCGCGTCGCCGAGTTCGACGCGCAGATCACGCAGGCATCGATCGATCTCATCGGCGTCGAGGAGCAGATGTGGCGCGAGTACCCGCGCTACATGGAGCTCACCAATCCACGGCCGGTCACCGTGCAGGACCTGCAGGAAAAGCTGCTCAACCCGGGCGAGACGCTGGTCTCGTACGTGCTGCTGCCGAACGAGGCGATCATCTTCGTCGTCACGCCGGTGCGCTTCGTGATGCGCGTGGTGCCGGTCAAGCGCGCGTCGATCGCCGAGCGTGTGCATTCCATCCGCCGCGCGGTGGAGAAGGTGGCGATCGGCGAGTCGGTGCTGTTCCTGCGCGAGGTCGAACCCGACACGCTGCACTCGCTCTACCAGGACCTGCTCGCCCCGGTGCAGGATATGCTCGCCGGCCGCGAGAAGCTGCTGGTCGTCGCCGACGGCCCGCTGCAGACGATTCCCTTCGAGCTGCTGGTCGCGCGCTACGGCACCGAGGAGCGCGCGAAGTTCCAGCGCACCAAGGACGAGGCCGACGGCAGCGCGCAGCACCCCTACCTCGGCGAATACGCCGGCCTCGACTATGCCGCGCGGCACTACCGCTTTGCCTACCTGCCGAGCCTTTCCGCGCTCACCTCGCAGCGCCTGTATCCCAAGCCGTCGACCCGCGGCCAGCTCGACCTCGTCGCCTTCGCCGACCCCATGTTCGCGCCCGACGCGCAGCACCCGATGCCCAGCGACACGCGCAAGGCGCTGGCCGCGCTCAATGTGGGGGGCTTCAGGCGCACCGCCGGCGCCACGCCGGTGATCCCGCGTCTTGCCGAGACCGCGGAGGAGGCGAAAGAGATCGCGCGCGTCCTCGGCGGCAAGAGCCGTCTCTACATCGGCGAGGCGGCGCAGGAGAGCGTGGCGAAGTCGGCCGACCTGCGCTCGGCGCGCTTTGTGCTCTTTGCGACGCACGGCTTCCTCGGCGGCCAGTATCTCGACAGCGACCTGCCGGAAGACGGCGCGCTGGCGCCACGCGAATCGTCACGCGCGCAGGCCCAGCCCGCACTCGCGCTCACCCTGGTGGGCGACCTGAAGGGCGAGGACGGTCTGCTCACCATGAAGGAGGTCATCGAGGACCTCGAGCTCAACGCCGACCTGGTGGCGCTCTCGGCGTGCAACACCGCCGGCGAGACCGCGCAGGCGAACAACGGCGAAGGCTTCGCCGGCCTCACCCGCGCCTTTATGTACGCGGGTGCGAAAGGGCTGCTCGTCTCGCACTGGAGCGTCGACAGCTTCTCCACGCAGGCGCTCATGACCACCACTTTTCGCAACATCAAGGCCGGCATGGGCACGCTTCCCGCGGTCAGCGACGCGCGCCAGCAGGTCGCCGCCGGCGGCTACACCCGCGACAACTTCCATTTCTCGCGCGCGCACCCGTTTTTCTGGGCCGCGTTCGTGTACGTCGGCGATTGAAGGGGCTGCAGAAACAGGTCCTGCGCTGGCTCGGCGTCGCCGCCGCGGCGACGCTCATCGCGCTCGCACTCGCGCGCACCGAGTGGCATGCCTCGCTCGAGAACGTCTACTACGACTACTGGCACGTCTTCAGCGGCGTGCGTTACGAGCCGCAGAACACCGTTTTCATCACCGTCGACGACGCAACGCTCCTCACCTACAAGGACGACCCGCTCGCCTTCTGGGCCCCGTATTGGGGCCAGGCGTTCGACGTGCTGACCGAGGCCGGCGTGAAGGTCATCGGTCTCGACTTCATCTACACCGTCAGCGCCGAGGCCTGGCTGCGCAAGCTCAACCTGCCCGACAGCAGCATCAGCCGCGAGTACGACACGCCGTTTCGCGCAGCCCTGGCGCGCGGCAACGTCGTCCTCATCACGCACCTCGTCGATACGCCCGACGGCAAGCTCGACCTGCTGCTGCCGCCGGACGACCAGCGCCTGATGCTGCCGGGCGGCGTCGCCGACCTCGGCATTGCCAACCTCTACCCCGATCCCGACAAGTACGTGCGCGGTTTCTACCCGGTGATGATCGCGGACCCCGCCTTTCCCGGCATTGCCTTCAACATGCAGATGGCGCTGCGCGCGGCCGGCCAGGACGCTGGCAAGCCGCAGTGGACCATCGCCGGCGAGACCATCAAGCGCGAGCTGAGGCGCATGCCGATCGGTTATGCCGGCCCGCCCGGCACCATCCCGACGCTGTCGATGGCGCGGCTGCTCGCACCGAACTCGCTCGACGACCCGCAGGTGAAAGCGCTGCGCGGCAAGGTGGCGATCATCGCCGCCAACAACGCCGGCACCTCCGACCGACACTTCACGCCCTATTCGCGCGGCGCCAACGCCGACCAGATGGCGGGCGGCGAGATCCACGCCAATATCGTCGAGACGATCCTTTCGGGCCGCTACCCGAAGCCGCTGTCGCTCGGGCAGGAGATCGCCTACGTCGGCGCCTTCATGGCATTGGCGGCTTGGCTCTTTCTGCGCTTCAGCGTGGGCGGCGGCGCGGCGCTGATGCCGGTGCTGCTGGCCGCGGTGGCGCCGCCCGCCTTCTTCGCCTTCCAGATAGACACCGTGCTGCCGGTCGCGGAGGTGCAGACCGGGCTGATCTCGGCGTTCCTGCTGACCTTCGTGCTGCGCCTCACCGGCGAGGAGCGCGACCGCGCGCGCATGCGCCAGATTTTCGGCCGCTACGTCGCCGACGACGTCGTGAATGTGCTGCTCGACGAGGAAAACAAGGTCGACCTGGCGGGCGAAATGAAGACCGTGACGGTGCTGTTCTCCGACATCCGCGGCTTCACCACTCTTTCCGAGAAGCTCACGCCGCACGAAGTGGTCGAGATGCTGAACGCGTACTTCACCCGCACCTGCGAGCCGATCCTCGCGCAGGGCGGTACCCTCGACAAATACATCGGCGACGCGGTGATGGCGGTGTTCGGCTCGACCGTCCCCTATCCGGACCACGCGCGGCGCGCGCTGAAGGCGGCCCTCGGCATGCAGAAGGAGGCGGAAGCCTTCAAGGACTGGTTCCTCAAGCGCTTCCCGGATCGCGGCCTGGCCGAGTTCAAGATCGGCGTCGGCCTCTACACCGGCGAGGCGCTGGTCGGCAACATCGGCGCGCCGAAGCGGCTCGAGTTCGCCACCATCGGTGACACCGTCAACGCTGCTTCGCGCCTCGAGGGCGTAACCAAGGAGATGAAGGTGGTGGTCGCCGCGGCGGAGACCACCGTCAAGGCGGCCGGCGAGGGCGTGCGGGTCGGCAAGGTCGAGACGATGACCGTGAAGGGCCGCGCCGAGCCGATCCGCATCTACGAGATTGTCGGCATCGACGAATGAGAACCGCGCTCAGCCTGCTGTTCGCTTTCGCGACGGCCGCGCACGCGCAGCAGGACGTCGGGCTGGTGAGTCTGGTGTCGGGCAAAGTCGCGTTCCAGGACGGCGCCGCGAAGCCGTTCATGAAAGTGCGCGAGGGCGACCGCTTCGAGCTCGGCGCCGGCGGCGAGCTACGCGTCGTCTATTTCGCGAGCGCCCGCCAGGAAAGCTGGCGCGGACCGGCGGCTCTGCGCGCCGGAAAGGGGGAAAGCACGGTCGAGCGCGGCGCTCCACCTGTGGTGAGCGCGCTGCCGGCGAGCGCCCCGCAACGTCTCGCGCGCATCCCGGAGCTAGCGCAGAACGGGCTTTTTGGCGGCGTCCGGGTGCGTGGTCTGAAGCCTCCGCTCGAGGACGATGCGAGCCTGCGCGAGGCGCGCGCGACCTACGAGCGATTGCGCCGGGATCTGGCGCCCGACGACCCGACGCCGGATTTATTCCTCTATGCGGCCCTCGTGCGCGGCCCCGACCCCGACAGCGAAGAGGTGAAATCCTTGGCAGCGCGGCTCCGAGAACGTGAAAAAGAGTAAAAATCCTTTTGGGCTCATGAGTTTGCCGTGATAAAGTTCCTCGTGAGCCGGGCAGCGAGCCCCTAAACTCCACGCTGCCTAAAAGGGGGTTAAAGATGAACAACGTAATTCGGGTACTTGGTCTTGCGACGATTCTTGCGGCGGCGAGCGCTTTTGCTGCCGAAGACGTTGGTCTCATCAATCAGTTGAGCGGCGATGTCTCGTACACGAGCGGCAGCGCCGGCTCGAAGGCCAAGGCCTTCATGAAGGTGCGCGAAGGCGACCGCTTCACCCTGCCTGCCGGCGCGCAATTGCGCATCGTCTACTTCGACGGCGGCCGCCAGGAGGCCTACTCCGGCCCGGCGACGCTGACGACCGGCACCAAGGAAAGCAAGCAGCAGTCGGGCGCGCAGCCGCAGGTCAGCACGCTGCCGGCCGGCGTGCCGCAGAAGATCGCGCAGACGCCTGAGCTCGTGCAGATCGCGCGGCTCGGCCGCTCGGGCGGCGTGCAGGTGCGCGGGGCCCAGCAGGAGCAGCGCCTTTCGCCGCAGGCCCAGGCGGAGGTGCGCCAGGCCCACCAGACTTACGAGCAGATGCGCAAGACCGCGGCGGCGAACGACATCGTTCCCGAGCAGTATCTCTACGCGGTCCTGCAGGACCACCTGCTCTACGACGACATGAAGCCGGTCGTCGCCGAGATGAAGAAACGCCAGCCGCAGAACCCCGACGTGGCGGTGATGGCCGAGTACGTGAAGGCGAAGACCGAAACCAAGTAACGCCCGGTCTCCTCTGTGAAAGGCCCGCTCCGGCGGGCCTTTTTATTTTTAGAATCGCCCGGATGAAGGGCAGGCTCGAGGACTACCGAATGCTGACCGGCCGGGGGCGCTACGTCTCCGACTGGAGCCTGCCGGGCGAGGCCGCCGGCCACTTCCTGCGCTCCGACCGGGCGCATGCGGGTGTCGTCTCCATCGACGCGGCTGCCGCGAAGTCCATGCCAGGGGTGATCGACGTCATCGTCGGGCGCGAGCTCGTGCAGGCGGGGCTCAAGCCGATCCCGGCGGCGGCGCCCTTCAAATGGAAGGATGGCTCCGACCAGAGACAGGCGCAGCGCCCTTCGCTCGCGCAGGAGGTAGTGCGCCATGTTGGCGAGCCGATCGCCTTGATCGTTGCCGAGAGCGCGGCGCAGGCGCAGGACGCGGCCGAGGCCGTAGCGGTCGAGTATGAGGATCTGCCGGCTGTGACCATGGCGGCGGAGGCGATGGCGCCGGGCGCGCCGCAGCTTCACCCGGGCGCGCCGGGCAACCTGATTCTCGACTTCGTGGGCGGTGACGAGACCGCGACCAATGCCGCCTTCGCCAAGGCGGCTAAGGTCGTCAAGCTCACTGCGTACCACTCACGGGTCATCGGCAACCCCATGGAACCGCGCGCGGCGATGGGGTCATACGACGCCGCGAAGGACCTGTATTTCCTCCACGGCACCACGCAGGGCGTCGGCCCGATGCGCGGCCAGCTCTCTGCGGTGCTGGGCGTGCCGCCCGAAAAGGTCCGTGTGGTCGCCGAGGAGGTGGGCGGCGGCTTCGGCGTGCGCTTCAACGCGTACCCGGAGTACGGTGCGCTACTTTACGCCGCCAAGAAGCTTGGCCGCCCGGTGAAGTGGATCGGCACGCGCTCCGAGGTATTCCTGGGTGACGAGCAGGCACGCGACATCGTCCACACCGGGGAAATTGCGCTCGATGCGAACGGCCGTATCCTCGGCATGCGCTTCGACTACCTGTGCAACATGGGGGCGTACGTCGCCTTTACCGGGGCGGTGGTTAATACGCTGGGCCTCGTCAACGTGAACTGCGGCGTCTACGACGTGCAGGCGGTCCATGTGCGCGGCAGGCTGGTCCTGACCAACACCGTTCCTACCGCCGCCTACCGCGGAGCCGGCCGGCCGGTGGCGTCATACGCGCTCGAGCGCCTGGTCGATGAGGCGGCGCGCGAGCTCGGTATCGACCCGGCCGAATTCCGCCGCCGCAACATGATTCCTCCCGCGAAGATGCCTTACAAGCTGGTAGGCGGCTTCGAGTACGACTGCGGAGACTTCGAGGCCGTGATGAACAAGGCGCTAGACCAGGCGCATTGGAACGACTTTGAAAAAAGAAAGAAAGAATCGGAAAGGCGCGGCAGGCTGCGCGGCCGCGGCATCGCCACCTACATCGAGATGACTGCGCCCGGCGGCTTCGCGCCATACGACCAGGCGCACCTCACGTGGGAGACGGACGGGACGCTCACGCTGCGTACCGCGTCCCACAATCACGGGCAAGGTCACGAAACCACCTTCGCGCAGATCGTATCGAAGCAGCTCGGTATCCCTGTGGACACGGTGCGCCTGCGCACTTCCGAGCCCGAGCACAACTTCGTCGCCAACCCGACCGGCGGCTCGCGCACGCTGCACGGGCTCGGTAGCGCGATGCACTGGGCGGCGCAGGAGGTGGCAAAGAACGGCCTCGACCTCGCCGCCGAGCACCTCGAGAGCGCGCTGCAGGACATCGAATTCGCCTCGGGCACCTACCGCATCAAGGGAACCGACCGCAAGGTGCGCATCGACGAGCTGGCGAAGAAATACCCGGGCAGGCTCGACCTCGACTTCAGGGAGCGGCCCAAGGTGCCGGCGACTTTCCCGAATGGCTGCCACATCGCCGAGGTCGAGATCGATCCGGAGACCGGCATCTCGGAGATCGTGTCCTACGTTGCCTGCGACGACGTCGGCAACATCATCAACCACCAGATCGTCGAGGGACAGATGCAGGGCGGCGTGACGCAAGGCGCCGGGCATATCTTCCTCGAGCAGGGCGTGTACGACGCTTCCGGGCAACTGGTGACGGGAAGCTTCATGGATTACGCCATGCCGCGCGCAGGGCTGGTCGGCGGCCTCACGGTGACGGACCACGCTGTGCCGACGGCGACCAATCCGCTCGGCGCGAAGGGCGTGGGCGAGGGCGGCGTCACCGGTTCCATGCCCGCGTTGATGAACGCCGTGATGGATGCGCTGCGCCGCGCGGGAGTCAAGCACTTCGACATGCCCGCCAGCCCGCAGCGCATCTGGCGCGCGCTGCGGGAAGCCCAGGAACTGAGCCGGCAGTCGTAGCTCCTCCGGAGGACACGAGCCGGACTAGGCCGCGATCGCATCGCGCTTCATCTCCCGCCCGGATCATCGGGCGGCGGAGACTTCCGGCGGACCGGGCCGAACCCGGGGGTGGGCCGTTATTACGTTGGCATTCACCGCCAGTTCTGAACGTGGCAAAATCGATTCGTGGCCGACACTAAAGAAGACGACGCAGTCCCGCCCCGCCGCTCGAGCTGGTCGGCGGCGCTCGCCCAGTTGCCTGGCTTCCCGGACAAGACGCCTGTGCCGGGCCTGCCGCCACGCGGCGCGCAGGCCGTCTCGCCGCTAGGCAAGGACGCGGACGAAACGGACGAGCCGACGGGGCGCGAGCCCTAGGCCCGCGTCCCGCCGGCCTTTCGGTCGGTCGGTTACTTGGTCGTGCTGGAGCTGCCCGACGAGGAGCCCGTCCCCGTCGAACCCGAGCTCGATCCCGTGCTGGGCGTGCTGGGCGACGTGGTGCTCGAGCCCATTCCGGTCGAGCCGGAGCTGGAGCTGCCGGTCGAGCCGGTCGTGCTGCCCGCGCCGCTGGTGCTGCCGTACTGCTGGACGCACTGGTCGCGCTCGAGGCCGGTCTTGCCGACGCACTGGCTCGGCAGCGAGGTGCTGCTGCTCGACGAGCCGGTCGCGCTCGGCGAGGACGAGCTGGAGCTCGGCGAGCTGCTGCTCGAACCGCTGGTGCTGGGCGAGCTGCTCGAGCCTGCGCCCGCGGAGCCGCTCGAGCTCGGCAGGCTGCTCGAGCCACTGGTGCCGCTGCTTCCGGTCGCGCTGGGGCTCGACGACGAGCCGCCCATGCTGCTGCCACTGCTCGAAGACTGCGCCCAGGAAACGCTGGCGAGGCCGACGAGCGCTGCGGCGACTGCCGCACTGAGAATTTTAACCTTCACGATTGACGCTCCTATCTGAGTGGGGGAGAACTGCAGCGGCACGTCATGCAAGCAGGATGCCGCGTCCCCAGATTTCCGCTCGGCCTGCCTGCGGGCATGCAAGGTGCAGGAGTCCGTTATCCTCTCGCCATGCTAGGCGTCGCTGAGCACTGGCTGACCGGTTTCGAGGCGGCGCTCGCCGCGGGCGACGACGCACTGGAAGGCATGTTCGAGCGCGATAGCCACTGGCGCGACGTCCTCGCGCTGACCTGGCGCATTGGCACGGTCAGCGGCGCCGCGGCAGTCGCGGCCCGGCTCGCCCGTCATTGCGCGCGCGCCCGGCCGCGCGCCTTCGAGATCGATCCGCAGCGCACGCCGCCGCGGCGCGTGAAGCGCGGCGGCAGCGACTGCGTCGAAGCGATTTTCCGTTTCGAGACCGCGGAGGGCCGCGGCACCGGCGTCGTGCGCTTGCTGCCCGGCTCGGACAAAGCCTGGACTTTGCTGACAGCCTTGGAGGATTTGAATGACAAGAAAAAATACCTGGAAAATGCAAAACCCGCAGTGCTCATCGTCGGCGGCGGGCAGGCGGGCCTGTCGATCGGCGCGCGCCTCAAGCGGAGCGGCATCGGTGCGCTGATCGTCGATCGCTGGCCCCGCGTCGGCGACAACTGGCGCCGCCGCTACGACGCCCTCATGCTGCACAACCAGGTGCACGTCAACCACCTGCCGTATTTGCCGTTCCCGGCGAGCTTTCCGTTGTACATCCCGAAGGACCAGCTCGCGGACTGGTTCGAGTCCTACGCGGCGGCCATGGGCCTCGACCACTGGACCAGCGCCGAATTCCAGGGCGCAATCCACGAGGATGGCGGCTGGCGGGCGAAAGTCAGCCGCGATGGCCGGATGCACGAGCTGCGCCCGCGGCATATCGTAATGGCGACCGGCGTGAGCGACGTCCCGATCGTCCCGGAGATTCCGGCCTTGATGGGCTTCAGCGGCACCGTGCTGCATTCGAGCGAGTACCAGGGCGGCGGCCCGTGGAAGGGCAGGCGCGCCGTGGTGATCGGCACCGGCACGAGCGGGCACGACATCGCGCAGGATCTCCATTCCGCCGGCGCACAAGTGACGATCGTGCAGCGCAGCCCGACGCTCGTCATCCAGTGCGATCCGAGCGCGCAGCTCGTGTACGGCATCTATGGCGAGGGCCCGCCGCTCGAGGACTGCGACCTCGTCACCGCCGCCGTGCCGCTGCAGCTCGCGATCAAGGCGCACCAGCTCGCTTGCGACCACGCCCGCCAGCTCGACCAGGCGCTGCTCGACAAGCTCGAGGAGAAGGGTTTCCGGCTCGACTTCGGGGAAGACAACACCGGCTGGCAGTTCAAGTATCTGCGCCGCGGCGGCGGCTACTACTTCAACGTCGGCTGCTCCGACCTCATCGTCGAGGGCAAGGTCGGCCTCGCGCAATTCGCCGAGCTGGAGAAGCATCTCGAGACTGCAGACCTGGTGGTCCTCGCCACGGGCTACAAGGGACTCGAGGCCACCGTCGAGCAACTCTTCGGCAAGCCGATCGCCGAGCGCGTCGGCCCGATCTGGGGCATCGGCGACAACCAGGAGCTGCGCAACATGTTCCAGCGCACGGCTCAGCCGGGACTCTGGTTCATGGCCGGCAGCTTCGCGCAGTCCCGGATCTACTCGAAATACCTGGCGCTGCAGATCCAGGCGACGGAAGCCGGGCTGCTGCGCGACGGCGCTAGTTGAAGGGGATCTTGAGGCTGACGAGCGGCGCAGTACCGCCGTGCTTGATCGCGGAGAGGCCGGCAAGGACGTTGATCCAATAATGGATGGCGACGCCTTCGCCGACCTGGAAGCCGTTGCGCTGGTGCACCCAGCCGAGATAGGCGCCGGCAAAACCCGCCTCCAGCGCGTTCGCGGTATTGCCCTGGCCGGTGTGTGCGAGACCGAAGATGGCCGAGGATCCCGCCAATCCCCAGCCGTTGCCCCAGCGGTTGCTGAACTCGTTGTTGAGGAAGCCGCGGAAGAACGCTTCCTCGCCGACTCCGGTGAACTCGTTGGCGGTGACGTTGTAGATCTGCAGATCGGCCTTGCTGACATCCGGCGCTCGGTAGATGCCATAGCCGCTCTTGCTGCCGAAGGCGGCCAGCGCCTGCAGGCCGATCGGGATGAACGTCGTCGGTCGCGACAGGTATTCCCAGCGGAACGGCGAGACCGCGAGGTCGCCGAGGCTTTCCTTGGGCGCCGGCGTGCGGTAGCCGGCATTGTTGCGCTCGCGCCCGTCGCGGTAGGCGCCGTAGGACGAGTAGAGCGATGTGTCCGTGGCGAGGCGCAGCGCGAAATCGCGCCTGAGCGTGGTCTGGTTGATCGTCTCGCGGTCCGGATCCTTGTAGCGGACGTCGTCTTTGATGAAGTCCGGCTTGTTCTCGTAGTGATACGCAGTGCCGAGCGAGGCGGCGAACACGCCGAAGTGCAACGCTGCCGTGTCGTAGTCCTTTTGCAGCGCCTGTCCCAGGCCCGGAATCAGCGCGCTGGTGAGGCCGGCGATCGCGGGCGAGGGCTCGGCGTGCGCGGCCGGACAGAGGTCGAGCGCGCAGGCGAGCGCAGCGGCGGCGAATGCGTCAGCTGCTCGTGGCAATCGCGCCGCGGTCGATGGTGACGATACGGTCGACCATCCGTTCAGAGTGCTGCAGGTCGGATTCGGAAACGAGGATCGACATGCCTTCCTTCTTCAGCTCGGCGATTACCTCGGCGAGGCGCCGCGCGAGCGCCGGGGCGACGCCCTCGAACGGCTCGTCAAGGAGGAGGAGCTTGGTGCCGCACATCAGCGCGCGGCCGAGCGCGGCCAGCTTTTGCTGGCCGCCGGAGAGCTGCAGGCCCTTGCGCGGCGCGAACGCCGGCAGCTCCGGGATGTATTCGTAGACCTTCTTCAGGCGCTCGCCGGCATCGGGCCGCTTGAGCGCCCACGCCGGCACCAGGATGTTCTCCTCGACGGTGAGATCGGGAATCAGGCGCCGATCCTCGGGCATGTAGCCGATGCCCAGCCTCGTCCGAGCATGGGTAGGGAGGGATCGCAAATCAGTTCCCTCCCAGAGAATTGTTCCTTGAGAGGCTTTGAGAATCCCCATGACGCTCTTCATGAAGGTGGTTTTGCCGGCGCCGTTGCGGCCGATGAGGCCGGTCATGCTGCCGCCCGGCAGCTCGAGCGATACGCCGCGCAGAATCTGCACCGACTGGATCGACACGTTCAGGGACTCAATCCTGAGCATGGATCCCCACCACATAGCGCTTCACTGCGGGGTCCGCCAACACCGCCTTCGGGCCGGCGTCGGCGATGATGCGGCCGTCGTAGAAGGCGAGCACGCGCTCGGCGAAGCGGCTCACCACCTCCATGTCGTGCTCGACGAAGAGCACCGTCGCGCCCTCGGCCTTGGCTGCAAGCATCACCCTCTCCATGATGCCGAACTTCTCCTCCGCCGAGACGCCGCTGGTCGGCTCGTCGAGCAGCAGGACCTTCGGCCGCGCCGCCATGGTGAGCGCGATGTCGAGGAGCTTGCGCACGCCGCCGGGCAGCACCTGCGCGTTGCGGTCGCGGTACGCGGCGAGGCCGAAGCGCTCGAGGATGCGCGCGGCGACGTCCTCGGCCGGGGCGTCGTAGCCCGGCACCAGCGGGCGGGCGCGCGAGAAGAAGCTGCCGCGGCCGGCGTTGCGCAGCACGACGCCGAGCGCGACCAGCATGTTCTCCTCGACGGTGAGCGAGGCGTAGAGTTGCGGGATCTGGAACGAGCGGCAGATGCCGAGGCGGGTGATCTCGCGTGGCGGCAGCCGGGTGATGTCGCGCCCCTCGTAGGTGATCGCGCCGGCGTCGGGTTTCAGATAGCCGGTGATCATGTTGATGAAGGTGGTCTTGCCGGCGCCGTTGGTGCCGATCAGGCCCACCACCGAATCCTTCTCGATCGATGCGCTGATCGCGTCGGCGGCGGTCACCGCGCCGAATGTCTTGCACAACCCGGTGGCGTTCAGGACCGTTGCCATCTTCGGGTGAACAGAGACCAAAGGCCGTCCGGCAAAAACACGATCAGGAGCAGCAGTGCGGCGCCGAGCGACATCTGCCAGGTGTTCGGCGAGAGGTCGTAGGCCGCACTGTGGATGGCGCCGAAGATGAACGCGCCGATGAACGGGGCCACCACGCTGCCGGTGCCGGCGAGGATGGTGATGAAGATGAACTCGCCCGAGGTCGTCCAGTACGCCATGTCGGGATCGATGTGGCCGACGGTGGTGGCGGCGAGGCCGCCGCCGACGCCGGCGAGCGCTGCGGCGATGACGTACATCACGTGGATCGCCTGGCGCGCCGAGGCGCCCATGTACTCGACGCGAATCTCGTTGTCCTTGATGGCCGGCGCGAGACGGCCGAGCGGCGTTCGCAGATAGCGGTGCACGAGCGCCGCGCAGCCGAGCGCCACCGCGCCGCCGCTCACGACCACGAGGTAGCGCACCCAGCCGGCGCCCGGCCGGATGCCGAAGAGCGTGGAGGGCAGGATGTTGAAGCCGTCGGTCGAGCCGAGCGCCTCGCTCTTCACCAGCAACCCGTACAGGATCATCGACAGCGCGAGCGAGAGCAGGCCGAAGAAAATACCGCGGGACCTGGCGAGGAGGAAGCCGAGGATCAACGCGAGTGCCGCGGCCGCCGCACCGCCGAGCGCCATCTGCACGAAGATGTCGCCGACTTTGAGGTAGCGGCCGAGCGCCCCCGCCGCATAGGCGCCGGCGCAGAAGTAGAGCGCCTGGCCGAAAGACACCAGCCCGGCGCGCAGCAGCAGCATCAGCCCGAGCGCGACGAGGCCGGTGGCGAAAGACAGGGTGAGGATGAACAGGAACCACTGCGGCAGCCAGGGTCCTGCCGTTGTTATCGACGCAAGAATCAAACCCAAAACCAGCGGAATTCTGTCGGGCTTCATATCTTGCGCGGCTCCGCCAGGCTGAACAGGCCGCGCGGCCGGAAGGCGAGCACCAGCGCCATCACGAAGTAGATGACGAACAGCTCGAGCTGCGGCGCGTGGTGCACGCAGATCGAGCGCACCAGCCCGACGATCAGCGCGCCGAGCGCCGCGCCGGGCAGGCTGCCCAGGCCGCCGATCACCACCACCGCGAAGGAGAGCACGATGACGTCGACGCCGAGGCCGGGCACCACCGAAACCGTCGGCGCGGTGAAGGAGCCGGCGATGGCGGCGAGCAAGGCGCCGACCGTGAAGGTGACCAGGTAGTAGCGGTCGACGTTGATGCCCATCGCGCGGCTGACCTCGGTGTCGTGGATCACCGCCACCAGGAGCTTGCCGACCCGCGTGGCGTGGAGCATCCAGGCAAGGCCGATGCCGAGCGCCGCGGCGAGCGCGACGATGAAGAAGTTGTAGATCGGATACGCCATGCCGGCGAGCTGCAGGCTGCCCATCAACGCATACGGCTCGGCCACGAAATAGGGATTGACGCCCCAGACCAGCTTGATCACGTCCTCGAGGATGAGGAACAGGGCGTAGGTGATGAGCAGGATCACGACCTCGTCGCGCGCGTACATGAAGCGCAGCAGGCCGCGCTCGATGAGCGGGGCCACCAGGAACGAGACGAGGAACGCGGCGCCGAGCAGCACCGCGTAGGAGAGCGCGGGCGGGTAGCCCTTCGCCAGCCAGGCGCCCGTCAGCGACGCGCCGGCATAGGCGCCGAGCGCGTAGAAGCTGCCGTGCGCCACGTTGACGATCTTCATGACGCCGTAGACCAGCGTCAGGCCGATCGCCGCAATGAACAGCCAGCCCGAATAGATCAGGCCGTCAGCCGCGACGGCGAGAATCTGATTTATTTTTTAAATCCGGACTTGATCCAGTCGGCGCTCTTGATTCCTTCCGGCGGGTTGACCTGCTCCGCCGGGTAGCGCTTGACGTTGACCATGGTGATCTTGCCGTTCACCAGCTTGGTCTGGCCGTAGGCGGTCTCGGTGATCGCCTGGTGGCCCTTGCCGATCGCCATGCGCACCGTGCCGCCGGGACCTTCGAAGGTCGAGCCCTTGAGCGCCGCGCCCACCTGCTCGTTGCTCGGGCGCTTGCCGCCGTTTGCGGCCTGCGCTTTTTCCCAGGCCGCCTTGACGCCGAGGATCGCCTGCACCATCTGGTAGGAGGCGTAATTCGGCTTCTCCTTGTACTTCGCCTCGTAGCCCGCCGAGTACCACTTGTTATAGGCGTTGTCCGGCGCGTAGGGGCCGAAGGGCCCGCGCGCGCCGAGGATGGTGCCGTCGGGAATCTGCTGCGGCAGCTTGTGCATCGCCGTCTCGCCGGCGGTGAGCACCGTCAGGCTCTTCTGCATCAGCTCGCGCGGCTGACCCTGCAGCAGCAGCGCCTCCAGGTCGCCGTCGAAGAAGCTCGAATGCAGCACGTCGGGCGCGGCGCCGAGCAGCGCTGAGATCTCGGCGTTGTACTGGCCGGCGAAGAGCTTCGGCATCTGCGAGGTCTTCACCTCCAGGCCGGGGACCAGCTGCTTCATCGAGCCCTCGAAGTCCGCCCACGAATCCTGGCCCCAGGCGTAGTTCTGGTTGATGCCGGCGATCGACTTCACGCCCGGCTTCAGGTCCTTCACGTAGAGCGCCGCCGCGACGTTGTCCATGGTCGCGTGCGATGACGTGCGATAGACGTACTGGTAGTCGTTGTCCTCGAAGATGCGCGGCGTGCCGCAGTCGAAGAAGGTGGTGAGCTTTTTCAACTCCTCAGCCACCGGCGCGACGGCGAGGCAGTTGCCGCTCGACACGTAGCCGATCACGAGGTCGACGTTCGCGCGTTGCACCAGGTTGCGGAACTCGGTGACCTGCGTGGTGGTGCTGCCGGCCTCGTCGATGATCACCGCCTCGATCGGGGCGCCGCCGAAGCCCTTCTGGTTGTACGGCGCCGGCACCTTGCCGGCGTTCAGGTCGGCGATGACCAGCTCGACCGCGTTCTTGGCCGGCAGGCCGAACGGCGCCGCCGCCGGGCCGGACAGGAAGGTGACGAAGCCGATCTTGAGGCTCTGGGCCGGGACGCCCTGGGCGAACGAAAGCGCCGCGAGCACGAACAGGGTGGATGAGATACGACGCATGAGTGTTCCCCTCCTCTAGGGATGACGTAATCTTAATGGCGATGAACGATCCGAGGGAAGTGCGGCGCGCGATCCGCGAGGGCCGCCATGCCGGCCACACCGCCGGGCTCGCCCGCGGCTACGTCCAGGGCAACGTCTGCATCCTGCCGCAGGAGTACGCCGAGGAGTTCCGCGCCTTCTGCGAGCGCAACCCGAAGCCCTGCCCGCTGCTCGCGGTGTCGAAGCCGGGCGAGCCGCAGCTGCCCGCGCTAGGCGAGGACCTCGACATCCGCACCGACGTGCCGCGCTACCGCGTGTTCCGCTACGGTGAGCTGCACGGCGAGGTCGACCGCCTGGAGGCGCTGTGGCGCGACGACCTGGTCAGCTTCGTGCTCGGCTGCTCGTTCTCGTTCGAGGAGGCGCTGATCGACGCGGGCCTGCGGCTGCGCTACCTCGAGGAAGGGCGCAACGTGCCGATGTACCGCACCAGCGTCGAGACCGAGCCGGCCGGCCGCTTCCGCGGCAAGCTGGTGGTGTCGATGCGGCCGTTCAGGCCGGCCGACGCAATCCGCGCGATCGAGATCACGTCGCGCTACCCGCGGGTGCACGGCGCGCCCGTCCATCTGGGCGACCCGCGGATGATCGGCATCGAAGATTTGAAAAAACCGTGGGTCGGCGACCCGACCGAGGTGCGCGAGGGCGAGGTGCCGCTGTTCTGGGCCTGCGGCGTGACGCCGCAGTCAGTGCTGCTGGAGGCGCGCCCCTCCCTGTGCATCACCCACGCGCCCGGCCACATGCTGGTGACCGACCTGCGCAACGCGAGCCTCGCCGCCGCGTAAAAAAGCCCGCGCCTCGCGGCGCGGGCTCTTGCGCTTGGACGGCTCTACGCCGCGCTCAGAAGCGGTAGTCGAGACCGACGCGGAGGATGTCGGTCTTGTACTTGATGGTCGCGTTGGTGCCGCCGATGTCGTAGTCCGCGCTACCGAGATCGATGTGCAGCCATTCGGCTTTCCACGCCCAGCCGCGGCTCGCAGGCGAAGCGATGCCGAGACCCGCGCTCCAACCGAGCTGTCCCTTGCTTCTCTCGGCGCTCGCACCCGTGGTGTTGTCGGTCATCGTCGCCTTGATGATGCCCCCGGCGGCGCCTGCAGTTGCGTATACCAGGGCGGTCTGGTTCACCAGGCCAAGGCGTCCGCGGAACGTGGCAAGCCCGCGGATCTCGGTCTTGCAATCAAACGTGGAGAGGAGGCAGGCGGAGGTGTCCTTGAGGGGGCCCGAGCCGACATCGCCCTCGATGCCGAAGACGGTGTTGCCCGACTGCCAGTTGATGCCGGCGTTGAGGCTTCCAACCCACCCGCCCGGACCTGCGTCTATGTCGGTGCCGGAGGTGCTTGCCGGAAAATTCCACTGTCCTGTCGCAGCCGACGTGCCGATGCTCGCGCCGAAATAGGCGCCGGTAAGGTTCTGGCCGCTCGCCGCGCCGCTGGCGCCGAGCAGCACGGTGAAGACCAACAGCAGCCGTTTCATCCCGTTCTCCCTTTTCGAATTGTCCGTTCCCTCGCAGGCGGGGATTCTAGACAGTCCACAGGGAAGCGCAAATCAGGAGGCGCGGCGCTCGCCGAAGGCGAGCACGTTTTCGGCGCCCGCGGCGAGGCGCAGCACGTCCTCGGCGGCGGCCGGCTTGGTGAGGTGGGCGTCGAACCCGGCGCCGCGCGTGGCGGCGAGATCGGCCTTCTGTCCCATGCCGGTGAGCGCCACCAGGCGCAGCGCGCGCCCCCACTGCTGGCTGCGCATCCGGCTGGCGAGATGGTAGCCGCTCATGCCCGGCATGTTGAGGTCGAGGAAGGCCACGTCGGGCCTCAACTCGGCGGCCGCGTGCAGCGCGTTCTCGCCGTCGTAGGCGGCGCGCACCTCGAAGCCCTCCAGCCGCAGGATCTGCGCGAGCGAGTCGGCGGCGTCGACGTTGTCGTCGACCACCAGCACGCGCCCCCGCGCGGGCGCCGCGGGACGCAGCGCCGCCTGCGGCGCGGTGTCATCCTCAGCCGCGGCGGCGGCGAGCGGCAGGCGCATGACGAACTCCGCGCCGAGGCCCGGGCCGGCGCTCTGTGCCTCGATCGCGCCGCCGTGCATCTCGACGAGCGAGCGCACCAGCGTGAGGCCGAGGCCCAGGCCGCCGGCGCCGTGCTGGCGGCCGGGGTCGAGCTGCACGAACATCTCGAACATGCGCTTGGCATCGGCCGGCGCGAAGCCGACGCCGTTGTCCTTCACCGACACGACCGCGCGGCCGGCTTCAGCGCGCGTGACGATCTCGATGCGCCCGCCCGCGGCGGTGAACTTGGCGGCGTTGTTGAGCAGGTTCGCCACCACCTGAGACAGCCGCACCGGGTCGCCTTCGACGTACAGCGCCTCGGGGGCGTAGCGCACGACTAGCGCGTGCGACTTCGCCTCGATCGCCGGCTTGGCGGTGTCGATCGCGTTGCGCACCACCGAGTCCACCGCGATCCGCGCGCGGCGCAGCTCGAGCTTGCCGCGGTCGATGCGGCTCACGTCGAGCAGGTCGTCGATCAGCCGCCGCAGGTGGCCGACCTGGCGCTCCATCATCTGCTGCGTCTCGGCGCCGGCCTGCGGGTGGCGCATCCTGAGCAGCGTGAGGCCGTTCAGCAGCGGCGCGAGCGGGTTGCGCAGCTCGTGCGAGAGCAGGGCGAGGAACTGGCTCTTGTTCGCGTCGGCGCGCTGCAGGTCGGCGGCGGTCTGGCGCAGCTCGGCGTCGCGCCGCTGAATCTCGTTCGAGGCGTCGATCAGCGCGCCGGCGAGCTCGGCGACTTCGCGGATGCGCGTCTTCACCTCGAGCGGCCGCGCGCTGGTGCCGAGCGTCTGCGCCGCCGCCGCGATGGCGTTCATCGGCCGCGCGATGCGCCGGCCGAGGTAGAGCGCGAGGCCGAGCGCCGCGGCGAGCGAAAGGAGCACCCCCGCGCCCATCAACCAGGCGGCGCGGCGCGAGCCGCCAAGCACCAGCTCGCTCGGGATGGCGAAGCCCACCGTCCAGCCGGAAAGGTCGGAGGCGGTGTGCGCGGTGAACGTGTCGGTGCCGTCGAGCGTCCGGCCGCGATACCACCCTTCGCGCGCGCTGCGGGTGGCGGCGAGGTAGTCGGGGCTCGCCTGGGTGCCGATCGTCCTGGCCGGCACGCGCGCGATCAGCAGGCCGTTCGCATCGGCGAGGCCGCTCGCCCAGCCCTCCGGCAGGCGCTGGTTGGCGATCAGCGTCTGGAACGCCTCGGGGTCGAGGATCGCGCTGAGGATGTAGACGAGGTGGCCGCCGCGCACGACCGGCACGCGCACCGGGATGCTGGGGCGCTTGGTGAAGAAGCCGCCGCCGACGACCAGTCCGCCGACGGCCGGCCGCAGCGTCGACACCACTTCACGCACCGAGTCGGGCTGGGTCGGGTACTGCGGCAGCGGGGTGCCCCACGGCACGGCCGCGTTGATGACCTGGCGCCCGTCCGGGTCGAGCAGGACTACGTTGATCCATGAGCCCTGCGTCGCGAGCGCCGCGACCAGCGTTTGATGGAAGCCCGCCAGATCGTCGTTGGCGAGCATGCGCGAAGCCGACAAGGCCTTCAGCGTGACGATGGTGCCCTTCAGCTCCGCATCGACCGCCGCCATGAAGGCGCGGTTGCGGTCTTTCACCGCGGTGACGAAGTTGGATTCCTCGTGTCCCACCAGCATCGCCGAAGCGAACAGCGCCACCGCGAGCAGCGGCACCGCCGTCGCGATGACCAGAAGGATGAGGCCTGTCCGCAGACGCATGGAAACCGCGATACCGTATCACGGCATGGGCGATATCCGATGTAGTGCAATCTGTTACAGGCTATGCGGGATCGAGCTCGAGCGCCTTGAGAATCCACGGCATGGTCACGCGGCGGAAGATCACCGGGTCGGGCCAGCTTTTCGCGTCGCGGCCCATGTGGCCGCCTTTCGGATGCACCCACAGGTCCTTCGGCGAATCGCCGCTTCGCATGAGGAGGTCGATATCGGCGATCGGCACCTGCGTGTCGAGCGCGCCGCCGATGACCAGCATCGGCGCCATCGGCTGCTCGAGCAGGCCGCGGGTCTTGAGCGACATGCGCTCGCGCGCCTCGGCGAGCTCGTCCATGCTCTTCACGCCGTACGTGAAGAGCTGCGCTGGCACGTAGTCGAAGAGGTATTCGCGGTTGCTGGTGAGCTTCGCGGTGCGCTCACGCGAGAAGGTTTCGTGGACCGGCGGCGATTGCGCCACCACTGCGCGCACGCGCGCCTTCTCGGTGACGGCGAGGATAGTCGACCAGTAGCCGCCGAAGCTGCCGCCGTAGACCACCACGCGCTTCGCATCTATGCCGGGGCGCGCGAGCACCGCGTCGAGCACCCGGTCGAGCGAGTGGTCGGCGCCGGCGGCGGCCTTGACGCCGGACTGGCCGGTGCCGGGCGAATCCAGCGCGAGCACCGCGACGCCGCGCTCGGCGAGCGGCGCGAAGCGCTCGACCATTTCCTCCTTGCGGCTGTCGAGGCCGGCGATTGCGAGCACGAGCGGAGCCCCCGCCTGCGCGGGGGCAGGCCCCTGCGTCTTTGGCATCCGCAGATAGCCCACCACTTCGCTTCCCTCGAACGGCACGCGCAGCACCTCCAGCGGCGGGTTGTATTTCTTCGCGTACTCGAGATAGGCTTCGAGCGCCTTCTCGTAGGCCTTGTGCTTCCCCGGCGAGTTGGGCACCGGCCAGCGCGCGAAGGAGTAGTAGAGCCATGCCTGATGGAAATCTTTCTTTTCCATGTACCGGTCGCCGAGCGGCGTCCACGCCGCCGCCCAGTCGTCGCCGCCGACGCTCTTCAGCCGCGCCAGCGCTTCGCGCACTTCATCGGCCTTGAGGCCGATCAGCGGGTAGGCATTGCGGTCGGCGCGCGCCTGCGTCTCGGCCTTCAGCTCTTCGAGCGTGCGGCCGCTCTGCGCGTGCGCGGCCGCGGCGAAGATGAAAGCGGCGAGCAGCGATGCGAATCTCATGGCGACTCCTTCCTCAATCGGCGCGGATGCCGGCGTCGCGAACGACGCGACCCCATTTTGCGTAGTCCGTCCTGACTTTTTCCACCGTGCGCGCGGGCGGCAGGATCTCGGCGTCGCAGCCGGTGGCGCTGATCTGGTCCATCACCGGCTTGTCGGCGCCGGCCTTGGCGAGCGCCTGCGTCCAGCGCGCCACCACTTCCTGCGGCAGCCCGGCCGGCCCGAGCAGGCCGTACCAGGCGGTCGAGTCGAAGCCCTTGATGCCCAGCTCGTCCATGGTGGGCACCTCCGGCAGCGCGGCCGAGCGCGCGAGCGAGGTGACGGCGAGCGGGCGGATCTTGCCCGACTTCACCGCGCCGACGGCGGGCGCGAGCGAGGAGAAGAGCATCGGGATCTGGCCGCCCATCAGGTCGGTCATCGCCGGGCCGCCGCCCTTGTAAGGCACGTGCAGGAGCTGCGCGCCGGTCACGTTCTTGAAGTACTCGCCCGAGAGATGGTGCGGGCCGCCGACGCCCGAGGTGCCGTAGCTCCATTTGCTCGGTTCCGCTTTCGACAGGGAAATGACGTCCTGCACGCTCCGAAAAGGCGTCGCGGCGTGAACCACCAGCAGGCTGCCGCTGCCGCAGACGTGACCGAGGTGCGTGAAGGAGGTGATGTTGTCGTAGCCGACTTTTGCGAGGTGCGGCGCGACGGTGAGCGGGCCGCTGTCGAAGTAGTAGATCGTGTAGCCGTCGGCGGGCGCGCGCGCCACCGCCTCCATCGCCACGCCGCCTGCGTTGCCGGGCCGGTATTCGAATACGAGCGGCTGGCCGAGCAGCGGCTCGAGCGCCTTGGCGAGCGGCCGCGCGCCGGCTTCGGCCGAGCCGCCGGGCGCATAGCCGATCATCAGCCGGATCGGCTTGGCCGGATAGCCCTGCGCCAGCGCGAGCGTCGTCGAGGCGGCGAAGAGCGCGGCAATTGCGAAACTGCGCTTGGGCACGGCTTCCTCCTCTTAGGACCGTGGTTCATTATCCTTCTCCACTCTAGGAGGAAGCAATGCTTACCCTTTACTACGCCCCCGCCGCCTGCTCGCTCGCCGCCCACATCGTGCTCGAGGAGAGCGGCGAGAAGTACGAGGCGAAGAAGATGGACCTGTCCAAGGGCGAGCAGCGCACGCCCGAGTACCTGAAGATCCACCCGCTCGGCCGCGTGCCGGCGCTGCGCCTCGACGGCGGCGAGCCGCTCACCGAGAACACCGCCATCCTTCCCTACCTCGGCAAGCGCTTCAAGATGTGGCCGACCGATCCCCTCGCCGACGCCAAGGCGCTCAGCGTGATCGGCTTTTTCGCCTCCAGCGTGCACCCGGCGCACGGCCACATCGGCCGCCCCGAGCGCTACGCCACCAACAAGGACGCTTTCCCCGACATCCAGGCCACCGGGAAGAAGTCCTTCCACGGCTACCTCGAGCAGATCGACGGCATGTACGCCGGCCGCGAGTGGCTCGCCGACAAATACTCGGTGCTCGATCCGTACGCGCTGGTGTTCTATTCCTGGGGCATCCGCCGCGAGCTGCCGGTAGCGCAGATGAAGAATTACACCGCCGCCAAGGAGCGCATGCTGAAGCGCCCGGCGGTGCAGAAGATCGTCGCCGAAGAGGGCGTGAAGCTGTAGCGCGCGGGCGCGCTAGCGGCGGCGCGCCTTCTCGATGATCTCCTGGCGCACGTCGGTGATCTCGCGCGCGCGCGAGGCGCCCCGGTCGCAGCGCTCGGCGCGCGGGCAGTAGGTGCTGCGTGGGCAGATGAGGCGCGCGGGCGAGGCGAGCGCGTCGGCGATCCAGGCGATGTTCAGCACGGCGGCGACGGCGCGCAGCGCCTCCTTCGCCGCTTCGGGGATCTTCGCTTCGCCGCGGCTCTGGCAGGAATCGGTGAGCTCGGCGAGCAGGGCGTCGGCATCGACGCCGTGCGAGCGCAGCGCGGGCGCCAGGTCGACGCCCACGGAGAGAACGTGCACGTTGCCCGCCATGTCGCCCGTGCGACGGGAGTGGCAGCAGTAGAGGAGCGAGCGTTCGCCATCGCGCAGCACCGAAATCTGCGACCCGCGGTCGGCGGCGCGCGTTTCATTCAGCATGCGGAACACCGCCCAGTGCGGGCAGGGATCGGTGGCCTGCGCCATGTTGCCCCAGGGCAGCGGGATGCCGTTGCCGCGGTAGACCGCGCGCAGGTAGCCGGGGGGATAGGCGTCGAAGAAGTGCCAGTGCGGGTAGGGCGAGACCTTGGTCATCCGCCGCATCATCACTGCCGGCGTGAGATCGATCTTCTCGCCGGCCTCGACGCGGTGCGACTCGCGGGCGAGGAAGCGGCGGAACGGCGCCTTCGGCGCGAGCAGCGCGCCGGCGAAGAAGCTGCACTCGAAGTCGCGCCAGGCGTGCAGCACGTCCTGCGGGCTCATCGCCGCCGCGGTCGGCGCGCCGCCCTCTGGGCTGCCGCCCATCTCGCCGCCGGTGGCGTGCGCCGACTTCATGCCGTCGCCCTCGTGCAGCACCTTGTGGCCGAGGTGCGAGGCGAGGTCGAACTTCAGCCGCGCCGGGTCGTCCTGCAGCTCGCGATTGAGGTACACCGTGCCGGGCGGCTCGTAGAACGAGCGCACCATGCTGCGCAACTCGCGGTCCTTGTCGCGCGCGAGCAGCGGCTTGCGGTCGAACCAGCGGATGGTGAGGCCGTGCTGCTTGCACAGCCGCAGCAGGTCGTCGACGCCGAGCGGGAACTCGCGCTCGCCGACGCCCTCGGCCGCGCGCTCCAGGTCGGGAAAGTCGTTGCGCGACATTTCCTGGTGCGAGCGGATCAGCAGGTGGGCGAACTGGCGCCCGGTGGTGCCGGTCTGCGCGAGCAGCTCGGGGATCGCCGCCTGCAGCAGCTCCTTGGAGAAAAGGAACGCCGGCTCGAGCGGAATGCCCGCCGCGCGGCGCGCCTCGCCCGGCCCGGCCGTCTCGGGCTCCGGACGGCCGTCGAGGAACCAGCGCGGCTCGCGTTGGAACAGGTTCGACAGCAAGCCGAGCACCTCGTCGGAGGGTACGCGCTTGCCGCTCTCGATCATGCTCAGGTACGAGACCGAAGGCGCCGCGTGCGCGTCGAGCTGGATGCAGCGCGCCGACAGCTCCTCCAGCGTCAACCCGTTGCGCTTACGCAGCGCGCGCAGCTTGCTGCCGAGGAAGTGGCTCTTGCGGGTGTGCGCGCTCATGGTCCGTTCGGATGGGGCTAAGTGAAATTAACAGTGTGAAATTTCCGCAGTCAAATTTACGAGTTTACGGCACGCATACTGCACCTTCAGGAGCAGGCCTTCAACCTTCGCGGAGGATGCACATGAAGAAGCGTAGCGTTCTGATCCTGGGAGCCTCGTACGGCTCATTGCTCGCCACCAAGCTCGCCATGGCGGGTCACGCCGTCTCGCTGGTCTGCACCCGCCCCACCGCCGACCTCATCAATCGCGACGGCACGGTGGTGCGCTTCCCGTTGCGCGGGCGCGATCCGGTCGAGATCTCTTCCAACCTGCTGCCGGGGGACGTCACCGCGCGCTGCCCCGAGCACACCGATCCTGCCGAGTACGACCTGATCGTGCTCGGCATGCAGGAGGCGCAGTACGGCGCCGACGGCGTGCGCGAGCTGATGCGGCACATAGCGCGCTCGCGAAAGCCCTGCCTCGCGATCATGAATATGCCGCCGCTGCCCTACCTCAAGCGCATTGCCGGCCTCGACACCGCCGCGCTCGCCGGCTGCTACGCCGACGCCTCGGTCTGGGAAGGTTTTGACCCGGCGCGCATTACCCTCGCCAGCCCCGACGCGCAGGCGTTCCGCCCGGCGGGCCACGCGAAGAACGTGCTGCACGTCGGCCTGCCGACCAATTTCAAGGCTGCCCGCTTCGAATCGGAGGAGCACACCGAGCTCCTGCGCGAGCTCGAGGCGGACATCGAGAGCGCGCGCCTCGGCGACCTCGAGATCCCGGTCAAGCTCAAGGTGCACGACTCGCTCTTCGTGCCGCTCGCCAAGTGGCCAATGCTGATCGCCGGAAACTACCGCTGCATCCGCGCCGACGGCATGGTGCCGATCCGCGACGCGGTGCACGAAGACGTGACGCGCTCGCGCGAGGTGTACGAGTGGGTGGCGGGCCTTTGCCACAAGCTTGGCGCGCAGGCGGCCGACCTGGTGCCCTTCGAGAAGTACGCTCAGGCGGCCGACGGCCTCGGCAAGCCTTCGTCGGCCGCGCGCGCGCTTTTCGCCGGCGCGCTGCACATCGACCGGGTGGACCGGCTGGTTCGGCGCATCGCGCGCCAGATCGGGCTGCAGTGCGACGCCGCCCTGCACGAGATCGTCGCCCTGGTAGACGAGCGACTCGCGCGCAACCGCCTGTCGGCCGACCCGCTGCGCCGCGCCGCCTAGCTGGCCGGCTTCATTCCGCCCCCCAGCATCACGGAGCGGGCGGCAGGCGAGCGCAGCAGCTCGATGATCGACATGGCGCTCTTCATGTGCGCCGCACCGGCCGGAATTCCGGCGTAGAAATGCGTCAGCACCTGATATGGCGCAGGCAGCGGCCCGACGATCGAAATGCCCGGCACCGGCGCGAGCTCGCAGAGCTGCTGGATGCCGAGCTCGGCTTCGCCGCGCGCCACCACCAGGCCGACGGGTCCCCGCTCGACGACCACGCGCCGCTTCAGCTTGTCCTCGATGCCGAGCTGCTTCAGCAGGGCGGCGAAGTGGATTCCGCTCGCGCCGACTTTCGAATGCGCAACCGAGCTGGCGGCGAGCAGCGCGCGCACGAAGGCCTCGGCCGACTTGATATCGGGCCGCGGTGCGCCCAGGCGCACGGCGACGCCGATGCCGGAGCTGCCGAGCGGCGCATAGGCGGTGACCGCCCCCTTTTTCACCAGGCCGTCGAGCGCCTCGCGGGTCAGGATCAGCAGGTCGGCGGGCTCCCTTTTCGCGACCCGCTGCAGGATCGCCTGCGTGGCGTCGAACTTGAGCTCGGCCTTGGGCCGT
>DASXKY010000025.1:0-5250 GCA_036496555.1 Burkholderiales bacterium | reverse complement strand
ATTGTCGGCGGCTTCAACCAGGTGCGCGGCGCGATCGTCGGCGGCGTGCTGCTGGGCCTGGCCGACAACTTCGTCGCCGCCTACTGGTCGGCGCAGTACCGCGCGGCGATTCCGCTGTTCCTGCTGATTGTCGTGATCCTGTGGCGGCCGCAGGGGCTGCTCGGCCGCGCCGAAGAGCGAACCGTATGAAGAAGGTTTTTTTCACATTCATTCTTGTTCTACTCGTCGCCGCGCCATTTGCGCTCAAGCCTTACGGCATTTATCTGCTGAGCTTGTGGGTGGTCATGACCATCGCCGCCATCGGCCTCAACCTGACGCTCGGCTATGCCGGGCAGATCTCGCTCGCGCAGGGCTCGTTCGTCGGCATCGGCGCGTATGCCGCCGCGCTGCTCACCACGCAAGGATGGCCGCTGTGGGCGGCGTTCCTGCTCGCGACGGTGCTTTGTCTCGCGATCGGCTGGCTGCTCGGCTATCCGGCGCTGCGCGTGCAGCACCATTACCTCGCTTTCGTCACACTCTCGTTCGCGACGCTGATGTTCCTCGTCATGCGCAACGAGGAGTGGCTCACCAGGGGGGTCTACGGCATCAGCGGCATTCCGCGGCCGACGTTCCTCGGCTGGCCGGCCAAGTCGCCGATCGGCTTCTATTTCTTCTGCCTGGGCATTCTGGCGCTGGTTTCGGCGGCGACGTGGTGGCTGGTGCGCTCGCCGTGGGGGCGCGCCTTCACGGCGCTGCGCGAGAACGCGATCCGCGCCGATTCGCTCGGCGTCGACACGCGCCGCTACACGCTGATGGCGTTCGCCATCGGCTCGGCGATCGGCGGCATCGCGGGGGTCCTCTACGCGCCCCTGGTGCAGTTCGTCGAGCCGACCGCGTTCAACCTGAACCTGTCGCTCAACCTGCTGCTGATGGTGATGGTCGGCGGCTCGGGCTACTTCCTCGGGCCGTTCCTCGGCGCCGCGGTGTCGGTGCTGCTGCCGGAGTGGATGCGCTTCGGCAGCGAGGGGCTGTACCTGATCCTGTACGCGATCGCGGTGATGGTGCTCATGGCGTTCTGCCCCTCCGGGCTGCTTGGCCTCGCAGATCGCGCAAGAAGGCTGATCCGATGAGCGCCGTGCTCGAAGTGCGCGACCTCGCCAAGTCCTTCGGCGGCATACGCGCCGTGAATGGCGTTTCGTTCGACGTGCGCGAGGGCGAGATCCTCGGCCTGATCGGGCCGAACGGCTCGGGCAAGTCGACGCTCTTCAACTGCATCCTCGGCCAGCTCGCGCCCTCGGCGGGCGAGGTGCGCATCGACGGCCGCGCGATTACCGGCATGCGTCCCTGCCAGCTCAACCGCCTCGGCATCGGCCGCACCTTCCAGCTGCTGCAGGTTTTCCCCCAGCTGAGCGTGCGCGAGAACCTGGTCCTCGCCGGCCAGGAGCACCAGGCGTCGATGTGGTCGCGGCTGGTCGGGCGCCGCGACGCCGGGCTCGGCGAAGCCGCCGAGCGCATGATCGGGTTCTTCCGCCTCTCCGCGCTGGCGCAGGAGATGGCCGGCAGCCTGAGCTATGGCCAGCAGAAGCTGCTCGACGTGGCGATGGCGTTCATGGCCGGGCCGCGCCTGGTGCTGCTCGACGAGCCCGCCGGCGGCGTCAATCCGACCATGCTGGCCGGGCTGCGCGAGCGGCTGCGCGAGATCAACGCCGCGCAGCGCGCGACGTTCGTCGTCATCGAGCACAACATGGAGTTCGTGATGTCGCTCTGCACGCGCGTGCTGGTGCTCGCGGAGGGTCGCGTCATCGCCGAGGGCACGCCGCAGGAAGTGCGCAGCAATCCGCAAGTGATCGAGGCCTATCTTGGAAACTGAGTCGGCTACCGAGATCCTCGCGCTCGAGGAAGTCGTCGCCGGGTATGGCGGCTTCACCGTCCTGAACGGCACCAGCCTGCGGGCCGCGCGCGGCGCCATCACCACCATCATCGGTCCCAACGGCGCGGGCAAGTCCACGGTCTTCAAGACCGTCTTCGGGCTGCTGCCGGCGCGCGCGGGGCGCGTGATCTTCGACGGCCGCGAGGTGACGAATCTCGCGCCGCGCCGGCTGCTCGAACTGGGAATTTCCTACGTGCCGCAGGGGCGCAACATCTTCCCCGAGCTCTCCGTGCGCCACAACCTCGAGCTCGGCGCGACCGCGGCGCCCGACCCGGCCGGCGTCGCCGCTCGCATCCAAGCGGTCATGGAGCGCTTCCCGATGCTGCGCGAGCGCGCCGGCGCGCAGGCGTCGACGCTCTCCGGCGGCCAGCAGAAGATGCTCGAGATCGCGCGGGCACTGCTCCTGCAGCCGAAGCTGATGCTCATCGACGAGCCCTCGATCGGGCTTTCGCCGCGGCTGGTGCAGGAGGTGTTCGCGATCCTGCAGGACCTGCGAGCGAAGGGCATGTCGATCCTGATGGTCGAGCAGAACGCCAAGCGCGCGCTCGAGATCTCCGACTTCGGCGTGGTCGTCGAGCTCGGCCGCACGCGGATGAGCGGGGAGGCGCGCGCGATCCTGGCCGACCCGAAGGTCGGCCAGCTGTTCCTCGGCGGCGGCCTTACTGAGGCGGCCTGACCTTGTCCTTGCTGACCGAGACGCGCCCGGTCGCGTACTTGCCTTCGCTTTCCATTTTCGCGATGGTGAAGATGTGCTCGCCCTTCTTCAGGTCGGCGAGTGTGCCCGGCTCGAACTTGACCACCGGAGTCTTCGCCGGCACCAGGATCTTCTTCTCGCCGTCTTTGTACTTCATGGTGATCTCGTTGCCGCCGGTGACCTTGGCCTGCTGAGCGAGGTTGGCATTGGTCATGCCGGTGTTGGGCTTCAGGTCCCAGGGCATGTGGCCGGCGGGCGCCGCCGGCGGAATCGCGTGCACCTCGAGGGCGACCAGCTTGCCGTCTTTCTCCTGCGAGGTGACGCCGACGTACTTGTCCTGCAGCTCCGCGAGGGTGGCCTTCTTGGCGACCGAGACGGTCGCGTCCGGCGCCAGCGTGAGCTGGATGTTCTTGCCTTCGCGGGTCTTCACCGACATGACGTTACCGTCCATCTTGGTGATGGTGCCGCGGATGCGGGACGGCGCCTGGGCGTAGGCCACGCCGCAGGTGAGGGCAAGCAGGACGAGCAGCAGTCGTTTCATTCGAACCTCCCGGTTGTATAAAGGGCACTAACACCCGTATTCTCGCGCGCATTCCATGTTCAACCCATTCCAGCAGATAAAACAAGGCGAGGCGCGACGGTTCACCTCGCTGCCCGCCAAGTTTCGCAAGAAGCAGCGCACCGCCTGGTCCGACCCGAACCGGCAGGGCGCGGCCGTCGACAGCTTCCTCGAGGGGCCGTCGTTCGACCGCGAAGGCAATCTGTGGTGTGTCGACATCCCCTTCGGAAGAATTTTTAAAGTAGACAAAAAGGGCCACTGGACGCTTATCACCCAGTACGACGGCTGGCCCAACGGCCTCAAGTTCCACCAGGACGGAACTGCCTACATCGCCGACTATAAAAAGGGTCTGCTGAAATTAAATCCCAAAACCGGTGCGATCGAGCCGGTTCTGGAGACCGCTTTCAGCGAGGGCTTCAAGGGTCTCAACGACCTGCACTTCGCCGACAACGGCGACCTCTACTTCACCGACCAGGGACAGAGCGGCATCGTCGATCCGAGCGGGCGCGTCTACCGGCTGCGGGCGAACGGTGAGCTGCAACGGCTCGTGGGCAACGCGCCATCGCCGAACGGCATCACCCTGAATACGAAAAACACGCAGGTTTACGTCGCGATCACGCGCGCACAGCAGATCTGGCGCCTGCCGCTGATGGCGGGCGGCACGCCGTCGAAGACCGGCGTCGCGATCCAACTCTCCGGCGGCCACGCCGGTCCGGACGGCATCGAGACCGATGCGGAAGACGGCCTCGTCGTCTGCCACCTCGGCGTCGGCGTCTGGCGCTTCGACTCGAACTGCCTGCCGACGCACCTCGTCCACGCCGGCAAGCAGCATCGGCTGATGACCAACGTCGCCTTCAAGGGCAAGACGCTCTACATCACCGACTCGATCAACGGCGAGATCCTTACCGCCGACATGCCGGTGGCGGGCAAGAAGATGTTCGGCCTTCGCTAGTCTATTTTTGCGCCCGAGCGCTTGATCACCTCGGCCCATTTGGCCGAGTCGCGGCGGATCAGCTCGCCGAATTCCTCCGGCGTGCCGCCGCCGCCTTCGCTGCCCAGCTGCTCGAGGCGCGCCCTGGTCTGGGGCTCGACGATCGCCTGGTTGACCGCCGCGTTCAGCTTGTCGAGCACCGCGCGCGGCACGCCGGCGGTGGTGATGATGCCGCTCCAGGCGTTCACCTCGTAGCCCGGCACGCCGGCCTCGATCATCGTCGGCACCTCGGGCAGCGCGATCGAGCGCTTGAGGCCGCTGACCGCGAGCGCGCGCACGCGCCCGGCCTTCACGTGCGGCGCGATCGAGTTGGTGCTCTCGAACATGAGCTGCACCTGGCCGCCGATGAGGTCGGCGATCGCCGGCGCGCCGCCCTTGTAGGGGACGTGGACGATGTCGGTGCCGGTCATGTACTTGAAGAGCTCGCCGCTCACGTGGCCGGGCGAGCCGTTGCTCGACGACGCGTTGGAGAGCTTGCCGGGATTTTTCTTGGCGAACTCGATGAGCTCCGCCACCGAATGGAAATCGCTCTTCGGCGAGACGGCGAGGAGCATGTAGCCGGTGCTGACCAGCGCCACCGGCTGCAGGTCGCGCTCGATGTCGTAGGGTAGCTTCGCCACCATGTGGCGCGTGATGGCGAGCGCGCCGACCGGACCCTGGCCGATGGTGTAGCCGTCGGGGGCCGCCTTCGCCACTGCGTCGATGCCGATGGTGAGCGCGCCGCCGGGGCGGTTGTCGACCACCACCGGCTGGCCGAGGAACTTCGCGATCTCGGGCGCGATCAGCCGCGCCAGGTTGTCGGTCGCGCTGCCGATCGCCTGCGGGACGACGAGGCGGATGGGTCGCTCGGGGTACTGCGCGGCACACGGCCACGCAGCCCCCAGGGCGAGAACTGCTAGAAGAAGCTTCAGACTAGCTACTGCAGCTGGGCGCGGATCTCGCCGCCCTTGTGATCGGCGCTGTGGACGTTGACGTACAGGTTACCGCCCTTCAGCGCGTCCATCTGCGCCGAGTTCAGCTTGGCGCCCGCGGGCACGGAGTACGTGTCGCCGTTCTTGGTCAGGGGAACGATCACCGGGCCGTTGGGGCCCTTTGGG
>DASXKY010000024.1:0-12821 GCA_036496555.1 Burkholderiales bacterium | reverse complement strand
CTCGAGGACCCCCTTGAACCCGTGCGTCACCGTGAGCTTGGAGCGCACGTTGTGGCGCGGATGCCGGCGCTCGGGCGGTTCGCGGTCCCAGTAGACCGCGAGGTGCCGCAGCGCACTTAGCACCGCTTCGGGATCGTAGCTGCCGCCGAGATTGAGGCTCGAAGGCGCCTCGCGCGCGCCGTCGGTCTTCTTGATCAGATCGGCGAGCGCCGCCAGCGCGCCGCCCGGGCCGAAGAAGCGCAGGCTCGGCGCAGGCTTCGGCTCGCGCAGCGAGCGCAGCGGCGCGGTGGCGCGGCCGAGGTCGGTCCAGTACAGGAGCTCGCGCTCGGGCTGCGCGGCGATGGCGAAGCCCGCCGCAAGCTCGGCGACCACGCGCTCGGCGATCTCGACTTCGACCGGTACCAGGCTGTCGGGCGAGGACGCGCCGAACATCGAGACCTTGAGGAACTCCAGCTTCGGCGTCGTCTCCGTACCGCCGGGATAAAGGTTGACGCGCGCATCGGTGATGCCGCGTAGCTCGGCAAAGGCGTAGATCTTGTTGAGCACGCCCCAAAGCTCGACGTCCACCGGCGCATAGCGCACGTATTGCCACTTGAGCTGCTGCCCCAGGCATCGCAACGCGCGGGCAATGACGACCGGCAGCAGCACCTTCACGGCCTCCGCGCCTTTCGCACCTTGCAGAAAGCTGTCGACGCAGCGCGCGAAGGCGATGCCCGCGTGCCGCCAGTAATCGTGGAGACGCGTCCAGTTCATGTTGTCCTGGAACCGCGACGTCTGCGGCGAGGGTTGCACCACTTCGCGTGCGAGCTTGCGCGCGCGCGCCTGGGCGGCGTCGTCGATGGCGAGCAGGCGCTGGATCCGCAGATCCGCCTTCAGCTCGGCGCCGCCGAGCGATTCGAGCCAGCCGGCCAGCTCTTCCAGCGCCTTGACGTCCTGCGACGGCAGCGCGTCGAGGATGCGCTTGATCTCTTTCGGATCGGCCAGCGGATGGTCCGGCCGCCCCCCTGCGAACATCTTCAGCATTCCCTTACCCCTTTGTCCGAAATCGTAGCACGCTGAAGTGGCACAATACGTTCGAATATGGTCGGTGCAATAGCAGAGAATTCAAAGGACTTGGTGCCCGGTTACCGCACGCTGCACCTGGTCGGCCAGGGCGGCCAGGCGCAGGTCTGGCTCGCCGAGCGGGTGCACGACGGCAAGCAGCTCGCGCTGAAGGTGCTCGACCGCTCGCTGCGGCAGGACGGCGTGTTCCTCGATCGCTTCGTGCGCGAGTACCGGCTGCTCGCGATGCTCGAGATCGAGAACGTCGCGCGGATCTACGACCAGGGCTTCAGCGGCGACAACCCGTACATCGCGATGGAGTTCCTCGCCGGCGGCACGCTCGCCGGCCGCATTCGCGAAGGCATTCCGCCGCGCGAGGCGCTGGGCATCGTCTCGCAGCTCGCGCGCGCGCTCGATGCGATCCACAATCGCGGCATCGTGCACCGCGACCTCAAGCCGGCGAACATCCTGTTCCGCTCGCGCGGCCGGCCGGTAATCGTCGACTTCGGCCTGGCGCGCGATCTCGGCGCCAACTCGACGCTCACCATCGCCGGCCAGATGCTCGCCACCCCGCGCTATATGAGCCCCGAGCAGTGCATGGGCCGCGTCGCCGATCATCGCTCCGACCTCTACGCGCTCGGCGCAATCTTCTACGAGATGCTCACCGGCGGGAAGCTCTTCGGCTCGGCGCACCCGGCCGACCTGATCCGGATGCACGTCAGCGAGCCGATCCCGCAGCTCGAGGGCCCGCTCGCCGGCTATCAGCGCATTCTCGATCGCATGCTCGCCAAGAAACCCGAAGAGCGCTTCCAGAGCGCGCTCGAGCTCTACGGCGCAGTGGCGGTGTGATAATGGCGTAATGGCCAACCGGGGCGAGCAGCAGTACCTCGATCTCCTTGCGGAAGTACTCGAGCGCGGCGCGCGCAAGAGCGATCGAACCGGCACCGGCACCCTCTCCGTATTCGGCCGCCAGCTGCGCTTCGGCCTGCGCGACAGCTTCCCGCTGCTCACCACCAAGAAGCTGCACCTGAAGTCGATCGTCTACGAGCTGCTATGGTTCCTGCGCGGCGACACCAACGTGAAATGGCTGCAGGAACGCGGCGTCAGCATCTGGGACGAGTGGGCCGACGAGAACGGCGAGCTGGGGCCGGTGTACGGCTATCAGTGGCGCCACTGGCGCACGCCGGGCGGCGCAGAGATCGACCAGATTTCGAAATTGATCGAAAACCTGAAAGCCAAACCGGATTCCCGCCGCCATCTGGTGACGGCCTGGAACCCGGCCGACGTCGAGCGCATGGCGCTGCCGCCGTGCCACGCGCTGTTCCAGTTCTACGTCGCGAACGGCGAGCTCTCGTGCCAGATGTACCAGCGCAGCGCCGATCTGTTCCTCGGCGTGCCGTTCAACATCGCGTCGTATTCGCTCCTCACCCTGATGGTCGCGCAGGTGACCGGCCTCAAGCCCGGCGAGTTCGTGCTCACGCTCGGCGACGCGCACCTCTACCTCAATCACCTCGAGCAGGCGCGCGAGCAACTCGCGCGCGAGGCGCGGCCCTTCCCGCGGATGAAGCTGAACACGCGGAGAAAAGAGCTGCTCGAGTTCGAGTACGAAGACTTCACGCTCGAGAGCTACGAGCCGCACCCCGCGATCAAGGCGCCGATCGCGGTATAGAAAAAAAGGGCCCGCCTGTAGGGGGAAAAAAGGCGAGCCCGGGGGAGGAGTCGTGGTTCTTGCGCTTGGGCGCTAGAACGTGCCTTTCAGCCACACCTGGCCGATGTACAGCAGGCCGGCGGCGGCGAATGTATAGACGAGGAGCTCCGGAAAGCGGTTGCGGCTGCGCGGCGAAGTCCAGCCGCGCGAGAACCACGCCAGCCCGGCGATCATCAGCAGCGAGCCAAGCGCTGCGACACCGGCCGAGATGCTGCGGCCGAATGCGTGCGCCACCCAGCCTTCGGGCGAGATCACCTTGTAGATCGTGCCGCCGATGCCGATCAGCACCAGCCCCAGGAGGGCGAGGCCGACGGTCAGCTGCCCGACCGACGAAAATTCGTGCTTGAGCGGAGTCACGATCTCTCTTCTGCAACGCGCGTGCCAGATCGCCAATTCCTAGTCCGAACAGATGGTTGAGTCCCGCAGGTGAAACAATTGGCGGGGCTTGGCCACCGCCCATTCGTCGGGATCAGGCGACGACATATGCCACATCGCGCCAAACCCCTTGAAGCCACAGGTGGTTTCTCTGTCGCCCGCCGGCGACAGAAACCGCTGCCGTAACATCGCGCGCATGCGCCTCTCGGTTCTCGACCAATCGCCGGTGATCAGCGGACTCGGCGCCCGCCGCGCGCTCGAGGAAACCATCGCGCTGGCGCGCCGCGCCGACGAGCTCGGCTACCACCGCTACTGGCTGGCCGAGCACCATGCCATCGCGGCGCTCGCCGATCCCTGCCCCGAGATTCTGCTCGCCCGCCTCGGCGCGGAGACGAAGCGGATCCGCATCGGCAGCGGCGGCGTCCTGCTGCCCTACTACAGCGCCTTTCGCACGGCGGAGAGCTTCCGCATGCTGGAAGCCCTCTACCCCGGCCGCGTCGACCTCGGCATCGGCCGCGCGCCGGGCGGCGACGCGCGCACGGCACAGGCGGTGAACGGCGGCCGCTTTCCCGAGGCCGACCGCTTCCCCGAGCAGGTGTGGGAGCTCGTCGCACATCTCGCGGGCACCTTGCCCCCGGATCACCCGTTCAAGCGGGTGCGCCTGCAACCCGAGGTGGAGGGCGTGCCCCAGGTGTGGCTGCTCGGTTCCTCGGACTTCAGCGGCGCGCTCGCCGCGCAGCTGGGCTTGCGCTTCGCGTTCGCGCATTTCATCAATGCACAGGGCGGCGAGCAGGTGGCGCGCTTCTACCGCGAGAATTTCCAGGGAGCAGAAAAGCCCGAGGTCCTGGTTTGCACCTTCCTCATCTGCGGAGAAACGGACGAGGAGGCCGAGCGCCTCGCCGCCTGCATCGACCTGCGGCGGCTGCACATGGCGCTAAATATCGACTCGGCGGTGCCGACGCCCGACGAGGCGGCGCGCCATGAGTACAAGCCCGAGGAGCGCCAGTACGTCCTGAGCCAGCGCGCACGGGCCATCATCGGCGGGCCGCCGAAGTGCCGGCGCGAGCTCGAGGAAATGGCGGCGCGCTACGGCGCCGACGAGATGATGGTGCTCACCATCACCGGCGACTATGCCTCGCGCCTGCGCTCCTATGAGCGACTGATCAACGCGATGGGCTGAGCAGCTCGGCGAGGTGCAGCGTCGGCCGCGCGCCGAGCGACTCGATCTGCTCGCGGCAGGAAAAACCGCTCGCCACCACCTGGGCGCCGGGCGCCGCCGCCAGCGCCGGCTCGAGCGCGAGGCTGAAGATGCGCTTCGACGCCTCGTAGTGCTCGCGCTTGTAGCCGAAGGCGCCCGACATGCCGCAGCAGCCCGTGTCGGGCGCGCTCACGCTGCAGCCCGCGGCCTTGAGCAATTCCAGATCGTCCTTGGTTCCCCAAATCGCCTTCTGGTGGCAATGGGATTGGACGAGCACGTTTGCGCCGACCTCGGCCTTGAAATTCTTCTCCAGCAGATATTCCGAGAGCGAGAAAACCTGCAGTCGTTTCGCACGCTCATCGCGCGGGAACAGCTGCTTCAGCTCGTCGCGGAAGACCGAAAGGCAGCCCGGCTCGAGCACCACCACCGGCACGCCGGGCTCCAGCACCCCGAGCACCCCCTCGAGCGCCGCTTTCGCCTCGCCCAGCATGCCGTAATCGTAGTACGGTCGGCCGCAGCACACGTGCCGGCGCGGCAACTCGACCGCGCAGCCGGCGGATTCGAGCAGTCGCTGCGCCGCTTGCGCGGTTTCCGGGCGGAAGTGATTGTTGAAGGTGTCGTCGAACAGTACGACTCGTTCTCCATGCTGCCCTCCGGGCGCAAAGACGGAGCGGAAGGACTTTTTGAGCTTGGGAATCGAGCGCTGCGGCGCTATCCCGGGCGGGCGGAGCACTGCAGAGAGACCATTGAGAGCCCAAGAAACACGTGAGCCGAGCGGCGCCCATTCGCCGATGCGCGCCATCAGCTGCGCCGAAAGAGGTCGGGCCTTGCCTTCGTAGTAGTGCGAGAGAAACTCGGCCTTGTAAGCCGCCATGTCGGTATGCGTCGGGCAGTCGCTGCGGCAGCCCTTGCAGCCGAGGCACCAGTCGAGCGCCTCCTTCACTTCCTCGCTCTTCCAGCCGCCGGTGATCACCTCGCCGCGCAGCATCTCGTTCAGCAGGCGGCCGCGGCCGCGCGTCGAGTAGCGCTCCTCGCGCGTCGCGCGGTAGCTCGGGCACATCGTGCCGCCGGCGCTCGAGCGGCACTTGCCCATGCCGATGCAGCGCTCGGTCGCCCGCGTGAAACCGTCGCCGACCTCGCTTTCGAAGTTGAATCTCGTTGCGAGCGTGACCGGCTTGTACTGCGGGCCCAGGCGCAGATCCTGGTCCGCCCGGCGCGGATCGATGAGCTTGTGCGGATTCATGCGGTTCTGCGGGTCCCAGATCTGCTTGAACTCGCGGAACGCCTGCATCAGCTCCGGCCCATACATGATCGGCAGGAACTCGGCCTTGGCCTGGCCGTCGCCGTGCTCGCCGGAGAGCGAGCCGCCGTACTTCACCACCAGCTCGGACGCCTCGACGAGGAAGCGGCGCCACTGCGCGAGCCCTTCCGGCGCCCGCAGCCGGAAATCGATGCGCGCGTGGATGCAGCCGTCGCCGAAGTGGCCGTAGAGCGAGGTGCGATAGCCCATGCGATCGATCAGCGCCTGGAACTCGCGCAGGTAGTCGCCGAGGCGCATCGGATCGACCGCCGCGTCTTCCCACCCCACGACCGGGTCGGCGCCCTGCCCGCCGAGCTTGAGCGCGGTGGCCGAGGCGCCGGTTTCGCGGATCGTCCACAGGCGCGAAATAAGGTTCTTCTCTGAAATCAAAAACCCATCCAGCTTTTGGGCCTTCTCGATCGCCTCTTCCCGCGTATCGGCGCCGAACTCCACCATCAGCCAGGCCTTGCCGGCCGGCAGCAGCGCGATGTCGTCGAGGCGCAGCCGCCGCTCGCGCAGCCCGCCGATGATCGCCTCGTCGAGGCCCTCGCAGGCGATCGGCCCGGCGGCCAGCACCTGCGGCACCGCGTCGCCGGCCGCGTAGATGTCGGGGAATGCCATGACCAGCAGGACGCGCTCGCGCGGGCTCCTGACCAGGCGCGCCTCGGCCTGCAGCGTGAGCGCGCAGCCTCCCTCGGTGCCGACCAGGGCGCGCGCCACGTTGAAGCCGTTCTCCGGCAGCAGCTGGTCGAGGTTGTAGCCCGACACCCGCCTTCTGATTTTCGGGAACTGCTCGCGGACCCGATGGCCGTATTTGTCGATGAGGGCTTTGAGCTTCTTGTAGATCTCGGATTGCTCGCCGGGCCGGGAAACTATTCCGGCAAATTGTGAAGAGTCCGTAGGACCACACCAAAAGCGCGAGCCCTGATACGTCAAGACCTCCAACCGCTCGATGTTCTCGGCGGTCTTCCCCGCCATCACCGAATGCGCGCCGCAGGAGTTGTTGCCGATCATGCCGCCGAGCGTGCAGCGCGAATGCGTCGCTGGATCGGGACCGAAAGTGAGCTCGTGCGCCTCCGCCGCCTCGCGCAAGCTGTCGCACACGACTCCCGGCTCGACGCGCGCGAGGCGCGCGGCCGGATCGAGCGCGACGATGCGGTTCAGGTACTTCGAGAAATCGAACACCACCGCGACGTTGACTGTCTGGCCGTTGAGCGAAGTGCCGCAGCCGCGCGGCAGGATCGGCGCGCCGTGCTCGCGGCAGATCCGCACCGCCGCCTCGACGTCCTCGACGCTGCGGGGCAACACCACGCCGATCGGGACCTGCCGGTAGTTCGATGCGTCCGCCGAATACGCCGCGCGCGCGCCGGCGTCGAAGCGCACTTCCCCGCGCATTTCTCCCGACAATGCCGCGCGGAGTTCCTCCTCGAGTCGCCGAATCTCTACCATCGGTCGCCGATTCTGTCACAGCGCGTTGACCTGTCACATTTGGATCTCTACTCTGGCCGGCGCATCTGCAGCGGAGCATTTATTGCTCGCTCTCGCTTTCGCGAGTCCCACCCTTCCCTTCACTTACGAGCCAGGAGCTAAAATGAAATCCGTTTGGACAAGAACAATCTGCCGCCTGCTGGTGGCGCTGATGATTTGGACCCCGTGCTACATCGCGCAGGCCGGCATGATCACCACCGAGTCCGTGGCGACGCCGCAGGCCCAGATGAACGGCGACCGCGCAACGGTCCTCAGCTTCCTCCAGCGCAGCGACGTCTCCAACAAGCTGCAGTCGCTCGGCATCGACCCGAGCACCGCGAAGACGCGCGTCGCCGCCCTCTCGGACGCCGAAGCCGCGACCTTCGCCAAGCAGATCCAGAGCGCGCCGGCCGGTGCGAGCGACGATTGGGCCTGGGTGCTGCTGGTCATCGTCATCGCCGCGGGAGTGTGGTGGTTCTTCTTCAGGAAGTGATCGCGCAAGCCCGCAAGGGCTACGAGAACGCCCGCGTGCATGCGGGCGTTCTCGTTTCTGCTCTGCTTTTTTCCTCGCTGGCGGCGCTGCAGGGCTGCGCGGGGCTCGTGCCGCAGACCTCCGCGCTGCTGGAGGGGCTGCCGGAGGGCCTGCCGCCGAGCGTCGAGCTCACCGGCGTGCCGTTTTTTCCCCAGCTCGAAAACGAGTGCGGCCCGGCGTCGCTCGCCACCGTTCTCACCGCCGCCGGCGCCAGCACGACGCCCGAAGCGCTGGTGCCCGAGGTTTACTTGCCGGCGCGCAAAGGGAGCCTGCAGGTCGAGATGCTCGCCGCGACGCGCCGCCACGGCCTCGTCTCCTACCAGCTCGAGCCGAGCTTCGTCGACGTGATGCGCGAGGTGGCGTCAGGCACGCCAGTGGTGGTGCTGCAGAACCTCGGCGGCTTCTGGGACGAATGGCACTACGCCGTGGTGGTGGGCTACGACTATCCGTTCGGGCAGCTCGTCCTGCGCTCGGGCATCACCGAGCGCGAGCAGATGCCGTTCGGCGTGAGCGAGTTCGTGTGGAAGCGCGGCGGCTACTGGGCGATGGTGGCGACGCCGCCGGACCGCATTCCGGTGACCGCGCGCGAGGACAAGTGGCTCAACTCGCTGGTCGCCTTCGAGCGGCTAAACGACCCGCGGAGCAACCGCACCGCGTATGGCGCGTTCCTGAAACGCTGGCCGGACAACGTGAACGCCGCGGTCGGCCTCGCCAACGCGCACTACGCGCTCGGCGAGCTGCCGCAGGCGGAGCAGGTGCTGCGCGCGGCGCTCGCGCGCGCGCCGGATTCCTCGATCGTGCTGAACAATCTCGCGCAAACGCTCTCCGACCAGGGGCGAGACCGGGAGGCGCTCTCCTATATCGAAAAGGCGGCCTCGAAAGCCCTTCCCGACGGCGGACCGTATGCCGACGCCGTGCGCGAGACGCGCGACGGCATCCTGAAGAAGCTCGCGGCGAAGAAGAACTAGGCTTGCAGGGTCGCCGGGTCCAGCTCGGCGATCAGCGGCGGCAGCGGACAGTCGAGCACCGCGCCCACCAGCCGCATCAGGCCTGCTTCGGCGACCCGGACCGTGCCATCGGCAGTGATCGCCGCGAAGAGGCCCTTCACCAGCACCGCTTTTTGCATCGGCGCCAGGGCCTTGAGGTCTTCCAGCGCGCCGCGCGCCGCGTCGAGCGTGAGCGTCGCCTTGGCGACCGCCTCCTCGGTGATGCCGAGCACCTGGGCACCGGCGCGCTGTGCCGCGCACAGCGCCTCCTCGCGCGCGCCGGCCGCGTCCGCGCGGGTGCCGGCTTGCGCAACCAGCGCAAGCACAATCGCCGCGGCGCCCCGCAGGTCGGCGATCTTCTTCGTCGCTGCGGCGGGCTTCGCCCGCGGCGCCAGCTGCTCGCGCACCAGGGTGAGGACCACGAACTCGTGCAGCGAGACGCGGCGGTCGGCGTAGGCCGCAGCCTCGAGGCCGGCGATCGCCTGCTTCTTCGTCGCCTCGGGAGCGGTCTTCAGCGCGGCGAGCGCGAGGTCGATCACCGGCAGGTGGAAGCCCAGGCCGAGGCCGCGCGTCGCGGGCACCAGCGCTTCGACCTGGACGGCGAGGGTCGTCGCGCGCTTCACCGCCTCGAGCTGCCGGAGCATCACCTCCTCCTTGGGGGCGAGGAGCAGCGCGATCATCGCCGCCGCCGCGCTGTCCGCGTGGCGCACGGCGTTGCGCAGCGGCGCCGGTAGCGCCGCGAGCAGCCGCGCAGCGTAGGCGAGCTTGCCGGCGTCGAGCTTGCCGACCAGCCCGGCGGCCGCCTCCGGGCTGCGGCCCCACGCCACGCCGGCGTCGGCGGCACGCCGGCCGTTCGGCGCCACCTCCCCCGCGAGGCCGACCGCCGATTCGGACGCGACGGCCGCCGTCGGAGCGGCCGCGCGCTTCTTCGCATAGCCGGACGCCTCGAACTTCGGGTTGATGCGCTCGATGCGCTCGTCGAGCGGTGGATGGGTGGCGAGCAGGCCGCCGAGGCGCAGGCGGATGCTCTCGCCGAAGAACATGTGGGAGAGGTCCTCGGCCGCGCGCGAGGAGATGAGCGCGCCGCCGGCGGCGCTGCGGATCTGGTCGAGCGCGCCGCACAGGCCGTCCGGGTTGCGCGTGAACTGCACCGACGAGGCGTCGGCGAGGAACTCGCGCTGGCGGCCGACCGCCGCCTTGATGAGCCGCGCGAAAAACAGGCCGACATAGCCGACGACGAAGAGCGCGAGGCCGGCGGCGAAGGAGACGGCCACGGCGCGGCTGTCGCGCGAGTCACCGGTATTGCGCATCAGGAAAGCGCCGATCGAGCCGATGAACACGATGCCGGCCAGCACGCCGAGCATGCGGATGTTGAGCCGCATGTCACCGTTCAGGATGTGGCTGAACTCGTGGCCGATGACACCCTGCAGCTCGTCGCGGCTGAGCGCCTCGAGCGCGCCGCGCGTGACGGCGAGCACCGCGCTCGAGGCGTCCCACCCCGCGGCAAAGGCGTTGATGCCGCGCTCGCCGTCCATCACGTACACCTGCGGCACGCGCAAGCCGGCGGCGATCGCCATCTCCTCCACCACGTTGAGCAGGCGCCGCTCGGCTGGATCGGTCGAATTGGCGGCGATGCGCCGTCCGCCCGCCATCTCGGCCACGGTCGCGCCGCCGCCGCCCAGCCGCGCCACGTTGAAGAGGCTCACCACGAGCACCACGCCCACGGTAGCGATCGCACCCCAAACGTACACCGGCTTCGGGACGGCCGCGAGCGGCACGGTCAGCAGGGCGCCGTTCGACCAGAGGTAGGCGTAGCCGATCACCACATCGACGCTGGCCGCCACCGCAGCCACGGCGAGCAGGAACAGCAGCACCATGACCCGGCTGTTGCGCCGGGCGAGGCTCTGGTGCTCGAAGAAGTTCAAGACCCTAGAACGAAACCTTCGGCGGCTTGCGCTCTTCCGCCGATTCGGTGGCGGCGAGCAGCTCCGCCGGCGCGAAGCCGAACGCGCCGGCGAAGAAGTTGTCGGGGAACGACTCGCGCTTGGTGTTGTATTCCATCACCGCGTCGTTGAACCCCTGGCGCGCGAAGGAGACCTTGTTCTCGGTGCTGGACAGCTCCTCCTGCAGCGCGAGCATGTTCTGGTTCGCCTTCAGGTCGGGGTACGACTCCGCCAGGGCGAACATCCGGCCAAGCACGCCGGTGAGCGCGCCCTCGGCCTGGCCGAGGCCCTGCATCGCCGCCGGGTTGCCGGGATTGGCGCCCGCTGCCGTCGCCGCGGCCACTGCCTGGTTGCGGGCCTTGATCACTGCTTCGAGCGTTTCGCGCTCGTGCTTGATGTAGCCCTTCGCCACTTCGACCAGGTTCGGGATCAGGTCGTAGCGGCGCTTGAGCTGCACGTCGATCTGCGCGAAGGCGTTCTTGAAGCGGTTGCGCAGCGCGACCAGGCCGTTGTAGATCGTGACCGCCCAGACGGCGAGGATGACGATGATCGCCAGCAAGATCCACAGCCCCATGGTGTCCCTCCGCTTGCGCGCACTATAGCCTAGTGCGTCGCTCCTGGGCGCGGCCCAGCGCGATGGACAGGGCCAGGCAGATGGCCGCGATGCCGATCGCGACCAGCGGGATCGAGCGCACTTCCATGCCGAGCGCCCGCAGTCCGGTGACGAACCAGCCGCCGGCGAAGTCGGCGCCGCGCACCGCGACGATGTCGATCACGTTCTTCGCCTTATATTTCTCGTCGCGCGCGAGCACGGTAAAGAGCACCTCGCGCGCCGGGTTCGAGATGGCGAAATTGGCGGTGCGCTGCAGCGCCTGGAAGGCGATCACCACCGCGAGCACCGGCGCCGCCGCGAGCACCGCGAAGCCGGCGGCGAACACGAGCGGCAGCAGCGCGAGCGCCGGGCCGACGCCAAAGCGCGCGATCAGCTTGCCGGTCGCCACAAACTGCACGACGATGGTGAGGATGCCGACGGAGAGGTCGACGGTGGCGAAGATGCGCGTGCGCACCGCCGGATCGTCGGAGGCCGCAGCGACGATCGCCGCCTGCTCGAAGTAGAGGAAGGTGGCCGCCACCGACAGGAGCATGACCCACAGCGTGATGCCGGCGATGTAGGGCGAGCGCAGCACCATGAGGATGCCGTCGAGCGCGCTGCCGCCGACAGGATTTTGTCTTGCGGAAGAACTTTCTTTTTCAACTTCGAGCTTGCGGGCGCAAAGGACCGCCGCCTCGAGAAGAACCGCAGCGACGACGAGGAGGTTGGTCGCGCCGATCGCGCCGGCGAGGCCGATGGTGATCGCCGGGCCGGCGAGCGCGCCCGCGCTGCCGCCGGCGGCGATGAAGCCGTAGAGGCGCTTGCCCTGCTCGGAATTCCACACGTCGGCCATGAACGACCAGAACACCGACACCGCGAAAAGCACGAAGACGCTGATCCAGACGAAGAACACGCGCGCCACGGTCTGGCGCTCGACGCCGAGGTGGAGCAGCAGCCAGAACACGGCGAGGTTGGCGACGAAGAAGTGATAGACCAGCGGGATGAACAGGCGCCGGCGCACGCGCGCCACCAGCGCGCCGTAGAGCGGCACCGCGGCGAGCATGACGACGAAGGTGGCGGTGAACAGCCACTGCAGGTTCTTCACCCCGCCGGCGACGCCCATCTCGTCGCGCAGCGGGCGCAGGATGTAGTACGCGGCGAGCAGGCAGAAGAAATACGCGAACGACCACAGCATCGCGCGCGCTTCTTCGGGTCGTACCGCGACGACCCGCGCGAGCCACTTCACTTGAGCGACAGCGCCTTTCTCAGTTCCTCGGCAGTCATGACTTGGCCGGAGACGGAGGAACCCAGATCGTAAGCCTTCGAAGACGCCAGCGAGCCGGCGTTCACCGGATCGAAGCCCGCATCCGAGACGAGGCGCATGCCGATCTTCAGCGCCTCGGGATCATCGGCGGCGACGGGCAGCGCCATGCGCGGCGCCGGGCGATTCGCCTCGCGCGCCATCGTCGCATAGCCCCAGGAATTGAAGCTGCGCACGGTGCGCGTGCCGGGCAGCAGCGCGGCGGTCGAGATCGCGGCGCCCTTCTCCTTCGCCTGCACCGCCATGTCGCCGTCGCGCGCCGGCACGGGATTGTTGGGGTCGACGATCACCTTGCCCTTCAGCTGCGAGCCGACCTGCTGCTGGATCGCCGGCAGCGCGGCATAGGGCACCGCAATGA
>DASXKY010000023.1:0-5087 GCA_036496555.1 Burkholderiales bacterium | reverse complement strand
CACCAGGCCGCGCTCGCGCCGCTCGAGCGCCAGTGGGACGCCTCGCGCCAGGCGATCCGCACGCACCTCGCCGCGGGCGGCCGGCGCAACCCGGCCTGGTTCCAGACGGCCGGCGACCTGAAGAAGCGCATGGAGGAAGCGTACTTCCAGCTCGGCGTCGAGCTGGCCGCGCTCGACAAGCTGCTCGACGGCATGCCTGAGTCGGTGAAGACCACGACGCCGCTCGCCGGCGAAAACCGCGTGGTCGACCTCAGGCTGTTCTACGATGCGCGCCAGCGCGTGCAGGCGCGGCTGAAGAGCGCAAACGAACAGCTCGAGCGGGCGCGCCAGATTCCCATCGGGTAGGAAGCGGGCTAGATGACGCTTTGGAAGAGGCTGTGGCTGCTTTTCACCGTCATCTGGGTCATCGTGGCCGGCTTGAATGCCGCCACCATCCTCGCTTTCGCGGACGGCGAGATCGAACGGGCGAAGTGGGTCTGGCCGGTCCTGTTCGGCGTCGCCGTGCCGGCCGCGGTGTTCCTGCTAGCCTGGCTGTGGAACCGCTGGCGCGGCGGCAAGGGCGGCGGCGACTAGCTTCTCGAGCTTGCGCGCATCCGCGTCGAACTTGCGGATGCCCTCGGCGAGCTTGTCGCTCGCCATGGCGTCGTCGTTGTGCTCCCAGCGGAAGGCTTTTTCGTCGAGATGGATTTTCCTGACGTCGGGCGCGGTCTGCGGTGAAAGTTTTCTTTCGATTTCCCCGGGGGTGGAAGAAAGTTTTTCCAACAGGTCCGGTGCAATCGTCAGCAAGTCACAACCTGCCAGCGCGAGGATCTGGCCGGTCTTGCGGAAGCTCGCGCCCATCACCTGGGTCTGGTAGCCGTGGCGCTTGTAGTAGTTATAGATGCGCGCGACCGAGGCCACCCCGGGGTCTTCTTCCAGCGGAATGTCGTCGACCTTCCGTGCCGCCTTGTACCAGTCGTAGATGCGGCCGACGAAGGGCGAGATCAGCGTGACCCCCGCCTCGGCGCAGGCGACGGCCTGCGCGAAGGAGAACAGCAGCGTCATGTTGCAGTGGATGCCCTCGCGCTCGAGCTGCTCCGCGGCGCGGATCCCCTCCCAGGTGCTGGCCAGCTTGATGAGGATCCGCTCCCGGGAAATATTGCTTTTCTCATACAAGGAAATGAATCTCCTCGCCTTGGCGACGCTTGCCTCGGCATCGAACGACAGCCGGGCATCGACCTCGGTCGAAACGCGCCCCGCCACGTGCTTGAGGATCTCGCGGCCGAAGTTCACGCACATGCGGTCCATGTCGGCGTCGAGGAGGGCGCGGTAGCGCGGGTCCTGCGAGGCGGCGAGGAGCAGCGAGGGATTGGTGGTGGCGTCCTGCGGCTTCCAGCGCGCGACGGCGTCGATGTCGCCGCTGTCGGCGACGACGAGGGAGTATTTCCTGAGCGATTCGAGCTGGCTCGGCATGGCGAAACTATAGCGCCTCGCCTGCGCCGTCTGACATAAATTTGCACCGGTGGGACGAGGCCCGTCTTAGGCTGGCGGGTTTCATGAAGCCTGCGCTCCATCGTCTGGTGCGGATCAACTACGGCATCCGTGCCGGCGCGTTCGCGTGGTCGTTCTTCGTCGTCTGCCTGTACGCCTGGGAGCGCGGCTTCGGCCCGTTCTTCTGGGTGCTCGCGGTCTGGCAGTTCCTGATCTACCCGCACGTCGCCTACTGGCGCGCGAAAAGCTCGCGCAGCCCCAAGCGCGCCGAGCTCGACAACCTCTACCTCGATGCGCTGTTCCTCGGCGCCTGGATGGCCGGCTTCGGCTTCCCGACCTGGCCGGTCTACGCCGCGCTGCACTCGACCTCGCTCAACGCCATCGTGCTGCGCGGCCTGCGCGGCCTCGGCACCTCGCTCGCCGCGTTCTTCATCGGCGCGCTGCTGGTCGTCGGCGCGATCGGCATCGACTACGAGCCTGCGACGAGCGACGTGATCACCGCGCTCTGCTTCCTGGGCTCGCTCGGCTATACCTGCGCCATCGGCTACGTCGAGTTCGTGACCAACCGGCGCCTGGTGTCGGCGCGCGAGCAGCTGCGCCTGAGCGAGACGCGCTACCGCCTGATCACCGAGAACGCCGCCGACCTGGTCGGCATGGTCGACCCGGAGGGCCGCTGGCTCTACGGCAGCCCGTCGTACCAGCGCCTGCTCGGCGAGGACGCGGTCTCCCTCGGCGGCGACGCCTTCGCCCGCGCGCACCCCGACGACGCGCAGGAGGGCCACAACGCCGTGCGGCGCGTCGCGATCAGCGGCAAGCCGCGCGAGCTCCTGCTGCGGCTGGTCGACCGCGACGGGCGCGTGCGCCAGTTCAAGACCCGGGTGCAGCCGCTCGACCCGGAGGCGACGGCGCCCGGCCTGCCGCACCACCGGGTGCTGCTCGTCTCGCAGGACACCACCGACCTGAAGGAGAGCGAAGAGCGCCTGCTCGTCGCCGCCCACGCGCTCGAGGGCATGACCGAGGGGATCCTGATCACTTCCGCGGACGGCACGGTGGTGGCGGTGAACCACGCCTTCACCCAGCTGACGGGCTACGCCCGCGACGACGTCCTTGCCCGGCCGGTGCGCGAGTTCCGCAACGGGCTGCAGGCCGCCGACTTCTACGACGAGATGTTCCTCGCCGTGCTGCGCAAGGGCTTCTGGACCGGCACCGTCTGGAGCAAGCGCAAGAGCGGCTCGGTGTACCGGGAATGGCGCAGCGTGCGGGCGGTAAAGGACCTGAACGGGGCGGTTTCCCACTATGTCATGGTGTTTTTCGAGGTGCAGGCCCCGGCGCAGGACGGCGCCGCCGGTGCCGCATCACCTTCATGACCTTAGGGTTTGAAAGCTAAGGGTTTCCTTGTCCCACGGCGCGGAGTAGACTGCCGAGCACTCAAGCGAAGCCCCGAAAGAGGGCTTGCAAAAGGAGCCGAGTGCAGCCGACCGACATCAAGGACCCCGACTACTTCCATAAAGTTGTGGATTGCCAGTGGGCCTGTCCGGCCCACACTCCGGTACCCGAATACATCCGACTCATCGCAGCAGGGCGTTACGCCGACGCCTACCTGGTCAACTGGAAGTCGAACGTCTTCCCCGGCATCCTCGGCCGCACCTGCGACCGCCCGTGCGAGCCCGCGTGCCGCCGCGGCCGCGTCGAAGAAGAGCAGCAGGCGAAGCCCGAGCCCGTCGCGATCTGCCGCCTGAAGCGCGTCGCCGCCGACTACAAGGACAACGACGAGGTCGCCAAAAAAGTAAAACTCAAACGTGAAAAGCTGAACGGCAAAAAAATCGCCTGCATCGGCGCCGGCCCGGCCTCGCTCACCGTCGCGCGCGACCTCGCGCCGCTCGGCTACGACGTCACCGTGTTCGACCAGGACCCGCGCGCCGGCGGCATGATCTGGTCGCAGATCCCGCGCTTCCGGCTTCCCCTGGAAGTCATAGATGAAGAAGTAAATTATGTTTTGAATTTGGGCGTGACTTTCAAGCAGCGGAAGATCGCCTCCATGAAGGAAGTCATGGCCGAAGGCTATGACGCCATCTTCGTCGGCAGCGGAGCGCCGCGCGGACGCGATCTCGACCTCCCCGGCAGGAAAGAAGGCGCCAAGAACATCCACATCGGCATCGACTGGCTGTCCTCGGTGTCGTTCGGCCATACCAGCAAGATCGGCAAGAAAGTCATCGTTCTCGGCGGCGGCAACACCGCCATGGACTGCTGCCGCACCTCGAAGCGCATCGGCGGCGAGGACGTCAAGGTCATCGTGCGCTCGGGCTTCGACGAGATGAAGGCGAGCCCGTGGGAGAAGGAAGACGCCCAGCACGAAGGCATTCCGATCCTGAACTACCTGGTGCCCAAAAGTTTTGTAATGCAAAATCAAAAACTGGCCGGGATGACCTTTGAAAAGGTCAAGGCGATCTACGACGACAAAGGCAAGCGATCCCTGGTTGCCACCGGCGAGCCGGATCAGTTCTTCGAGTGCGACGACGTGCTCGTCGCCGTCGGCCAGGAAAACGCCTTCCCCTGGATCGAGAAGGACTCGGGCGTCGAGTTCGACAAACACGGCTTGCCGCAGCTGAACAAGACGACTTTCCAGTCGACGGTCCCCAACGTCTTCTTCGGCGGCGACTCGGCGTTCGGGCCGAAGAACATCATCTGGGCGGTGGCGCACGGGCATGACGCCGCCGTTTCCATCGACAAATTGCTGCACCAGGAAAACATCGAAGAGCGTCCCGCGCCGGGCGTCACGCTGATTTCCCAGAAAATGGGCATCCACGAGTGGAGCTACGACAACGAGATCGCCGGCGATTCGCGCTACAAAGTGCCCTGGGCCGACATCAAGATCACGCTGAAGAACGTCAAGGCCGAGGTCGAGCTCGGCTTCGACGTGGCGACGGCGTGGAAGGAAGCGCAGCGCTGCCTGAACTGCGACGTGCAGACGGTCTTCACGGATAAGTTGTGTATTGAATGTGATGCCTGCGTGGACATTTGTCCGATGGACTGCATTACGTTCACGGGCAACGATGAAGAAAAAGTTTTACGCACCCATCTCAATGCGCCTGCGGGCAACGCTACGCAATCTCTCTATGTGAGCGGAGAGTTAAAGACAAAGCGCGTAATGGTCAAAGATGAGGACGTCTGCCTGCACTGCGGCCTGTGCGCCGAGCGCTGCCCGACCGGCGCCTGGGACATGCAGAAGTTCCTGCTCGAGATGACCGACGCGGGCAACGCCTGCCGCACCCACCACCAGAAGAAGAAGGCGGCCTAGTGAAAACCGCCCCGCGCATCGAGTCGGTCAACGACTTCGTCGTCAAGTTCGCCAACGTCAACGGCTCGGGTTCGGCGTCGGCCAACGAGCTGTTCGCCAAGAGCTTCCTGCGCATGGGCATCCCGGTCAGCCCGCGCAACATCTTCCCGTCGAACATCCAGGGCCTGCCGACCTGGTATGAAGTCAGGGTGACCGAGCCGGGCCACCTCGGCCGCCGCGGCGGCGTCGACCTGATGGTGGCGATGAACCCGCAGACCTGGGCGCAGGACGTGAAGGAGATCGACCCGGGCGGCTACATCTTCTACGACAGCACCAAGCC
>DASXKY010000022.1:0-11113 GCA_036496555.1 Burkholderiales bacterium | reverse complement strand
CATGATCGAGCTGGTCGCCATGGCCGAGCGCTATCTCGAGGCGCGAAAGGCCTGGAGCGTCGGCTCGCCGCGCAGCGGAGAGTCCGGCTTCAAGCGGGAGGAAGCGGCGAAGCTGCGCCACGAGGTGTCGCGCGCCGCCGGCTTCCCGATGCTGTGCCTGTGCAACGACTCGCCGTTGTTCCTCGACTTCGCTCGCCGGCCGGACGTGGGCGCTATCTCGCAGCGCGGCCCGGCCACGCCCGATCACGTCATCCGCACCAAGTCCGTCCCCATGCTGGGGCGCGATGTCGATGGGTTTACCGCTCTTTATCGAAAGTATTTTGAGAAAAACGAGAAAGGTGCCAAAGAGCGCAAGACCATGCTCGACCCGGCGCCGCGCCTCGCGCTCGATCCGCAGCTCGGCCTGGCGGCGTTCGGGCGCACGGCAAAGGATGCGCGCATCGCCGAGGAGCTGTACCAGCACACGGTGGACGTGATCCTGCGCGCCGAGGCGCTCGGCGGCTGGCGCGCGCTCGACGACCAGCACATCTTCGATTGTGAATACTGGGATCTCGAGCAGGCGAAGCTGCGCAAGTCCGGCGCGCCGCCGGTCTATGCCGGCGAGGTGGCGCTGGTCACCGGCGCTGCGTCGGGCATCGGCAAGGCGTGCGTCGAAGCCTTCCTCAAGCGCGGTGCTGCGGTCGTGGGCCTGGACCGGAATTCTTCGGTCGGAGAAATGTTGAAGCGTCCCGATTTCCTGGGTATCGCTTGCGATCTTACGAACGTGGAGTTGATAGAGAAAAGTCTCGATGAGGCCGTAAGGCAATACGGCGGCATCGATATGCTCGTGCTGAACGCCGGCATCTTCCCCGCCTCCTCCCCGATCCAGAGCATCGCCCGGGATTCCTGGCGCTCGGCGATGACGGTCAACGTCGAAGCCCCCCTGCTGGTGATGCAGGCGGTACATCCGCTCCTCAAGCTCTCGCCGCGCGGTGGGCGAGTCGTGGTGATCGGTTCCAAGAACGTGCCGGCCCCGGGGCCCGGCGCCGGCGCGTACTCGGCCTCCAAGGCGGCGATGAACCAGCTCGCGCGTGTCGCGGCGCTGGAATGGGCGAAGGACGGCATCCGCATCAACACGCTGCACCCCAACGCGGTCTACGACACGGCGCTGTGGACCGACGAGGTGCTCGCCTCGCGCGCCAAGGCCTACGACATGACGGTCGAGCAATACAAGAAGAACAACCTGCTGAAGACCGAAGTCTCGTCGAAGGACGTCGCCGAGCTCGCCGCCGAGATGTGCGGGTCGCTTTTCGCCAAGACCACCGCCGCGCAGGTGCCGGTGGACGGCGGCACCGAGAAGCTGGTGTGACGATCGAGCCCATCCGCTGGAAGGGCGACCGCCTCGAGCTGCTCGACCAGCGCCTCCTTCCCGACAAGCTGGTCTACGTCACCTGCAAGAGCGCGGACGACGTTGCGACCGCGATTCGCGACATGATAGTGCGCGGCGCGCCGGCCATTGGTTGCGCCGCTGCCTTCGGAATTGTATTAAGTAAAGGCGGTTACGGCGTGCTGGCAAAGAGCCGCCCTACTGCGGTGAACCTGTTCTGGGCGCTCGAGCGCATGAAGAAAGCCGACAACCTCGAGGCCGAAGCGAAAGCGATCTTCGACGAGGATCTGGCTGCGAACCGCGCAATGGGGAAGCACGGCGCCGCGCTGATTCCAGAGCGCGCCCGGGTGCTCACTTATTGCAACACCGGCGCGCTGGCCACGTCGGGACATGGCACGGCTCTTGGCGTCGTCAGATCTTCTAAGAATAAATCTATTTCAGTAATCGCATGCGAGACTCGGCCGTATCTCCAGGGAGCGCGCCTCACCGCCTGGGAATGCGTGCAGGAAGGCATCCCCTGCACGCTGATCGCCGACAACATGGCCGGCCACCTGATGAGCCGCGGCGAGGTCGACGTCGCCATCGTCGGCGCCGACCGCATCGCCGCGAACGGCGACGTCGCGAACAAGATCGGCACCTACACCGTCGCCGTGCTCGCAAAGCGGCACAACATCCCCTTCTACGTCGCCGCCCCGCTCTCCACCTTCGATCCGAAGATCGCCGACGGCTCGCACATCCAGATCGAGGAGCGCGCCGCCGACGAGCTGACCGGCTATCGCGGCACGCGCTGGGCGCCCGAAGGCATCGCCGTGCGCAATCCGGCGTTCGACGTGACGCCGGCGGAGCTGGTGACGGCGATCATCTGCGAGAAGGGTGTGATCCGCTCGCCCGACCGGGCAAAGATTCAGGCCCTGATCTCGACCGGCGTATAAGGCGGCACGCGCTCGAAGAGCTCGACGATGTCGCGATTGCGCATGCGGATGCAGCCGATCGAGCCGGGCCTGCCCATTTCCGCGGTGTCGGGCGAGCCGTGGATGTAGATATAGCGGCGCATCGTGTCGACGTCGCCGAGGCGGTTGAAGCCCGGCTGGCAGCCCGAAAGCCACAGCAATCGCGTCAGCATCCAGTCGCGTCCCGGATGCTTCGCATGCAGCTCGGGCGACCACGTCTCGCCGGTCGGGCGGCGCCGCACGAAGACGGTGTTGAGCGGCTGCCCGGCGCCGATCTTCGCCCGCACGATGTGCTTGCCGCGCGGCGTGCAGAAGCTGCCGTTCTTCTCGCCCGGGCCGTTCTTGGCGGTCGAAACAGAATAGATTCTGTTTTCGAAAACCAATTCTTGTTTCTTGAGGTCGATAACGATCATCGCTTCGCCATAAAAAACTTGCTCAGGATGCTGCCGCATTCTTCCGCGAGCACGCCGCCCGAGATTTCCACTGAGTTCTTCAAAACCAGTTTCTTGGGGTCCTTGGCGCCGTAGACGACCCGGGCGACGCGGGCGTGGAACATGGCGCCGACGCACATGTCGCAAGGTTCGAGCGTCACATAGAGCGTCGTTCCGGTCAGACGGTAGTTCCCGGTCGCCTTGGCGGCGGCGCGCAGCGCCTGGATCTCGGCGTGCGCGGTCGGATCGGACGCGGCGATAGGCCGGTTCCACCCCTCGCCGACGATTGTGCCGTCCTGCACAACGACCGCGCCGATCGGCACTTCGCCTTCGTCCTCGGCGCGCCGCGCGAGCTCGAGCGCGCGGCGCATGAATTCCGCATCCGCCATTTCCACGACATTTTACCGGGCATAGAATGGCCGCCTTCTTCCCAATAATGGCTTCGCGGAGGCGCTCTCATGGCGGCGTTCACTGTCAACGGCAAGCCGGTCTCGGCGAAAACCGAGCCGAATACCCCCCTCCTCTGGGTCCTGCGCGACGAGCTGAAGCTCACCGGCACCAAGTACGGCTGCGGCGCCTCGCTCTGCGGCGCCTGCACCGTGCACCTCGACGGCAAGGCGGTCCGCGCCTGTGTCACGCCGGTTTCCGCGGTAGAGGGCAAGCGCGTGACGACCATCGAAGGCCTCTCGCCCAGCTCCTCGCACCCGCTGCAGAAGGCCTGGGTCGAGCAGGCGGTGCCGCAATGCGGCTACTGCCAGTCCGGCCAGATCATGAAGGCCGCCGAGCTCCTCGCGGCCAACAAGAACCCCAGCCGCGACGAGATCGTCCGCCACATGGACGGCAACCTCTGCCGCTGCGGCACCTACCACCGCATCATCGCGGCGATCCAGCAAGCCGCCAAGGAGGTCTAAGCCATGGACCGCAGAGACTTTCTGAAGGTATCGGGCAGCGGACTGCTGTTCAGCCTTGCACCGGCTGTTTCGTTCTCTGAAGAAAATAAAAATAAAGCCATCAATGCGTGGGTGAGGATCTCGCCCGACGGTACGGTCACCATCTATAGCGCGGGCGCGGAGATGGGCCAGGGCTCGATGAGCTCGCTGCCGATCATCGTCGCCGAGGAGATGGACGCGGACTGGAGCAAGGTGAAGATCGAGTTCGCGCCCGCCGACGCCGAGCGCTACGGCTACATGCTGAACAACTCGCGCATGATGTCCATCGTCGGCAGCCGCGCGGTGCAGCTCTACTACACCGAGCTGCGCCTCGCCGGCGCGCAGGTCAGGAAGGTCCTGATCGCCAATGCCGCGCAGAAATGGGGCGTCGATCCTGCGTCGCTTCGCACCGAGCCGGGCTTTGTCGTGAACGGTAACCAGCGACTCGCCTATGGCGAGATTGCCGCCTTTGGTGCGGTGCCCTCCCCGTTGCCGAGCGTGGACGCGAAGGAACTCAAGGATCCGAAGCAATTCCGCCTGATCGGCAAGCAGATGCCGCGCCGCGACCTGCCGGCGAAGGTGAACGGCACGGCGCAATACGCGATCGACGTCAGTCTGCCGGGGATGGTGTACGCCACGACGATGCACTCGCCGGTACACGACGCGACGACCAAGGTCTGGGACAGCATGCAACCAAACGCGCCCATGGCCGAGCCGGAGTCCTGGAACGACGCCGAGATCAAGCGCATGAAAGGCGTCATCTCCGTGGTCAAGCTGCCTAACGGCGTGTCGGTGGTCGCAGACACGTTCGATCACGCACGCGCGGCGCGCAACGCACTGAAGGTCAAGTGGGCCAAAGCGAAGGCGGACGGCTTCGACTCCGACCGCGCGATGGAGGACTACGTGCGGATCCACGCCGACCCTGCCGCCAAGAGCGACACGCTCGACGCGAAGGGAGACGTGAAGACCGCGTTCTCCTCGGCGGCCAAGACCTATAAGGCCGATTTCCGCAGCGACTACGGCTATCACGCGCAGATGGAGCCCCTCAACGCGGTGGTACGCCTCAGTGCCAACGGCGATCGCGCCGAAGTATGGGAAGGCAGCCAGGCGCCGGACGTCTCGCGCAAGGCGGTGGCAACGGCGCTCGGGCTGCCGCCCGAGCAGGTCGACTACCACCAGTGCTACATGGGCGGCGGCTTCGGCCGCCGTTCGCTTGGCGACTACGCCGCCGAAGCGGCGCTGGTGGCGAAGGCCGTGAAAAAGCCGGTGAAACTGATCTGGACGCGCGAGGAAGACATCGCGCAGGGCATGTTCCGGCCGCAGTCGTTCCAGTGCGTGGAGGCGGCGACTGACGTTTCCGGCAAGGTCACCGGCTGGAAGCACTGCGTGGTTGGCGATGGTGAGGCGCTGCTGCAGACGGGCATCCGCATCCCCTATTACGGCGTGCCGAACCAGTTCATCGAGCGGCGCGGCGTGTCGCACGGCGTGAAGCTCAAGCACTGGCGCGGCGTCGGGCACGTCTTCAACGTGTTCGCGATCGAGAGCATGGTCGACCGCATGGCCGCCGACCAGGGCATGGACCCGATCGCCTTCCGCTTCGAAAAAATGGGCGCGATGCCCAAGACCCGCAAGGTCTTCGAGGCGCTGGCCGAGATGTGCGACTACAAGGCGCAGCGCCCCGAGGGGCGTGCGCTCGGTGTCGCGATCACCGAGCGTTCCGGCTCGCTCGGTGCGGGCGCGGTGGAACTCTCGCTCGACCGCGCGAGCGGCAAGATCCGCGTGCACAAGGTCTGGGCGGCGATCGACGGCGGCATCGTCGTGCAGCCCGAGCAGGCGAAGCACAACGTCGAGAGCGCGATGATCTACGGGCTGTCGAGCGTGCTGCACGAGCGAGTGACCCTGAAGGACGGCCGCGTCCAGCAGTCGAACTTCCACAACTACCCGGTGCTAAGGATGTCGGACGTGCCGGAGGAAATGCAGGTACGGTTCGTCGACGCGGACACCCGCCCGACCGGCCTCGGCGAGATCGGCAACCCGTTCATCGCGCCGGCCATCGCCAACGCGGTGTTCAAGCTGACGGGCAAGCGCCTCGACCACCTGCCCTTCACGCCGGAGCGGGTGCAGGCAGCGCTGAAAGCCTAGCCGGGAAACTGCGGACCTACTCCCACTCGATCGTAGCGGGAGGCTTCGAGGAAACGTCGTAGGTGACGCGGTTGATGCCGCGCACCTCGTTGATGATGCGGCTGGAGACCTTCGCCAGCAGCTCGTGCGGCAGCGGCGCCCAGTCGGCGGTCATGAAGTCGGTGGTCTGCACCGCGCGCAGCGCGACGACGTACTCGTAGGTACGGTAGTCGCCCGCGACGCCAACCGATTTCACCGGCAGAAATACGGTGAAGGCCTGCGCCGTCTTGTCGTACCAGTCCGCTTTTCTCAGCTCTTCGATAAAAATCGCGTCGGCTCGCTGGAGGAGCTGGACGTATTCCTTCTTCACTTCGCCGAGAATCCGCACGCCGAGCCCGGGGCCCGGGAAGGGATGGCGGAACACCATCTCGCGCGGCAGGCCGAGCGCGAGGCCGAGCTCGCGCACCTCGTCCTTGAACAGCTCGCGCAGCGGCTCGAGGAGCTTGAGATGCAGTGTCTCGGGCAGGCCGCCGACGTTGTGGTGCGACTTGATGTTGGTGGCCTTCTTGGTCTTGCCGCCGGCCGACTCGATCACGTCCGGATAGATGGTCCCCTGCGCGAGCCATTTGGCGCCGCGCAGCTGCTTTGCCTTTTCCTGAAAAATATCCACGAACAGCTTGCCGATAATCTTGCGCTTCTCCTCCGGATCCGATTTGTTTTTCAATTTATCCAAGAATTCATCGGATGCATCGACATGCACCACCTTCACGTGCATGTGCTTCGCGAAGGTGTCCATCACCTGCTTCGCTTCGTCGAGTCGCAGCAGGCCGTGGTCGACGAAGACGCAGGTGAGCCGCTCGCCGACGGCCTTGTGGATCAGCGCCGCGGCTACGGATGAATCGACCCCGCCCGAGAGACCGAGAATGACTTCTTCCTGCCCTACGGTCTCTTTTATCTGCCTCACTGCTTCGGAAACATATTCAGGCATCTGCCAGTCGCCGCGGCAGCCGCAGATCTCGCGCACGAAGCGGTGCAGCAGCTTCGCGCCCTGGCGCGTATGCGTGACCTCGGGGTGGAACTGCACGGCGTAGAAGCGCCGCGCCTCGTCGGCCATTGCCGCGATCGGGCAGGCATCGGTGGAAGCCATCAGCTTGAAGCCGGCGGGGAGCGCGGTGACCTTGTCGCCGTGGCTCATCCACACCTTGAGCATGCCGTGGCCTTCGGCGCTGCGGTAGTCCTCGATGCCGTCGAGCAGCTTGGTGTGGCCCCGAGCGCGGACTTCCGCCGGGCCGAACTCGCGCACCTTGCCCGGCTCGACGCGCCCGCCCAGCTGCTGCGCCATGGTCTGCATGCCATAGCAGATGCCGAGCACCGGCACGCCGAGCTCGAAGGCCGCCTTGGGCGCCTTGCCGGTCGATTCCTCGTAGGCCGACATGTGGCTGCCGGAGAGGATCACGCCCTGCGCGCCGAAGCTGCGCACGAAGTCGTCGGAAACGTCGTGGGGGTGGATCTCGCAGTAGACCTTCGCCTCGCGCACCCGGCGGGCGATCAACTGCGTGTACTGCGCGCCAAAATCCAGGATCAGGATTTTCTGATGACTATTCGACCCTGTAATTCGGGGCCTCCTTGGTGATCTGCACGTCGTGCACGTGGGACTCGCGCATCCCGGCCGAGGTGATCTCGACGAACTGGGTCCTGGTGCGCATCTCCTCGATCGTCGCGCAGCCGGTGTAGCCCATGCTCGCGCGCACGCCGCCGATCAGCTGCTGCATGAGCGACACGGCGCTGCCCTTGTAGGGCACGCGGCCCTCGACGCCCTCGGGCACCAGCTTGTCGACGTTCATCTCGGAGTCCTGGAAATAGCGGTCGGCGGCGCCCTTCTGCATCGCGCCGAGCGAGCCCATGCCGCGGTAGGCCTTGTAGGAGCGGCCCTGGAACAGCTCGATCTCGCCGGGCGACTCCTCGGTGCCGGCGAACAGCGAGCCCAGCATCACGGTATGCGCGCCGGCCGCAAGCGCCTTGGCGATGTCGCCGGAATAGCGCACGCCGCCGTCTGCAATGCACGGCACGGCGGATTTCGCGAGCGCCTCGGCGACGTTCTGGATGGCGCTGATCTGCGGCACGCCAACGCCCGCCACGATGCGGGTGGTACAGATCGAGCCCGGGCCGATGCCGACCTTGACGCCGTCGGCGCCGTGGTCCACCAGCGCCTTCGCGCCGTCGCCGGTGCCGACGTTGCCGCCGATCACCTCGACCTTCGGAAAGGTCTTCTTGATCCACTTCACCCGGTCGAGCACGCCCTGCGCATGGCCGTGCGCCGTATCGACAATGAGCACATCCGCTCCGGCCTCGACCAGGGCCGCCACGCGCTCCTCGGTGCCCTCGCCCACCCCGACCGCGGCGCCCACGCGCAGCTTGCCCTGCGCGTCCTTGCATGCGTCCGGGTGCTCGGTTTCCTTCATGATGTCCTTCACGGTGACGAGGCCTTGCAGGCGGAAGTCCTCGTCGACCACCAGCACGCGCTCGAGGCGATGGCGGTGCATGAGATCGCGCGCTTCCTCCCGGCTCGCGCCGTCGCGTACGGTGACCAGCTTCCTCTGCGAAGTCATGATCGCCTTCACCGGCTGCTCGAGCTGGGTCTCGAAGCGCAGGTCGCGGTTGGTGACGATGCCGACCACCTTGCCGGCCTTCACCACCGGGAAGCCGGAGATCTTGTGCTCGCGCTGCAGCGCGAGCACCTCGCGCACCGTCATCTCCGGCGCGACGGTCATGGGATCGCGCAGCACGCCGGACTCGAAGCGCTTCACCTTGGCGACCTCGGCGGCCTGCTGCGGCGTCGGCAGGTTCTTGTGGACGATGCCGATGCCGCCTTCCTGGGCGATGGCGATCGCCAGGCGCGCCTCGGTCACCGTGTCCATGGCAGCCGACACCAGCGGGATGTTCAGTTCGAGGTTCCGGGTGAGGCGGGTCTTCAGGGAGACTTCGCGCGGCAGGACGCGCGAGTGGGCGGGAAGAAGCAGAACGTCGTCGAAGGTCAGCGCCTTCTGGATCACCCGCATGTTTTCTTCTCGCAAAGCGGCATTATACTCTCATCAAATGAAGCGACTTTCCGCCCTTCTCCTCGTTTTGCTCACCGCCCTCGGCGTCGGTTTCGCGGCTTCGGCGCAGCAGTACAAATGGGTCGACCAGAACGGCCGGACGCAGTACGGGGACAATCCGCCGCCCGGCGTGAAGGCGACGCCGCTGCGCGCGCCCGCCGCCGCGTCTTCGGCGCCGGCTACCTCGCAATCCGGCGGCAAGCCCGCTACCGCCGCCGAGCAGGACGCTGCCTTCCGCAAGCGCCAGGAGGATTCCGCCAAGGCGGCCGACAAGGCCACGCAGACCGCCGGCGACGCATCGCAAAAGAAGGAGCAGTGCGCGCGCTCGCAGGAATACCTGCGCGGCCTCGAAAGCGGGCAGCGCATCGCCGTCACCGACAAGAACGGCGAGCGCGCCTACCTCGACGACGATCAGCGGGCGAGCGAAACCCTCAAGGCCCGCCAGATGGTGCAGCAGGCCTGCAACTAGCGTTTGCGCGCGGCGCGCCGCCGCCGCGCTTCCTTCGGATCGATTGCGAGCGGCCGGTAGATTTCCACCCGGTCGCCGTCCGCGAGCCTGGCGTCGAGGCTCACCACCCTGCCGAAGATGCCAACCTTGCCTCGCGCGAGGTCAAGCCGGCCGGCTTTCTCCAGCGCCTCGCGTACCGTTGCGCCGGCGGGCAGCCGCAGCGTGACGGCGTCGGCGCCACCGGGCAGCGCATAGATCACTTCAACCTGTATCACCTCAATCCGCAGCCCGGCCATAGAGCGTGTCGGCGCGCCTGGTAAAGGCGTCGACCATCGAGCTCGCGATCTGGTCGAACAGCGGCTCGAGGAGGCGCGCCAAGGTCCGGCTGGAAAACTCGTAGCGCAACGTAAACTCGATGCGGCACGCGGAAGGCGAAAGCGGGTGGAAGCGCCACGAGGCGGCAAAGGCCTTGAAGGGCCCTTCGATCAGCTGCATGTCGATCGATTGCCCGGCCTTGTTGGCGTTGCGGGTGGTGAAGGACTGGCGCAGCCCGGGCATGCCGACGGTCAGGGTGGCGCGCGTCGAATCCGCCGTCCGCTCGTGGACCCGCGTGGCCAGGCACCAGGGCAGGAACTCGGGGTAGCGCTCGATGTCCTCGACCAGGCCGTAGATCCGTGCGGCGCTGTGCTCGACGATCGCCGACCGCGTCACGCGCTTCATGGGAAAATCCCCGGCCCATGTCGATCGTCGAAAACCGCAAGGCGCGCCACGACTACTTCATCGAGGAGCGCTACGAAGCCGGCCTCGCCCTCGACGGCTGGGAGGTGAAGTCGATCCGCGCCGGGCGCGCGCAGCTCGCTGAGGGCTACGTCATCATCAAAAGCGGAGAGTTGTTCCTGATCGGCGCGCACATCAGCCCCCTGCCGACGGTGTCGACGCACTTCATACCCGACCCGGCGCGCAGCCGCAAGCTGCTGCTGCACGCCGAGGAGATCAAGCGCCTGATCGGCAAGGTCGAGCAGCGCGGCTACACCCTGGTGCCGCTCGACCTGCACTACAGCAAGGGACGCATCAAGCTGGAAATTGGCCTGGCGCGCGGCAAGCAGCAGCACGACAAGCGTGCCGACAAGCGCGACAAGGACTGGCAGCGGGAGAAGCAACGGCTGCTACGCAGCCGCTGATTTCTTGTCGGTGGTAGGGGGCGGCGCTTCTGCGAGCGCCATCCAGGTCGAAACCACCGTGTCCGGGTTGAGCGAGAGGCTGCTGATCCCCTGCTCCATCAGCCAGCGGGCGAGGTCCGGATGGTCGGACGGCCCCTGGCCGCAGATGCCGACGTACTTGCCCTGCTTGTTGCAGGCGCGGATCGCCATGGCGAGCATCTGCTTCACCGCCGGGTCGCGCTCGTCGAAGCCTTCGGCCACCAGGCCCGAGTCGCGGTCGAGGCCGAGCGTGAGCTGCGTCATGTCGTTCGAGCCGATCGAGAAGCCGTCGAACAGAGCGAGGAACTCGTCGGCCAGGATGGCGTTGGAGGGCAGCTCGCACATCATCACGATCTTCAGGCCGTTGATGCCTTTCTGAAGATGATTCTGTTCGAGTAATTTCAAAACGGCTCTTGCCTCGTCGAGCGTGCGCACGAACGGCACCATCAGCTCGACGTTGGTCAGGCCGAGCTCCTCGCGCACGCGCCGCAGGGCCGCGCACTCGAGCTCGAAGCATTCGCGGAAGCTCGGCGCGATGTAGCGCGAGGCGCCGCGGAAGCCGAGCATCGGG